>CADEEH010000087.1 GCA_902826305.1 uncultured Burkholderiales bacterium
GCGGCCATCGCCTGCAGTCCGGGCAGCACCGTCGGCGGTGGCAGCGTCAGCACGATCAGCGGCGCGATCACCGCGACCAGCGCGAAGTGGATCAGCCAGCCGACGAAGGCGCCCAGCAGGCCGCCGCCGATCGCCAGCCAGAGCAGTTCGAGCCCGAGCAGCGTCTGCAGCCGGCCCTGGGTGACACCGATCGCGCGCATCACCGCACAGCCGTCCAGGTGCCGCTCGGCGAAGCGCCGTGACGCCAGGGCGATCGCCACCGCGGCGATCATCGCCGACAGCAGAGCGACCAGGCCGAGGAACCGTTCGGCGCGATCGAGGGTCGCGCGGACTTCGGGTCGACCACCGTCGATCGACTCGAGCTGCTGGCCGCGGCTCAGCTTCGATTTCGCGTCGCGCTGGAACGCGGCGACCGCCTCGCGGTCTCCGGCGACCAGCAGCCGATACGAGACCCGGCTCGCGGGCTGGACCAGCTGCGTTGCGGCCAGGTCCTCGACGCGGATCATCACCCGGGGCAGGAAGTTGACGAAGTTCGCACCCCGGTCCGGCTCGAGGGTGATCACACGAGGCGTGCGCAGCGTCGTCTCACCGAGTCGCACCTCGCCGCCGGTGCTCACCCCGAGCGCCTGCAGCACCTGCGCGTCCGCCCACGCCGCGCCGCGCTCGGGCACGCCGTCGGCGAACCGATCGGGCTGGTTCGGCACGTCGGCCACGCGCAGCCTGCCGCGCAGCGGATAACCCTCGGAGACCGCCTTGATCGAGGCCAGCAACGTGCGATCACCGGCCAGCACCATGCTCGGGAAGGTGACGGTCTCGGCGACCGACAACCCGCGCGCGACCGCATCGTCGCGCCAGCGGGCCGCGATCGGTGCATCCGAGACGATCACCAGGTCGGCGCCGAGCAGTTGCCGCGCCTCCAGCGACAGGGCCTGGCGCATCCGGTCGACGAAGAACCCGACGCTGGCGATCGACGCAACCGCGATCACCAGCGCCAGCAGCAGCAGGCGCAGTTCACCGGCGCGCCAGTCGCGCCGCGCGAGGGTCCAGGACAGGGCGAGTGTGCTCATCAGGCCGACAGCTTGAACGGAGTGAAATCGGTGCCCCGATCGTAGTAGTCCTCACCCTCGGCCCGCTTGAGAAACCCGACGATCCGATAGGTCAACGGCGTGAACACCACCTCGACCGTGGTCTTCGCGATCCACTGCGACAACATCAGCGTCGGCACCAGTTCATTGGGGATGATGCCGCTGTTCCAGAACGCCAGCGGATAGAAGATCAGCGAATCGACCCCCTCGCCGACGACGGTCGAGCCGATCGTGCGCATCCACAGGTGGCGCCCCGCGGTGGCCAGTTTCATCTTCGCCAGCACGTACGAGTTGACGAACTCGCCGCAGAAATACGCGGTCAGCGACGCACCAACGATGCGCCAGGTGTTGCCGAACGCAACCTCGTAGGCGGCCTGGTGCTGCCAGCCGGCCGCCGGCGGCAGGTGCACGACCACCCAGGCCATCACCGAGGCGAACAACATCGCACCGAAGCCGGCCCAGATCACGCGCCGGGCGCGGGCGTAGCCGTAGACCTCGGTCAGGATGTCTCCGAACACGTAGGAGATCGGGAAGAACAACACGCCGGCGCCGAACGTGAACGGGCCGATGCCCGGCAGGTCCAGCGTGGCGGCCTTGGCCGGACCGATCAGGTTCGAGCACAGGTAGACGGCGACGAAACCCGCCATCACCAGCTCGTAGTAACGGTACTGACGTGCGCCGCCAGCGGCGGGAGGTTTTGATGCCATGGTTACCCCGACATGGTGGATGGACGTGCGGACGGGAATCGCGGATCTGTCGTCACCTCGGTATCACGCCGTCGACCCCTTCCAGATAGAAGTCCATCACCTTCAGTTCCTTGTCGGCCCACGTCCTCTCGGTCGCGAGCCGCAACTGGCCCCTCTGGTCCTTCAGCGGACCGATCCAGATCGGCGACCGGCCGCTGACGATCTCGACGCGCCGGCGCGCGACCTGCTGCCGCACGCCATCGGGCACCGCCGCGCTGAGCTGGGTCAGGTCGATCATGCCCTCGGCCAGGCCCCACCAGGTCTCGCCCTTCATCCAGCGGCCGGCCAGCACGTCACCGACCACCTTCGTGTAGTACACGCCCCATTGGATCACCGAGGCGCCCAAGTGGGCCTTCGGACCGTACCGGCTCATGTCCGAATCCCATCCGAACGCGAACACGCCCTTCTCGCCGGCGGCCTGGACCACGGCGGGTGAGTCGGTGTTCTGCATCAGCACGTCGCAACCCTGCCCGATCAGTGCCAGCGCCCCCTCGCGCTCCTTGCCCGGATCGAACCACTTGTTGACCCAGACCACCCGGGTGCGCACCTTCGGATTGCCCTGGCGCGCGCCGAGCGTGAACGCATTGATGTTGCGGATCACCTCCGGGATCGGGATCGAGGCGACGACGCCGAGCTGGGCCGACTTCGACACGCGGCCGGCGACCACACCGGCCAGGTACGCCCCCTCGTAGGTGCGCACATCGTAGACCGCGAGATTGTCTGCGGTCTTGTGGCCGGTCGCGTGTTCGAAGCGCACGTTCGGGAACTGGCGTGCGACCTTGGCCATCGCGTTGCCGTAGCCGAACGAGGTCGCGAAGATCAGGCCGTTGCCCTGGCGGACCAGGTCGCGGATCACCCGCTCCGCATCCGGTCCCTCGGACACCGCTTCGACGTAGGTCGTCTTCACACGTTCGCCGAACGTGGCCTCGACCGCGCGCCGACCGACGTCGTGTGAATAGGTCCAGCCCGCCTCGCCGACCGGTCCAACGTAGACGAACCCGACCCCCAGGGGCGCCTGCGCCGTCGCCGCACCGGCGAACGGAACCGCGCCGACGGCGACGATGGACCGGACGAATCGCCGCCTCGTGGCAGCGCCCTTTGGACGAAACATGCTCCGACGGAACTCGCGTTAACGGGCCCTAGTCCGCGACGAACTGCCGCCCCAGCGCCGCGGGCATGTTACGTCGAATCCAGTCCGGGCGCCGCGAGATCAGCACCAGCACGAGGATCGTCGCCAGGTAGGGCAGCATCGCCAGCCACTGCGAGGCGATCGGCACACCGCGGCTTTGAAGGTGGAACTGCACGATGGTGACCGCGCCGACCAGGTAGGCACCGGCCAGCAGCCGCCATGGCCGCCAGGTGGCGATCGTGGTCAGTGCCAGCGCGATCCAGCCGCGGCCACCGACCATCGCCTCGCTCCAGGTGGGTGTGCACACCAGCGCGACGAACGCACCGGCGAGCCCACACATCGCGCCGCCGAACAGGACCGCCAGCCAACGTGATGCCGACACCGGCAACCCGCAGCGATAGGCCGCCTGCGGCGATTCACCGATCGCACGCAGCACGAGCCCGGCGCGCGACTTCTCGAGTCCGATCGCGATCGTCGCACACGCGATCACCGCGAAGTAGACCGGCGCGGTCTGCGACAGCAGCGCGGGGCCGATCAGCGGCACGTCGCCGAGCCGATCGAGCAGCGGAGCGACGGCCCACGGCAACGGGGTGCCGATCCACGCCTTGCCGACGTGGGCGGACAGGCCGGTGGCCAACAGCGTGATCGCCAGTCCGCTGGCGTACTGGTTGGCTCGAAGCGTCAGCGCGAACAGCCCGAACAGCGCACCCATCACGGTCCCGACCGCGATACCCGCGGTGAATCCGATCCACGGTTGCCCGCTGGCGTGGCCGGCGGCGAACGCGGCGAACGCGCCACCGAGCATCATGCCCTCGGCACCGAGGTTGACCACTCCCGCACGTTCGGTGACGAGCAGGCCCAGCCCCGCCAGCAGCAACGGCGTGCCCGCGACCAGCGCGGCCGCGATCAGGACGCCGACCAGTTCCATCGGATCCGGTGCCCGGCCAGCGTGTCGGCCAGCAGCAGGTACAACAGCAGCAGCCCCTGGAAGACGCCGGTCAACGTCGGCGGCAGCGACAGGCGCGACTGCGCGAGTTCACCGCCGACATGGATCACCGCGAGCGCCAGCGCGGCGAGCAGGCTCGCGCCGGCATTGAGCCGCGCCATGAACGCGATGATGATCGCGGTGAAGCCGAAGCCGCTGGAGATCGCCGGCGTCAGCTGGCCGGTCGGGCCGATCGCCTCGAGCGCACCCGCCAGGCCCGCGCAGCCGCCGCTGATCACCAGCGCGATCCATAACGATGCGCGGCCGTTGAAACCGGCGTACGCCGCCGCGTGCGGCGCCATGCCGCCGACCCGGATCCGGTAGCCGGCGGCGCTTCGCATCTGGAACAGCCAGACCCCCAGCACGACCACCAGGGCAAGCGGCACGCCGACATGCAGTCGTGTGCCCGCCAGCCACACCGGCAACAACGCCGCGGCCTCGAACATCCTCGTCTGCGGATCCTGCGCGTCGGGGTCGCGCCAGGGCCCTTCGAGCAGCGCGCCGAGCAGCAGCTGCGCCACGTAGACCAGCATCAGGCTGACCAGGATCTCGTTGGCCCCGAAGCGATCACGCAGCCAGCCGGTGATCGCGGCCCAGCCGATGCCGCCGGCCGCACCGGCCAGCAGCGCGATCGGCCACCACTCGAACGTGGCCTCGGGGGCAACCTGCATCGCGACCGCGCCGGCGGCGATCGCGCCGACCACCAGCTGGCCTTCGGCGCCGATGTTCCAGACGTTGCCGCGGAAGCTCACCGCAAGGCCCGCGGCGCACAACGCGAGCGGCGCCGCTTTCAGCGCCAGTTCCGGCAAGTCCTCGAACGGCGCCAGGAACAGCACACGCAGCGCGGCCCCCGGATCGCGCCCGAGCAGCACGAACAGCACCATCGCCGAGATCACGGTCAGTGCGATCGCGACCAGCGGCGGGGCGAACGCGCGCGCCACACGCGATGCGGGATCACCGGCGGCGGGTCGCGTCTCAAGCAGGCTCATGGCACTCGACTCGTCGCTCGTCGACGGGATCACCGGCCATGCAGCGACCGACGTCGTCGATGTCGATCGTGTCGACGTCGATCGACGGCGACAGCCGGCCGCACGAGATCACGTGCAACCGCGAACAGATCGTCAGCAGCTCGTCGACGTCCTCGGAGACGACGAGGATCGCCGAACCGGCGTCACGCAGTTCGAACAGGGCCTGGTGCACCCGCGCCGCGGCGCCGGCATCCAGGCCCCAGGTCGGCTGATCGACGATCAGCACCCGCGGCCGATCGAGCAGTTCGCGGCCGATGACGAACTTCTGCAGGTTGCCACCGGACAACGTCGAGGCCGGTGCCTGCACACCCGAGGCACGGATCTGGAACCGCTCCAGCAGTCCGGCCGCCCGCTGCTGCAGCCAGCCCCGGCGCAGCAGGCCGAACAGGCCGCCGGCCCGCGCGCCGGCGGTCAACGCGACGTTTTCCCACAACGACAGGCCACCGACCGCGGCCTCGCCCAGTCGCTCGGCAGGCACCACGCGCAGGCCGCAGTCGCGTCGCGCGGCCGGCGGACTGCCGCCGATGCGCGCCTCGCCGAGCCGCACACACGAGGGCTCGACCATCGTCTGCCCGCCCAGCACACGGACCAGCGTGCGCTGGCCGCTGCCGGGAATGCCGGCGATGCCGACGATCTCGCCGGCGGCCACGCCGAACGACACCGACTCGAGCGCGGGCTGGCCCGCACCGGCGATCACCGTCAGCCGGTCGACCTCGAGCAACGGCGTGCCCGCGGGCGCCACCGCCCCGCGCGGCACCGCCGGCGGCGGGTCGCCGATCATCAGTCGCGCCAGCGACGACTCGCCTTCCTCGTGCGGACGGACGGTGGCGATCACCCGGCCGCCACGCAGCACGGTCGCGGTGTCGCACAAGCGTCGGACTTCAGCCAGCTTGTGGCTCACGTACAGCACCGCACAACCGTCGTCGGCCAGCCGCCGCAGCCAGGTGAACAACGGCCCGATCGCCTGCGGCGGCAGCACCGCGGTCGGTTCGTCGAGGATCAGCAGCTTCGGGTCGCACGCGAGTGCGCGCAGGATCTCGACCTGCTGGCGCTGGCCGACGTCGAGATCACCGACACGGGCGGTCGGCTCGATCACCAGCCCGTAGCGTTCACACAGGTGCTGCAGCCGAGACGTGTGTTCTCCCGCTCGCGTGCCAGCCGGCTCGGCCAGGGCGAGATTGTCGGACACCGTCAGCGACTCGAACAGCGCAAAATGCTGGAATACCATCGCGATGCCGAGCGAGCGTGCGTGTGCCGGATGCGAGAACACGATCGGCTCGCCACGCCAGCGGATGCGGCCTTCGTCCGGACGGGTGGCGCCGCAGACGATGCGCATCAGCGTGGACTTGCCGGCCCCGTTCTCGCCGATCACGCCATGGATGGCGCCGACCGGCACACGCAGATCGATCGCGTCGTTGGCGACGGTGGCGCCGTAACGCTTGGTGATGCCCTCGAGTGCGAGGATATCGGCCATGATGTGCGGGCATTTTACAGACATGTCGTCCCGGCGCTCGCGGGACCCGAGGAGGAGCGGATGGACCTGACCTGTTTCCGGCTGTCGTTCGATGACCGAGTCGCCGTGCTCACGCTGTCGCGCGGCGCCGAGATGAACACGATGAACCCCGCGTTCTGGCGCGAACTGGACACCGTCACCGATGCGCTGCAGCGCGAGCCGCGGGCCCGCGCCCTGGTGATCACGTCCACCGGCAAACACTTCTGCGCCGGCATGTCGCTGGAGGTGTTCGGCACCGGGATCGCGTTCGACGAGTCGAACGCCGGCGGCCGGGGCAACATCGCGCTGCAACTGGGCGACATGCAGCAGGCGTTCGAGCGGCTGGCCGCGCTGCGCATGCCGGTGATCGCATCGATCCAGGGCGGCTGCATCGGCGGTGGCGTCGACATGGCCTGTGCCTGCGACATCCGCTATGCCAGCGCCGACGCGTTCTTCTGCATCCAGGAGATCAACGTCGGCATGGCCGCGGACCTGGGCACGCTGCAGCGGCTGCCCAGGCTGATCCCCGAGGGCATCGTGCGCGAGCTCGCGTTCAGCGGCCGCCGCCTGCCCGCGGCGCGTGCGCTGGCGATCGGCCTGGTCAACGAGGTCTGCGCCGATGCCGATGCGGCACTCGCCCAGGCGATGGCCCTGGCGCACGAGATCGCCAGCAAGCCACCGGCCGCGGTCTGGGCCAGCAAGCAGGCGATCGACTACGCCCGCGAGCACACGCTGCACGACGGCCTGAAACAGATGGGCTGGCTGCAGGCGGGCCTGTGGGACACCGCCGCGGTCGTCGAGAGCATCGAAGCCCGCAAGGCGAAACGGGCGCCGGTCTACGCCGATCTGCCGCCGTTCAGTCTGTTCGGAGAGCCGCGGTGAAGACACTCGAGTGGTACTTCGACTACATCTCGCCGTTCGCCTATCTGCAGAGCCGTCGCGTCGACGATTTTGCGATGCACGCCCTGATCCGTCGAATTCCGGTGCTGTTCGCGGGCCTGCTCAACCACTGGGAGCAGAAAGGTCCGGCCGAGATCGCACCGAAACGCGTCTGGACGTTCGAACACGTCGCCTGGCTCGCACACAAGAACAACATCCCGATCCGGATGCCCGCGCATCACCCGTTCAATCCGCTGCCGCTGCTGCGGCTGTCGGCGCTGCTCGGCGACAGCGGCGAGGTCGTCGACCGATTGTTCGCCTGGGTCTGGCAGGAAGGACACGTACCGACGCAGGAAGGGCCCTGGCAGGCGCTGCTCGCCGAGTTCCGGGTCGAGCCCGACGAGATCGAGACCGCCGAGGTGAAGGCCGCGATCCGTGCCAACACCGAGGCGGCGATCGCCGCCGGCGTGTTCGGCGTACCGACGGCGCGGCTCGGCGACGAACTGTTCTGGGGCTTCGACGCCACCGACATGGTGCTGGCCCGGCTCGGCGACGACCCGTTCTTCGGCTCGCCGCTGCTGGCCGATGCACGAGCACTGCCGGGCGGTGTCCAACGGCCGAACCTGCGTCGCGACTGACGTCGCCGCTCCTTCACGCATCCCCGGCACGCCGCCGCTCGCGGGCCGCCGTCCGTCGCGCTCGCCCGGCCGCCGGTCCGCGACCGATGGTCGAAGTGACGTAGTGCGCGGTCGCGCCCGGTGATCGGCGGTCAACTGTCGACATCAGGGATTCGGAGGCGGGAAGCGATGTTCGAGATGCTCGCGGCGGCAACGGGACTGGTGATCGTCTATGCCGGCCTGCGCTTCGCGCAGCACCAGCAGCGCCTTCACGACGATCCGCAGTATCGGCACACGATCGCGATCCGCGAACGGCAACGGCAGGTCGAGCAGCGCGCCCGCGACCTCGAGTACCTGGCCGCCTGCGGCGACAACGAACACATCCGTCGCGCGGCGCTGGTCGCGCTCGACCGGGGTGCCTCGGCGGTCGTCGACGAGGCACCGCGGCAGGCTGCGAACTAGGGCCACCAACTAGTCCGAAGATGTCGGGCGTCAAACGCGGCGACAGCGCCGGCGCGACGCTGCGATCGATACAACAACGGCCGACCGTCGGCCGGCTCGTGCGTGCCATTTGCGCGTTTTCATGTTGCCATCTCGGCTGTCGACGATCGACGATCGATCATCCGGCGTGGAAGGCTTCCGACAGCGTCCGACCGGTAACGACACGAACCGATTGAGGCCCTTCGGAGACTCCATGAACGTCAAGACCCTCGCCGCCTGCGCCTTCGCCCTGGCCGCCGCCCCCGCCTTCGCCAACGTCAACCCGTCCGGCCTCGACTTCGCCGCCGGCAACTACCGCTGCGACCTGAACCGGACGGTCAAGGTGCTGCAGGTTGCCGCCGACTTCACGTCGGCGGTGCTGAACTGGGACAAGAAGGAGTACCGGCTGACCGCCAAGCCGACACAAAGCGGCGCGCTGCGCTACGAGGATGCTGCCGGCTCCGGTCTGGTCTGGATCGTGATCCACGGCAAGTCGATGCTGCTCGACACGAAGGCCGGCCGCCAGCTGGCCAACGACTGCAAGGTCTGACCGCATCGTCTCGCACACGTCCCTCCCGGGCACCCCGGGATGACCACGGCCCGCCCAGCGCGGGCCGTTTGCATTGAAGGGCCTGCGTTATCATCGCCGCACCCTTGCGAGCGTCGCGCTGCCCGTGTCCCCGCGCCTGTCCGTTGTCATCATCACCAGGAACGAGGCGATCAACATCGCCGCGTGTATCGCCAGTGCACGTTTCGCCGACCAGGTGCTGGTGCTCGACGCCGGCAGCGATGACGACACGGTGACGCTGGCGCGCCAGGCCGGCGCCGAAGTGCACCAGGCCGACTGGCCTGGATTCGGGGCGCAGAAGAACCGGGCGTTCGCGCTGGCCGACGGCCAGTGGCTGTTCTCGCTGGATGCCGACGAACGGATCCCGGCGGCGCTCGCCGACGAGATCCGGGCGGCGATCGGCACCGGCGCCCACGACGCCTACGACCTGCCGCGGCGTTCGTTGTTCCTGTCCCGCTTCATGCGGCACGCCGGCTGGTGGCCCGACCGGACCTGCCGCCTCGTGCGTCGCGGCCGCGGCCGGTTCAGCGATCGCGCGGTGCACGAGCGGCTGATCGTCGACGGCACCGTCGGCCATCTTCGGCATCCGCTGGTGCACTACAGCTTCCGCGATGTCGAATCGGTGCTCGACAAGATGAACCGCTACTCGACCGCGGCCGCCGCCGAGATGGCGCAGGGCGGTCGGCGCGCCAGCCTGGCCGGCGCGATCGGCCACGGCCTGTGGACGTTTTTCCGCACCTACGTGCTCAAGCTCGGGATCCTCGACGGCGCCGAGGGATTCCTGCTCGCGGTGTCCAACGCCGAAGGCAGCTACTACAAGCACCTGAAACGCTGGCAGATGGAACGGGGCCTGCCGCCGCCTCCGGCCTGACCCCTTCGCCGCACCGATGAGCGCACGGCTTGCCGCGGCCACCCGCCGCCTGTTCTCGATCCTCGCGGTCGGCGGCCTCGCCTGCCTGGCCTCGATCACCGGCAGTGCACACGCCGCGACCGACGCGGTTGCCGACACGATCGAACAGCGCGCCAAAGCCTGCACCGGATGCCACGGCCCGCAGGGCCGATCGACACCCGACGGCTACGTGCCGAGACTGGCGGGCAAACCCGCCGGCTACCTGCGCGAACAACTGGTCGCGTTTCGCGACGGCCGGCGCACGAACGATGCGATGGCCTGGCTGCTGGCGAACCTGGACGACTCGATGCTCGCGCAGCTCGCCGATCATTTCGCGCGGCTGGACGTGCCCTATCCCCCGGCCCAGGCGGCCCCGCTGTCACCCGCCGATGCGCGACGCGCGGAACAACTGGTCCGCGACGGAGATCCGGCACACGACCTGCCGGCCTGCCGCACGTGCCACGGCGACGCGCTGACCGGCATCGCGCCGCGTGTGCCGGGCCTGCTCGGCCTGCCGCCCGACTACCTGGTCGCACAGCTCGGTGCCTGGCGCACCGGCCTGCGTCACGGCCGCGAACCCGACTGCATGGCAACGGTCGCGCGCCGGTTGCCGCAGGCGGATGTCGCGGTGGTCGTGCGCTGGCTGGCGACACGTCCGGTGCCGGCGCGATCGCAGCCGAGCGAGGTCGCGCCGACGCGCTGGCCGCTGGATTGTGGCGACATCCCGCAGCCGAAGGCCTCCACACCCGCCGTCCTGGCGCCGACACCCACCCGCGGCGCCTACCTGGCGACACTGGGCAATTGCGCCGGTTGCCACACCGTGCCGGGTGGTGACGCGTACGCTGGTGGCCGCGGACTGGTGACGCCGTTCGGCACCGTCTACCCGGGCAACCTGACACCGGACCCGACCACCGGCATCGGTGGCTGGAGCGCCGATGACTTCTGGCGGGCGCTGCACGAGGGCCGCGCACCGGGCGGGCGCCGATTGCTGCCGGCGTTCCCGTATCCGTCGTACACCCACGTCACACGCGAAGACAGCGACGCGCTGTTCGAATACCTGCGCAGCCTGCCGCCGATCACACGACCGAAGCGTGCCCACCGGCTGCGGCTGTTCGTCGGTTCACAACCCGCGCTCGCTGCCTGGCAGTGGCTGTTCTTCGAACCGGCGCCCGCGGTGCCGGCCCGCGATCGCGGCAGCTACCTGGTCCGCGGCCTGGGCCACTGCGCGGCCTGCCACGCGCCGCGCAACCGGTTCGGCGCGTCGGCGACCGCGATGACCGGGGGCGTGATGCCCGCCGGCGACTGGTACGCACCGTCGCTCGCCCCCGCCTCGGGGACGAACGAAGACGACCTGGTCGCGCTGCTCGGCAGTGGACGGGACCGGCACGGCAGCACGGCCGGCCCGATGGCCTCGGTGGTGTTCAGCAGCCTGCAGCACTGGCGCGACGACGACCTGCGGGCGGTCGCGCGCCACCTGATGGCGCTGCCGGCGGCGCAATCCGCAACCGAGACCCCGCCGCCCTCGTCGCGCAGCCTCGAGCTGGGCGCGCGCCTGTACAAGGATCGATGCGCCGAGTGCCACGGTGAACGCGGCGAGGGTTCCGCCGGCCGCATCTCGCCGCTGGCCGGCAATCCGACGGTCCTGCAGCCGGACCCGCGCAACCTGGTCCAGATCCTCCGTCGCGGCGGCTTCGCACCGGCGACCGCCGCCAATCCACGTCCGTTTGGCATGCCGCCACACGCGCTCGAAGCCCACGAGGTCGCGGCAGTGATCAACCACCTGCGCCGGTCGTGGGGACATCGCGCCGGCACGGTCAGCGAACTGGACGTGTTGCACTGGCAGTGAGGCGCGAACGCGGGCACGCGCCAGGCCGATCGCGCACTCGACGGCGCTTCGCTCAGCGCGTCTTCGGATAGAACAGCGGCGCGCCGTCACACGGCGCATCCAGCCACTCCACCTGCCCCTTGGACACTTCCGTGACCAGGATCCTGCGACCGGTGCGGGCGAAGCACAGGTTCGTCGGACACGGACCATCGAGCGCCATCCGCTCGACCACCCGCCCGTCCGCGTCCAGCACGGTCACGTTGCGTTGACCGTAGACCGTGCAATACAGGCGGCCGTCGGTGCCGAACTTCATGCCGTCCGGTCCCTTGAATCCGTCCTGGTCGTCCGGCTGCAGCACGTTGCCGAAGAGTTCACGCGCCGGCTCCGCCGAGCCGAAGACGTCGTAGCGATAGATGTCGCCGGGGAACGAGGCGTTGGCATACAGCGTGTTGTCCGGGCCGAACGCGATCCCGTTGGTGAAGCGGATCCCGCGGTCGATGACCCGGACGATGCGCAGGGTCTTCGGATCGATCTGGTAGACGCGGCCGTCCCAGGCGAAGTCCATGTAGCCGGCGGCGAAGTTCTGCCCGTCGAGGAAGTCCGTCATCGCCATGCCCGAATCGGTCATGTACAGATGGCCGTCGGGGCCGAAGACCAGGTCGTTCGGAAAGTAGAAACGACCGTGGCGATCGTCGCCCTCGAGCCGCTTGACCTCGCGTCCGGACGGATCGATGCAGATCAGCGCGCGCAATCCGGCCTCGGCGATCCACAACTGGCCGTCGCCGTCGATCGCCAGGCCGTTCGGCCGGCCTTTCGTGTTCGAGACGACACGCCGCTCGCCGCGCGCGCTCAGATGGGTGACGTTCAGTGTCGTGTTCGACATCTCGGTGACGTACATCGAACCGTCCGGCATCGCGACCGGTCCCTCCGGCGCACCGATGTCTGCTGCAAAGATTCCCGAGGCCATGTCTTCCTCCCAGTCGTGTCAAAGGACCTTGTCGGTCGCCGGATCGATCAGCACGCAGCGATTCATGTCGAGCGCGAAATCGAGCGGCGTGTTCAGTTCCGGCACGTCGTGTGCGCCGAGCTCGGCGGTGACTTCCGCCCCGCCGATGCGTGCGGTGACGTAGGTGCGGGTCCCGGTCGGCTGGACCAGGTCCGCGGTCACGGACACCCGCACCACCCCGGGAGCCTGCGCTCCGGGCCCGGCGCGACCCAGGTGTTGGGGTCGCACACCGAGCAGGATCGCCTGTTCGGGCTGCCCGTCATCGATGCGGCGCGACGCCGGCAGCTCGAGCTGCGCGCCCGACTCGAGCACGACCGCGCGCTCCGCACCCCGCGTGACCAGCCTGGCCGGCAGCAGGTTGATCGACGGCGACCCCAGGAAGCTGGCCACGAACCCGGTCGCCGGCCGATCGAACAGGTCCAGCGGCGCTCCCTGCTGCTCGATCCGACCGTCGCGCAGCAGCACGATCCGGTCGGCCAGTGTCATCGCCTCGACCTGGTCGTGGGTGACGTAGATCATCGTGGTCGAGATGTCCTTGTGCAGCCGCTTGATCTCGCCACGCATCTCGTCGCGCAGCTTGGCATCGAGGTTGGACAGCGGCTCGTCGAACAGGAACAGCTGGGCCTGGCGCACGATCGCGCGACCGATCGCGACCCGCTGCCGCTGGCCGCCCGACAACTGCCGCGGCAGGCGCTGCAGCAGCGGCGTGATGCCGAGCATCGCCGCGGCCTCGTCGACACGCCGGGTGATCTCCGCCTCGGCGACCTTGCGCGCCCGCAACCCGAACGCGATGTTGTCGTAGACCGAGAGATACGGATACAACGCGTAGTTCTGGAACACCATCGCGATGTTGCGGTCACGCGGGCGCAGCTCGTTGACCACCTTGCCGCCGATCGCGATCTCGCCGCCATCGATCTCCTCGAGCCCCGCGATGCTGCGCAGCAGGGTGCTCTTGCCACATCCCGACGGGCCGACGAAGACGACGAACTCGCCGTCGCCGATCGCCAGGTCGATGCCCTTGAGTGCGTGCACCGCCCCGTAGTATTTCTGGAGACCCTTGATGCTGACGTCCGCCACCCTCGCCCCTCGTCCCTTGTTCCCGATCAGCCCTTGACGGCACCCAGCGAGATGCCGCGGACCAGATACCGCTGCAGCAGCGTGACCGCGATGAACACCGGCAGTGTACCGAGCACCGACATCGCCGAGATCTTCGACCAGAAGTTCGACTGCCCGCCCATGTAGTGTGTCAGCTGGACCGGGAAGGTGATCACCTCGGTCCGGGTCAGGATCAGCGCGAAGATGAAGTCGTTCCAGGCGAACACGAAGGTGAAGACCGCCGTCGCCATCAGGCCCGAGCGGGCCATCGGAAAGACGACGCGCCAGAACGTCTGCCAGCGTGTGCAGCCGTCGACCAGCGCACTCTCCTCGAGCTCGAGCGGGATGTCGACGATGTAGCCGCGCATCATCCAGATCACGTAGGGCAGGTTGAACGCCGTGTAGAGCAGGATCAGGCCGTGGAACGTGTCGACCATGCCGGCGAACACGAACGCGAGGAAGATCGGGAACACGATCGCGATCGGCGGCATCATCCGCTGCGAGATGATCCAGATCGCGAGGTTCTCGCCGCCGGTGTTGAACCGCGCGAGACTGTAGGCGCAGAACGTCCCCAGTGTCATCGCCAGCACCGAGCTGACGCCGGCGATGACCAGGCTGTTCCAGATCACCGCCGCGTCACCCTCGGTGAACAGGATCAGGTAGTTGTCCAGGCGGAACTGCGCGGGCACCCAGACCGGCGGCACCGCGAAGATCTCGTCGGGTGTCTTGAACGAGATCGTGAACAGCCAATAGACCGGAAACAGGAACAGCACGGTGACGACGGTGGCGAGCAGGTAGCGCAGGCCGAGCCGGACACGACGACGGCGGGCGTTCGTCGCGAAGCTCACTTGACCAGCTCCATGCGGCGCAGCACCCAGGTCACGATGACCGTCAGGATCGCGATCACCAGGAAGGCGACGGCCGCGGTGTAGCTGGTCTCGAACTGCACGAACCCGATCACGTAGGTGTACAGCGAGATCGTCTCGGTCATCGACCCCGGGCCGCCCTGGGTCAGCGCCCAGATGATGTCGAAGATCCGGAACAGGTCCAGGCCGCGGATCAGCAGCGCGATCGCGATCACCGGCTTGATCGCCGGGATGATGATCTGGCGCAGCACCCGCCAGTAGCCGGCGCCGTCGATCTCGGCGGCCTCGAGCTGCGACGGATCGACGTTGGACAGTGCCGCCAGCAGCAGCAGGAACATGAACGGCGTCCACTGCCAGACTTCGCAGATGATGATCGCCGGATAGACGAGATTCGGATTGACCGTCCACAACAGGCTCACCGGCTGCCCGGCGATGAAACTCACGATCTGGCCGATCGGGCCGAAGCGCACGTCGAACATCAGCCGCCAGGTCGCGCCGGCGACGATCGGGGACAACACGGTCGGCAACACCAGCAGCGCGACGAAGAACTGGCGCCCCGGCATCTTCTCCAGGAACAGCTGCGCCAGCAGGTAGCCGAAGACCAGCTCGAGCGGCAGCGCGATCGACGTGATCAGCGCGGTGTGCGCCAGTGCCCACCAGAGCCGTTCATCCTTGAACAGCGCCCGGTAGTGCAGCAGCCCCTGGAACGAGCTGTCGGTGTCGCTCATCGTGAAATTCTGGAAACTCACGATCAGCGAATAAATCAGCGGGAAGACGCCGATCAGCAGCAGGATGAAGATCGCCGGCGCGACGAGCAGGTACTTGAAGTGCCGATCCGAGAACAGCGAGAGCCGGTCTGACAGGGAGTGGTGGGTGCTCATGGACCTGCGCTGTACTGCCCGGCGATGGCGCCGGCGCTGCAATGCCGAGGCGGTCCACGCCGGGCGATGCGGGCGCCGGGGACACGGTGGGACACCCTGACCCCGGCAATACCTCGCCTCGCCACGACGCCCGCCGCGTCGACTACCGCATCGACTACTTCACCGCCGGGTACGCGCCCGGTTTCTTCGACCAGGCCGCGTAGATCTCCTTCTGCCGCGCCGTGCCCACCTTCTCGGTGATCGCGTCGAAGGCCGATGCCATCGTGTTGGCGACGGTCTTCGGATCGGTGCCGGCCCACAGGCTGCTCAGCGACTTGGACATCGCCTCGTCGTATTTGTCCTGCTGCAGCATCGACAGGTCGAGCAGCCCGCGTTCACCCGACATCTTGACCGTGTCCAGGTACGCGCCGGCATCCGGCCACAACTTGCGATATTCGGGGCTCGCATAGTGCGAGGTCCGGAACGGATCACGCAGCGTGTACGGCAGCTGCACCCGCTCCAGGCTGGTCTGCTTGCTGTTCAGCCACTGGATGAACAGGTAGGCGGCCTCCTTCTTCTTCGAGGTGGTCGCCACCGACAGCGCGAAGCCGACCCCGAGTTCCGGGCGACCCAGCGGATTGAGCGCGTAGCCGATCTTGCCGGCGACCTGGGTCTTGGGCACCCACTTCATCGCCTCCTCGTTGGTGCCGTATCCCGCGGCCCAACGCCCGTACGGCGGCCACGAGATCGTCATCGCGGTGGCGCCCTGCAGGAAGTTGGCGAGGTTGTCGACGAAGTTCCACTGCTCGACACCGGGCGGCATGAACTTGTTGTCGGCCAGCATCTGCTGCAGCACGCGCACGCCGACCTCGCTGTTGACGGTCGACTTCATCGTCTCCGGGTTGAAGAACCGGCCGCCTTCCATCCGGAAGCGTTCCTGGAACATGTACTGCGGATACGGCGCCGCGCGGAAGAAGCCGGCGCCGTAGGTCTTGGGCGCCATCTTGTCGGTGATGAAGCGGCCGATCTCCGAGAACTGCTTCCAGTCCTTCGGCGGCGCGAGGTCGTAGCCCATTTTGGCCTTGAACTCCTCCTTCATCTTCGGATCCTCGAAGATGTCCTTGCGGTAGTACAGCAGCATGACGTCGCCGTCATCCGGGAAACCGTAGATCTTGTTGTCGACCATCATCTGGTTGTCGCGATAGGCCGGCGCGATGTCCTGCAGTTCGTCGCGATATCCGTACTTGTCGACCATCGCGTCCAGCGGCTCGAGCGCGCCGGCCTTCACCAGGTCGGGCATCCACGACGGAATCACGTTGAGCGCGTCGTAGGCACCGGCCTTGGCGCGGTAGTCCTGCATGATCTTGGTGAACATCTGGTCGGTGGGCACTTCGACCACCTTGACCTTCATGCCGGTCAGTTTCTCCCACTTCGGTCCCGAGTACTTCAGCGGGTCGAGTGACTGCAGCCCCGCCTCCCAGACGATGCTGATCTCGGTGCCGGCGAACTTCTTGGCCGCTTCGACGGCCGTCTCGGCCGCGTTCTTCGACTGGGCGAAACCCAGCGACGGCGTGATCGCCGCCATCGAAGCCATCGTCAGTACGTCGCGCCTGCTCGTCATGTCCCCTCCTGGTGTGTGTGCCTGCCGGGCCGCGGGCGCCCGGCATCGTTCTTCGCGGCAGTGGCTAGTGGATCAGCATGCCGCCGTTGACGTCGATCACCGCACCGGTCACGTAGGCCGACAGATCCGATGCGAGGAAAAGAAAGATGTTGGCGACATCGCCGGCCACGCCGAGGCGTCCCAGCGGAATGCCCTTGATGATGTCGGCCTTCATGTCCGGCGTCAGCTTGTCGCCGGTGATGTCGGTCTGGATCAGGCCTGGCGTCACGCAGTTGACCCGGATGCCGCTCGGCCCGAGTTCACGCGCCATCGCCTTAGCCAGGCCGAGCACGCCGGCTTTCGCCGCCGAGTAGTGCGGGCCGCCGAAGATGCCGCCGCCGCGCTGCGCCGAGACCGACGACATGCAGGCGATCGAGCCCTTGCCACGGCTCTTCATGTGCGGGATCACGGCCTGGCTGAGCAGCAGCACCCCCTTGAGGTTCACGTCCAGGATCCGCTGCCAGCTCGCCTCGTCGATCTCCAGCGTCTTCACCGGCTGCGTGATGCCGGCGTTGTTGATCAGGATGTCCAGCGCACCGAAGCGCTGCAGGACCACGTCGAGCGCACTTCGGCAGGCGCCGGCGTCGGTCACGTCGCAGCGCAGGCCGATGTGACCGTCCCCCAGCGACGCGGCCGCTTCATGTGCCGAATTCAAGTCGAGGTCCAGGATCGCGACGCGTGCCCCGTGGGCCGCGAACAGGCGCGCGGTCGCCAGGCCGATGCCGCGCGGGCCGGCGGCCCCCGAGATCATCGCGGTTTTGCCCTGCAGCAGCATGCCTCTGTCTCCTCGCGTTCCGGCGTCGGGTGCCGGCATGGTTTGGCCGGATGATCCGTCATCGTCTGGAGAGGCGCAAACAATATCTTTACAAGTATTCGTGAATCCAGTTCACTTGCAGCGATGCAATTGTCGCTGCTGAGGACGTTCGAGGCCGCCGCCCGCTGCGGGTCGTTCCAGGGCGCCGCGACCGAGTTGCACCTGTCGCCGAGCGCGGTCAGTCATGCGATCCGCAAGCTCGAGCAGGAGCTGGGCACCGCGCTGTTCGAGCGGCACGGCCGCCGGGTGCAGGTCAGTGCCGACGGGGCCGCGCTGATGCGGCACCTCGGTCCGGCGTTCGAGGACATCCGTCGCGGGCTCAGCCTGGTGTCGAATCGCGGTCCGCGCATCCTGCGCATGCACTGCGCACCGAGTTTTGCCGCACAGTGGCTCACGCCGCGGCTGCAGGCATTCCTGTCGCGGCACGCGGACGTCGAGATCCGGCTGTCGGCCGGGGTCGACTACACCCGCTTCACCAACGACGAGTTCGACCTCGACATCGTCTACGGCCTGCGTCCGATGCCCGAAGGTGTGGTCGTGCTGCCGCTGGGCGAGGAGATCATCACGCCGCTGTGCGCGCCGAAGTTCCGCAGCCTGGTGCGCCGGCCGGAGGATCTGCTGCGCCACGCGCTGATCGACAGCAGCTTCAAGAAGGTCCGCTGGCCGGATTGGATGGCGGCCAATGGCCTGTCGATCCCGAACCTGCACGCGACGCGGTTCGACCGCAGCTTCCTCGCCATCTCCGCGGCGGTGAACGGACTGGGCATCGCGCTCGAATCGACGCGCCTGGCCGAACGCGAGATCGCCGACGGCCGGCTGATCCCGATCCTGAAAGGGGCCTCGAAGGACGTCCGGTATGTCGGGCATTATCTGGTCTTCCCGCAGCTGTCGTTGCGCCGTCACACGCTGCAGGTGTTCGCGCGCTGGCTGCTGGGGGAACTGGGGCTGGAGTACGCGCTCGAGTGATTGCCCGCGCTCCAGGTACGAGGCGCCATCGCGCTCAGGGCAACGGCGGCCCGAGCTGATCCGCGCTGATCGTCACGTCGAATCCGCCGTTGTTGTTGGTCAGGTCGTTGTCCCCGTCGTTGAGACAGAACATCAGCGGGCCACCGGCCGTTGTCGTGAACTGGGTCTGGCTTCCCCCCTGCACGACCTGTGATCCGACCCTGAACAACACGGAATATTCCTTCAGGCCGGGGAACGGAAACGGAGACGCCGCCACCGATCCTGGCTTGCCGTCCGCGTCGTAGACGCATCCGGCCAGGGGACAGCCGAAGTTGATGTCCCTGAACCGGGCGACGGTCGTGATCGACACCTTGACCAGCATCCGCGGAATCAGCGGGGGCAGACCCACGGCGGCCTGACAGACACCGACGGTTCCGGGCGGCGCTGGTTGAGCCCAACCGATCGACTTGCTGGCGGGGCTGGACTGGAACCGGCCGCGTATGGTTCCCTCACATCCGTTGCCGGTCACAGTCACTGTCTTTCCGCCGCCCCAACCGGCGTAGGTGTGAACCAAGGTTCGTGTCTCGATAAAGCTCGTGTCCAGTTCGATACGATTGCCGGGAAGCGGTATCACCCCGTTCTCGACGCTGCCGTCGCCCCAGTCGACATCGACGCTGGTGCAGGTTTCGGTGCCCTCCAGCAGGAAACGCTCCGTGTGGCCGACCTGCAGCGGAGGTTCGCTCGCCCGGATACCCTGCAAGACGTTGCAGCCGTTCAGCACCGGCAGGGTGAAGGCGAGGAAAGCCGCCAGGAAGCGTCGATGCCGACTGCAGGATCGGGATGCGGCCATGTCTGACTCCTCGCCGGGCGATCCTGGGTCGGCAATCCGATGGGCCAAACCCGATGACTCGCGGTGACGAAACAAGACAACGATAACGGGCGACCCGGTGACAAGGCATCACCGGCTCGCGGCATTGACGTCGATGCGGGAGCCAGACCTGGGCCGTGCGCCGGCCAGCGGACGATCACGCCGAACTAGGCGACTTGGCGGAGGCAGTAGGATTCGAACCTACGATGCCCTCGCGGGCATGCCTGATTTC
>CADEEH010000088.1 GCA_902826305.1 uncultured Burkholderiales bacterium
CAGCCCTTGCCCAGCGTCGAGGTCAGGAACGTCTCGAGCCGGTCGAGCACCTCGGCCGACGTATCGGCGGTCGGGATCAGTTCGACCAGCGCCATGTAGCGCGGCGGATTGAAGAAGTGCACGCCGCAGAAGCGGGCGCGCAGCGTCGGATCGAATCCGTCGGCGAGCCGCCCGATCGACAGCCCCGAGGTGTTGCTCGCGAAGATCGCGTCGGCAGCCAGGTGTGGCGCGACCTTGCGATACAGGTCGTGTTTCCAGTCCATCCGTTCGGCGATCGCCTCGATCACGAGGTCGCAGTCACCGAGCCGGGCGAGGTCGTCGTCGTAGTTGGCCGGCTCGATCCACTGCGCCAGGTCCGGATGAGCCAGCGGCGCGGGGCTCAGCTTCTTCAGGCCCTCGATCGCCCTGATCGCGATCGCACTCTTCGGGCCCTCCTTCGCCGGCAGGTCGAACAACATCACCGGCACACGCGCGGAGACCAGGTGCGCGGCGATCTGCGCGCCCATCACACCGGCGCCCAGCACCGCCACCTTGCGAACGATCAGTCGCGCCATCACTGCTCCCGGATCCAGGTCTGTGTGCGCCCGATCAGCGGCGCGCCGATGTAGCCGCGCACCTCGAGCTTGCGGCCGCCGTCGGCCAGGCGCAGCCGGCAACGGTACACCTTGCCGTTGTTCGGATCGAGGATGCTGCCGCCGTCGAACTGGCCCTCGGTGCTGTCGCTTTTCCTGATGCCGTTGATGATCGTCATCCCCTGGACCGGCTGGTCCTTGCGTTCGTCGGTACATTGGTCGCAGCGGGCGTCGGGCTTGTCGGTGAGGATCTTCTCGATCCTGCCGGAGAAGACGCCGCCGGACTCGGTGATCCGGACCAGCGCCTTGGGCTGCTTCGTCTCGTCATCGATGTTGCGCCACAGACCGGCCGGTGACGCCCCGTCGGCCCAGGCCGTGCCGAAGCCGGCCGTCGAGGCGACGAACACGGCGGCGATCACCACACGGCGGATCATGCTGCAGTTGTCGATCTTCATGACCACTCCTCGGGAAAAGGGCGTTTCGCCGTCAGAACAGGCGCGCATCGAGCTCCATCAGCGTCGCCGCGCCGGCACGAGCGCTGCGGATCAGTGCGGCGGTCTCCGGCTGCAGCTTGGCGAAATAGAAGCGCGCGGTGGCCAGCTTGGCCTCATAGAACGGATCACCGTCGCCGGACCTGGCCAGCGCCACCTTGGCCATCCGCGCCCACCAATACGACAGCAGCAGATGGCCGATCACCCGCAGGTAGTCGACCGCGGCCGCACCGACCTCGTCGGCATTGCGCATCGCCTTCATGCCGATCTCCGCGGTCAGCTTCTCGACCTTCTGGCCGAGGTCGACCAGCGGGTTGATGAACTCGGCCATGTCGTCGCGATGCCCGTCGCTGTCGACCAGCTCGCGCACCAGCTCGCCGAACCGGCGCAATGTCGCACCGTTGTTGGAGAGGACCTTGCGGCCGAGCAGATCCAGCGACTGGATCGTGTTGGTGCCTTCGTAGATCATGTTGATCCGCGCGTCGCGGACGTACTGTTCCATCCCCCACTCGCGGATGTAGCCGTGTCCCCCGAGCACCTGCATGCCGAGGTTCGCGGTCAGGAAGCCGTTGTCGGTGATGAACGCCTTCACGACCGGGGTCAGCATGCTGACCATCTCGTGCGCCGCCTTGCGTTCGTCGGCATCCGGGTCGCTCAGCGCCCGGTCGATCAGCAGCGACGCCCAGTAGGCGAGCGCCCGACATCCCTCGGTGTAGGCGCGCTGCGTCAGCAGCATCCGGCGCACGTCCGGATGGACGATGATCGGATCGGCCGGCTGCTGCGGTTGCTTCGGCCCGGACAACGACCGTCCCTGCAGCCGCTCGCGCGCGTACGCGACCGAGTTCTGGTACGCGGCTTCCATCAGGCCGAGCGACTGCATGCCGACACCCAGGCGCGCGGCGTTCATCATCACGAACATCGCGTTCAGGCCCTTGTTCGGCTCGCCGACCAGCCAGCCGAGCGCCCCGTCGAGATCCATCACACAGGTCGAGTTGCCGTGGATGCCCATCTTCTCCTCGAGACGCGCGCAGCGGATCCCGTTGCGCGCACCGAGTGTGCCGTCGGCGTTCGGTACGACCTTGGGCACGATGAACAGCGAGATCCCCTTGGTGCCCTGCGGCGCATCGGGCAGCCGCGCCAGCACCAGGTGGATGATGTTCTCGGCCATGTCGTGCTCGCCGGACGAGATGAAGATCTTGGTCCCGGTGATCCGGTAGCTGCCGTCGGCCAGGGCCTCGGCGCGTGTGCGCAGCATGCCGAGGTCGGTGCCGCAGTGCGGTTCGGTCAGGCACATGGTCCCGGTCCAGGCGCCGCCGATCAGCCGCGGCAGGTACAGCGACTTCTGCTCGGGCGTGCCGTGGTTCAGCAGGCATTCGTACGCGCCGTGGGTCAGCCCCGGGTACATCGTCCAGGCCTGGTTCGCGGAGTTCAGCATCTCCTGGAAGGCGGTCTGGACCACGTGCGGCAGGCCCTGCCCGCCATACTCCGGATCACAGGCCAGCGCCGGCCAGCCGGCGGCGACGAACTGCTGCCAGGCCTCCTTGAAGCCGGTCGGCGTGGTCACGACGCCGTCCCCGTGGTAACGACAGCCTTCCTCGTCGCCGCTCCGGTTGATCGGGGCCAGCACCTCGGCGCAGAACTTGCCGCCTTCCTCGATCACCTGGTCGATCAGATCGCGACCGGTTTCTGCGTGCGAGGGCATCGCCTTGAAGGCCGACTCGACATCGAGCACCTCGTGCAGCACGAATTGCATGTCACGCAGTGGAGGGGTGTAACCAGGCATGTACGACTCCGGAGAACAACAGGGGGTTGCGGATGAGGGACGAGTGGCGAAAGGATTCGGGCGATGTCCGTCAGGACCAGCGATGCGCACCGCCGTGTGGCAAGCGTGTCGCCGGCAACGTCGGCGGACCCTCGGCATCGAGCGAGGACATGAACGACGCGATCAGGCGGTCGAACGCGCGCCGGGCGCGGGCGAGTGCGTCCGGGTTCTTCATCAGGCGGGCGTCGTGGTGCAGGGCCAGCACGATCCCGTACATCTCGAAGACCAGTTCCGACGGATCCAGTGACGTCTGCAGGTCACCGACGTCCGCCGCCTGTTCGATCGCCCGGGTCATCTCGCGTTGCCACGAGCGGACCATCGCGACCAGTTCGTCGCGGACGGCCCCCGGCCGATCGTCGTATTCGGTCGCGCTCGAGATGTAGATGCAGCCGCAGGCGGCCTCGATCGCGGTGCGTTCGAGCCAGCGCCCGAAGATCGCCCGCAACCGCGGCAGGCCGCGCGGCTCGGTCAGCGACGGCTTGAGCACGTCGTCGACGAAACGCCGCTCGTACTCCTTGAGCACTGCGATCTGCAGGTCCTCGCGCGAACCGAAGTGCGCGAACACGCCGCTCTTGGACATCTGCATCCGATCGGCGAGCGCGCCGATCGTCAGCCCTTCGAGGCCCTTGGCAGCGGCCAGCGCGAGTGCGGTCTCGACGATCGCGGCGCGGGTCATCTCGCCCTTGCGCATGGGGGTCTCCGCTCCATTAAACGAACGATCGTTCGTACTATTCCTGGCCAGGCCAGACCCTGTCAAACGGATTCCGGCCGGCGGCGGTCGATTAGAGAGGACGCTCGAGTCCCCGCGGCAGGGGGCGGATCCGCCCCGACAGATTGGCCGAGGCAACCCCCAACCTTCGGCAAAGTGTAAAAAACTTCAACGCGTGCGGGGACTTACAGATTCGTGGGAGGGCCGGCACCGTGGTTTTGTGGCAACTTGCGCAACGCAGCGTCCCCATTCGCACGCCTGGATTTACCCGCCTTCTAGAATCACATTCCCGCGACGAAAGGTGATCGGACATCGGATGCGTGGCAGTCGGCTCAGAGAACGTTTCGCCGCGGGTGGACCCGCGTTCGCGGGGTGGTGTGCGATCGGCAATCCGTACAGCGCCGAGCTGCTGGGCCACAGCGGACTGGATGTCGTTGTCGTCGACCTGCAGCACGGTCCCTATTACCTCGATGCAGCCGTGCCGATGCTGCAGGCGCTGTCGTCGACCGGCGCAATGCCGATGGCGCGCTGCTCGGGGCTGGATTTCGCCGAGATCAACAAGCTGCTCGATGCCGGCGCCTACGGGATCATCTGCCCGATGATCGATTCGGCGGCACAGGCCGCCGAACTGGTGGCTGCCACCCGTTACCCCCCGGCCGGGCGCCGGTCCTACGGGCCCACCCGCGGATTCCTCTACGGCGGGGCGGACTACTTCCAGCACGCGGACCGGACCATCACCACGCTGGCGATGATCGAGACCCCGGGGGCCGTGGACGCGCTGGACGACATCTGCGCGGTCGATGGCCTGGATGGTGTGTTCATCGGGCCGAGCGACCTGAGCCTGGCGCTCGGCGCCGCGCCGGTGCCGCGCTGGGATGCCGAGCCGCTGGCCGGGGCGATCGACCGGATCCTGGCCGCCGCCCGCCGGCATCGGAAGATGGCCGGAATCTTCTGCCTGGACCCCTCGTTCGCCCGGACGATGCAGGCCAAGGGCTTCGACCTGCTGGTGGTGGCGATGGATTCGCTGCTGGTACGTGGGGGTGCCGAAGCCCGCCTGCAGGCGTTGACCGAACGGCCCAAGACCTAGGCTAGCTCACCGCAGATTGTCGGACAGGCGCCCCCGTTCGGGCAAATGTCACGGCGCGCCCGATGCCCGATACCCATAATCGAATGACAGGTGAAGTGCCCGAATCGTCCGTCGACACTCCGGTTGCCGGACAAGGGCAGGAAAGTGAAGTGGTTGTCATGCGGATCGCCGACAAGACCGAACAGATCGCGGGGGCGGATCGCTCCTTCACCCGCTCGAAGGCGTTGCGGGAGAAGGCCCATGCGCTGATCCCGGGCGGCAGCCACACCTACGCGAAGGGCGACGACCAGTACCCCGAGCGTGCGCCGGCGTTCATCTCGCGCGGCGCCGGCTGCCATGTCTGGGATCCGGACGGCAACGAATTCATCGAATACGGGATGGGCCTGCGCGCGGTGACCCTCGGCCATGCGTACCCCTCGGTGGTCGAGGCCGCGCACCGGCAGATGCTCCTGGGCAACAACTTCACCCGGCCGGCGACCCTCGAAGCCGAATGCGCCGAGATGTTCCTGTCGTTCGTGCCCGGCGCCGACATGGTGAAGTTCGCCAAGGACGGCTCGTCGGTGACCACCGCCGCGCTCAAGCTGGCGCGGGCACACACCGGCCGCGACATGGTCGCGTTGTGCGCCGATCATCCGTTTTTCTCGTACAACGACTGGTTCATCGGCACCACCGCGATGGATGGCGGCATTCCGCCGACCAACAAGTCGCTGACGGCCACCTTCCGCTACAACTCGCTGCCCAGCCTGCAGGCGCTGTTCGACCAGCACCAGAACCGGATCGCCTGCGTGATCATGGAAGCGGCGCGCACCGAGGAGCCGGCCGACGGCTTCCTGCACAAGGCGCGTGACCTGTGCCATCGCAACGGGGCGCTGTTCATCCTCGACGAGACGATCACCGGCTTTCGCTGGCACAACGGCGGCGCCCAGGCGGTCTACGGCATCGAAGCCGACATGTCGTGCTGGGGCAAGGCGATGTCCAACGGCTTCGCGCTGTCGGCGCTCGCCGGCAAACGCGAGTTCATGGATCTTGGCGGCATCCGACACAACAAGCCGCGTGTGTTCCTGCTGTCGACCACCCACGGCGCGGAGAATCACAGCCTGGCCGCGGCGATCGAGACGATGCGGATCTATCGCGACGAGCCGGTGATCGAACACCTGTACCGGCAGGGCGCGACACTGCGTGCCGGCATCGACCGCATCGCCGCGTCGCTCGGCCTGTCGGATCACTTCCGCCTGAGCAGCCGCGACTGCAACCTGCTCTACGGCACGTTCGATGCCGACAAGGCACCCTCGCAGGCGTTCCGCACGCTGTTCCTGCAGGAGATCATCCGCCACGGCGTGATCGCACCGTCGCTGACGACCAGCTATTCACACAGCGACGCCGACATCGAGGCCACGCTGGACGCGATCCGCCACGCGCTGATCGTCTACCGCCGCGCGCTCGAGGAAGGTGTCGAGCGCCATCTGGTGGGGGCCTCGGTCAAGCCGGTGTACCGCCGCTTCAATTGAGGCGTCACCGGCGCGGCGCGGGCCGCCCGCGGGTCCCGCCGCTCGTGACCGCCGGCGGCTCGGCCGGCCGCGTCGCATGGGCGATCAACGCGTCGACCATCCATCGCGCGACCGACTCGACCTCGCGATCGGCCAGCGCCCAGATGTCCTTCAGCACGACGTAGGACTCGATTCCGTAGACCAGTGACAGCGCCTTGAGCAGCCGATCGTAGCTCCGTGGCGCCAGCGTCGATCGCATCGGCTTCATCGCCCGGCGCAGGATCTCGCGCCGGTGCCCGCGCCGATAGGGCGGCTCCTCCAGCAGCCCGGCCGACTCCATCGCCTGATGTTCGAGCGCCAGGCCGAGCGCCGCGCGAAGATGCGGCTCGAACTCCTTGAAGCGGGGGAAGGTCTCGTCGAAGAGTTCGAGAACCCGCTCGCGGCCACCGGTCGACTGCGGCTCGAAGCTGCGGACCGGTCCCAGGCTCTCCTCCACGACCGCGGTGATCAGTTCGCTGCGATCCCTGAAATAGCGATAGGCGGTCGCCCTCGAGACACCGGCCGCGACCGCGACCTCGGCCACCGACGGCACCCGGCCGCGCCGCACCAGCTGCATCGCCTCGGCCATCAGCAGCCGGCGCGTGCGCGCACGCGGCCCGGCTCCGCGGGTGGACTTGTCCGTGTCCACCGTCGGAGGCGCCGTCGTCGGCCCGGGCACCACCTTGCGCTTGACAGTCGCGGCCGTCCTCCCCAGTATCCGCAGACGCGATCGAAAATGAGACGCGTGTCTTGTGGTGAGTCTAATGCCTCATCGCACGGCAACACAAAACACGTCGACCGGCGCCGACGGCCATCCCGGCCGCCGCGCCGGCGAACGAACGTGGCAGGAGACACGAACTGAAGTTCGCCACCTTCTGGTGGGGCGGCCGGCGACATGCGGGCTGCCTGAGCGCCGACGAGCGATCGATCCGCGCCTTCGACCTCGGCGAGGCGGCCTCGCGCGAAGGGGCCGGTGCACTCGTCGATGCGCTGGCCGAAGGCCGGCTGCCGCGGACGACCGGCTCGGCCTTGCCGCTGTCGGCGGTGCGACTGGACGCGCCGCTGCCCAGGCCCCGGCGCAACATCTTCTGCATCGGCAAGAACTACCGCGCCCATGCCCACGAATTCACCGCCAGCGGGCTCGATTCGAGTGCACGCAACGCGGACGAGGCGATCCCGGATCACCCGATCGTGTTCTCGAAGGTGCCGGAGTCGGTGATCGGACCGGGCGAACCGATCGTCCTGCCGGGTGCGCTGTCCGAGGCGATCGACTACGAGGCGGAACTGGCGGTGGTGATCGGCAAACCCGGCCGCGCGATCCGTGCGTCCCGGGCGCTCGAACACGTCTGCGGCTACACGATCATCAACGACGTGACCGCACGCGACCTGCAGCAGCGCCACCGGCAGTGGCTGATCGCCAAATCGCTGGACACGTTCGCGCCGATGGGGCCGGTGCTGGTCGGCGCCGACGCGTTCGATCCGGCCGACGTGCCGATCCGCTGCTGGGTCAACGGCGAGTTGCGCCAGGAGGCGAGCACCCGCGACCTGATCTTCGACGTGCCGACCTTGATCGAGACGATCTCCGCCGGCATCACGCTGCGGCCGGGCGACATGATCGCGACCGGCACGCCGGCCGGCGTCGGCATCGGCTTCTCGCCGCCGCGATACCTGAAACGCGGCGACGTCGTGCGCATCGAGATCGGGGGCATCGGCGTTCTCGAGAACCCGGTGCATTGAGCGGACCCGCACGCCGACACACCCGGACACCACGGAGCGACCCATGGGCAACGTCCTGTTCAGCAACGTACGCATCCTCGACGGCACCGGCGCCGCCGCCTACCCCGGTGAAGTGCTGGTCCAGGGCAACCGGATCTCCCGGGTCGCACGCGGCACACGCACGTTGCCGGTGGCCGGTGTCACCGTGGTCGACGGGGCCGGCGCGACGCTGATGCCCGGAATGGTCGAGGCGCACACCCATTTCTCGTGGAACGACCAGCCGGACCTGTCGTCGATCCAGCGCATGCCGACCGAGGAGCACATCCTCTGGTGCGCCCACATCGCCGAGCGTTACCTGGACATGGGCTTCACGTCCTGTGTCGGTGCCGCGACCGCCAAACCCAGGCTCGACGTCGTGATCCGCAACGCGATCGACGCCGGCCAGATCCCGGGACCGCGCTACCTGGCCGCCAGCCAGGAGATCACGGTCGCCGGCGGGCTCGGCGACGAGACACTGCCGCACCTGCCCTATCCGGAGTTCAGCTTCGGCGCGATCGTCAGCGGACCCGAGGAGATGCGCCGCTGCGTGCGCATGTTCCTCAAGTACGGCGTCGACTCGATCAAGCTGAACCTGTCCGGCGAATACATCGCCGGCATGCCGGCGGAGTTCACGCCGATGACCGACGAGGAGATCGCCGCGGCCGTCGACGAGACCCATCGGCGCGGCAAGCGCTGCGCGGCGCACGCGCGCTCGGCCGAGTCGGTCAAGCAGTGTGTCCGGCACGGCATCGAGATCATCTACCACGCGAGTTTCGCCGACGAAGAGGCGCTCGACATGCTCGAGGCGGCCAAGGATCGCCACTTCGTCGCGCCGGGGATCGCCTGGCTGATCCACACGTCGCATCACGCCGGCCAGTGGGGCATCACGCCGGAGATCGCGAAGAACATGGGTTATCACCGCGAACTGGAGATCGCCTGCGAGTCGCTGCGCAAGATGCACAAACGAGGCATCCGGATCCTGCCCGGGGGTGACTACGGCTTCGCCTGGATCAAACACGCGACCAACGCCAGGGATCTCGAGTACTTCGTCAAGTACCTCGGCCTCACGCCGATGGAGGCACTGCAGGCGGCCACCCGCTACGGCGGCCAGATCATGATGAAACCCGACGAGCTCGGGCAGGTCCGCGAGGGTTTCCTCGCCGACCTGCTGCTGGTCGACGGTGACCCGGTCGCCGACATCACCGTGCTGCAGCGACGCGAGCGGCTGCTGGCGGTGATGAAGGACGGCGAGTTCCACCGTGCACCCGAACAGGTGACCGGCGCGCGGGCGCGCTGGTCGCTGAACGCGGCCTGACCGTGGCGGTGACCGCCGTGGCGTCTTGCACTTCGCCCCGGGGCAGACACCGATGAGCACCCGGATCGTCGAACGGATCGCGTTCGAGACCGACGGCGCCGGTGATGCGGTGCTGATGATCCACGGGCTCGGCGGCAGCTCGAACACCTTCTCGGCGATCGCCCCGGCTTTCGCCAGGCACATGACGATCCGGCCGGACCTGCCCGGATCGGCGCGATCCGCCGGCGTCGTCGGCGACCTGTCGATCGAGCGCTTCGTGCAGGCGATGTTGCGCGTGTTGTCGGCGGCGGCGGTCGAACGGGTCCACGTCGTCGCCCATTCGCTGGGCACGATCGTCGCCACGCACCTGGCGGCCGGCCATCCGAATCGGGTGCGCAGCCTGCTGCTGTTCGGCCCGCTGCTGTGCCCGCCGGATCCGGCTCGCGAGACCATCCGCGCCCGGGCCCGGCGCGCCCGCGACGACGGTGTGGGTGGCATGCAGGCGATCGCCGATGCGCTGGTGTCCGCGTCGACCTCGACCCAGACGAGGGCCAGGGCACCGGCCGCCGCGGCCTTCGTCCGCGAATCGCTGATGCGGCAGGACCCGGACGGCTACGCACGCACCTGCGAGGCACTGGCCGATGCCCGCGCGGCCGATACGGCGGCGATCGGCTGCCCGGTGATGCTGGTCACCGGCGACGAGGATGCGGTCGCACCGCCGCAGGCGGTGCGGATGATGGCCGAACGGCTCGCGGGCGCACGGACCGAAGTGCTGCGCGGCTGCGGCCACTGGACACCGATCGAGCAGCCCGAGCCGTGCATGGCACTGGCCCGGGAGTTCCTGGCCAGGCGAACCTGAATCACCACCGGCGTCGCGGCGGCCACCGGGCCGCCGGTGGCGCGAGGAGACGACGATGGCGGAAGTGCTGTTCACCAATGTGCGGATCATCGACGGATCGGGCAGCGAGCCGTTCGCCGGCGAAGTGCTGGTGCAGGGCAACCGGATCCGCCGCGTCGCCCGCGGCGTGCGTGCCCTAGCGGCCGGGGACGCGACCGTGATCGACGGGGCCGGCGCGACGCTGATGCCGGGCCTGGTCGAGGCCCACACCCACTTCGCGTGGAACAACGCCGCGACCCTGGACGGCATCCAGCGCATGCCGACCGAGGAGCACGTGTTGTGGACCGCCGGCGTCGCACGCACCTATCTCGACCACGGCTGGACATCGTGTGTCGGCGCCGCGACCGCCAAGCCGCGGCTCGACGTGGTCGTGCGCAACGCGATCGAACAGGGCCTGATCCCGGGCCCGCGTTACCTCGCGGCGAGCCAGGAGATCACCGTGGCCGGAGCACTCGGCGACGAGACCCTGCCGCACCTGCCGTTCCCGGAGTTCAGCTTCGGGGTCGTCGTCAGCGGCGTCGAGGAGATGCGCAAGGCCGTGCGGATGGCGATGAAGTACGGTGTCGACACGGTCAAGCTCAATCTGTCGGGTGACAACTTCGTGCCCGGGGCCGATGCGACCACCACCTGGATGAGCGACCCCGAGGTCGCGATCGCCTGCAAGGAAGCGAAGATCCGCGGCAAACGGGTCGCCGCCCACGCCCGCTCGTGTGGATCGATCAAGCAGGCGCTGCGTCACGGCATCGAGGTGATCTACCACGCGAGTTTCACCGACGAGGAGGCGCTCGATGCACTCGAGGCGCAACGCGACCGGATCTTCGTCGCGCCGGGCCTGTCGGTGATCATCAAGCTGCTCTACGAGGGCACCCCGTTCGGCATCACGCCGGCCAAGGCTCGCGAGATGGGCTACGAGATCGAGCTCGAGGCCGCGGTCACCAGCCTGCGCGCGATGATCCGCCGCGGCGTGCGCGTGCTGCCCGGGGGCGACTACGGCTTCGCCTGGGCCCCGCACGGCACCAACGCGATGGACCTGCAGTACCTGGTCAAGTACCTCGGCATGACACCGATGCAGGCGCTGGTCAGCGCCACCCGGCATGGCGGCGAGATCATGAAACGGGGCACGGAACTCGGCCAGGTCCGCGACGGTTTCCTGGCCGACCTGCTGCTCGTCGACGGTGATCCGTTGTCCAACCTCGGCGTGCTGCTCGAACGCGACCGGCTGCTGGCGATCATGAAGGACGGCGCCTTCCACAAGGCCCCGGAGATCGCCCAGGCGCGCACGCGCTGGACGAGGACCGCCGCGTGAACGGGTCGAATCGTGCACCGGTGCGGCCGGTCAGCGGACCGATGGTGATCACTTGAGCGCCGTTCCGCAGACACCCCCGGCCACCCTGTCGCCGGCGCAGGGTCTGCCGCGTGGGCGGCAGGCTGCCGCACGGTCGCGTTCGCGGCTGTTCTGGCTCTGGTTCCGGCGGCTGGTGATCTGGGTGCCGCTGGCCGTGTTCACCCTCTGGGCCCTCGCCGACAACGCCAAGCTGTTCCTTCTCACGGCGCTGAACGGCCTGACGCTGGCCGCGCTGTACTTCCTGGTGGCCAGCGGGTTCTCGCTGGTGTTCGGCCTGATGCGCAATGTCAACCTCGCGCACGGATCGCTGTACCTGCTCGGGGCCTATGTCGGTTTCGCGGTCGGCGAGGCGAGCGGCTCGTGGCTGCTCGCGGTGCTGGCCGGGTTCGTGTCGGCCGCGCTGGTCGGGCTGCTGATGCAGGTGCTGGTGTTCCGGCACATGCAGGGCCAGGATCTGCGCCAGACGCTGGTCACGATCGGCCTGTCGATCGTGCTCGCCGACCTGATGCTGTGGATCTGGACCGCGGAGGTCTACCAGTTCGATCCCCCGTCGTGGATGGTCGGTGCGTTGCGCATGCCGATCGTCGGCGGCTATTCGACCTACCGGCTGCTGGTGCTCGCCGCCTCGATTGTCATCGGCATCGCGTTGTACCTGTTCCTGAATCGGACCCGGGTCGGCATGATGATCCGCGCCGGTGTCGACGATCGCGCGATGCTGGCGGCCACCGGCGTCAACGTCCAGCGTGTGTTCGCGATCACGTTCGCGATCGGTGCCGGCCTGGCGGGATTCGCCGGCGTGGTCGGCGGCACCGCGCTGTCGATCGCACCGGGCGAGGACACACGCTACCTGCTGGCGTCGCTGGTGGTCGTGATCGTCGGCGGCATGGGCAGCATCCCCGGCGCTGCGGTCGGCGCGCTGATGATCGGGCTCGCCGAGCAGTTCGGGCTCGCCTACGCGCCGACCTATGGGGTCGTGTTCACCTTCGTGATCATGGTGCTCGTGCTCGCGTTCCGGCCGCAGGGCATCCTCGGGCGCCCGGCATGACGGCACGCGTCGATCGGAGGGCGCGATGAGCGCGGCCCAGTGGCGCAAGGCGATGAATTCGGGCGCCGGACGGCACTCCTGGGCGCGCTCGTGGACCGGCGCTCGTCGACTCGAAGGGGTGACCGAAGCGCCGGCCACCCCATCAGCGGACGACGAGGCCCCGCGCTGGGCCGGTGGCGGGTCACCGTTTCGCCGTCACGGTGCGATGCAGCCGGGCGACCGGGCCGGCGACCCGGTCGTCACCGTCGACGTGAACGCGGACGCACCGGCATGGCTGCGCTGGATCTGGGACCGGGTGTCGGCGCGGCACGTGCTGACGATGCTCGGCCTGCTGGTCTATCCGGCCGTCGCCTCGCCGTTCTTCACCTTCCAGATCGGCGCGCAGTCGCTGGTGCTCGGGGTGATCGCGCTGTCGCTGATGTTCCTCGCCGGCTACGGTTCGATGGTGTCGCTGTCGCAGATGACCGTGGCCGGTGTCGCCGGCTACACGCTGGCGATCTTCGGCAGCAGCGGCGTCGCCTCGATCAGTCTCGGCTGGCCCTGGTGGCTGGCGGTGCTCGTCGCGGTGACCGTCGGCACGATCGCCGCGACGCTGATCGGCTGGTTGTCGGTGCGCACCGAAGGCATCTACACGATCATGATCACGCTGGCGATCGGTGTCGCGTTCTTCTACCTGGTCCAGCAGAACTACTCGCTGTTCAATGGTTTCCAGGGCTTCTCGAAAGTGCAGCCGCCGGTGCTGTTCGACGTCGACTGGCGCTCGCAGTTGCCGTTCTACTACCTGTCGCTCGCGGTCGCGCTGGCCGCGTACCTCGCGGTCAAGTACGTCGCGCGCACACCGTTCGGCATCGCGCTGCAGGGCATCCGCGACAATCCGCGACGGATGAACGCGCTCGGCTTCGACGTCCAGGCGCATCGCGTCGCCGCCCATGCGTTCGCCGGGGCGATCGCCGCCATCGGCGGCGTGCTGCTCGCCTGGTACAACGGTCTGGTCACCCCGGGCACGGTCGGCCTGTCGGCGATGATCAACGTGCTCGTCGTCGCGGTGCTCGGCGGCACGCGCCATCCGGTCGGCCCGTTCGTCGGCGCGATCGCATTCGTCCTGCTGCAGAACTTCGCGATCGACCTGGTCGACCGCGAGCGCTTCAACCTGGTGATCGGCGCGGTGTTCCTGGCGATCGTGCTGTTCTCGCCGGACGGACTGGTCGGCATCTGGACCCGGATCCGGAGCCGGCTCGCGCGCAACCAGGCGCAGTCGATGTTGCACGATTCCGGAGGACACGCGGCCGGTCCGCATTGAACGACGGCCGGGAGACGACAAGAGCAGCAAGGTTCGCACAGCGCGGTGGCCGACGCCGCTTCAACACTACGGAGGATGACATGAAGGACACCCGTCGCAACTTCACCCGCAGCGCCGTCGGCGCCGCGGTGGTCTCGGCCTGCGCCGCGCTGGCGGCACCGGCCTGGTCGCAGGATGTGGTCAAGGTGGGCCTGCTCGCGACCCTCGAGGGTCCGTTCGCCGCGCCCGGCGCCGATGGCATGCGCGGGGCGGAGCTCGCGCTCCTGCAGCGCAAGGGCATGGCCGGCGGCAAGAAGATCGAGTTCGTCAAGGGCTCGTCGAACGCCCAACCCGACGTTGCCGTCAACGCGACCCGCAAGCTGGTCGAACAGGACAAGGTCCAGATCATGATCGGGCCGTTGTCCGGGTCCGAGGGCATCGCGGTCAAGGACTACTCGAAGTCACAACCCGCGGTGACCTTCGTCAACGGCTCCTCCGGTGCCCAGGCGACCACGCTGGTCAACCCGTCGCCGAACTTCTTCCGCTTCAACACCGAAGGTGCGCAGTGGATGGTCGGCCTGGGCGGCTACGCGCTGGGCAAGGGCTACAAGCGGATGGCGCTGATCTCCGAGGATTATTCGTTCCCGTACTCGCAGGTGCAGGGCTTCATGTCCGAGTTCTGCAAGGGCGGCGGCAAGATGATCGAGAAGATCTGGGTTCCGCTGGGCAACAAGGACTATGCGTCGGCGATCGCGAAGATCCCGAACGACATCGACGCCTTGCTGGTGGTGCTCGGCGGCTCGGACGCGGTCAACTTCCTGTCGCAGTACGAACAGGCCGGCGGCAACAAGCCGATGATCGGCGGTTCGATCACGGTGGACCAGACGGTGCTGAACTTCAAGGGCAAGCGCCGCGAATCGCTGGTGGGCACCGCGTCGGCCGGACCGATGGCCGACTCGATCGACACACCGGAGTGGAAGCAGTTCGTCGCCGACTACAAGACCAACTTCAAGGACGGTTTCCCCAGCCCGTCGCTGTTCGCGTTCCTGTACTACATCAACACCAAGGCGGTGCTCGACGCGATGGACGCGGTCAACGGCGACCTCTCCGGCGGCCAGGCCAAGTTCCGCGAGGCCCTGGCGAAGATGACGCTGAAGACCCCGGTGGGCGACTACACACTCGACGAGAACCGGCAGGCGGTCGGGCCGACGTTCATCACCGAGGTCAGCAAGGGGGCCGACGGGACGTTCTTCAACAAGGTCGTCAAGGTGATCCCGAAGGTCGATCAACGCCTGAACCTGGGCAAGGCCGATTTCGAGAAGATGGGGCTCGGATCACGCGAAGTCCCCAACTGCCCGTGACCGCCGCGACGATCGATCGATGGCTTCCGTCAGCCAGCTGACCGCGGGACGTCCCGCCCCGGCCGCCCCGCGGCCGGCGGCGGGCGCCGCGACGGCGCTTGCCTCGTCCCATGCGCTCGAGCTGCGCGGCGTCTCGCGCCGCTTCGGCGCACTGCGCGCGATCGACGACGTGTCGCTGCAGGTGGCGGCCGGCGAACGGCGTGCGATCCTGGGTGCCAACGGCGCCGGCAAGACGACGCTGTTCAACGCGATCACCGGGGACTTCCCGCCGACCGACGGCCAGGTGCTGTTCTTCGGCGAGGATGTGACCGAGCTGCCGCCGTACGAACGGATCCGCCGCGGCCTGCGTCGCACCTACCAGTCGTCGCTGCTGTTCGGGCAGTTGACGGTGCGCGACAACCTGTTCCTGGCGGTGCGCGGCATCGGCCGGAATCGTTATGCGTTGCGGCGTGCGTCGGCCTCGCATTCGAGCCGGATCGCGACCGAGGAACTCCTCGACCGGGTCCGGTTGTCACACATCGCCGACACGCCGGTCTCGTCGTTGGCACACGGCCAGCAACGACAACTCGAGATCGGCATGGCACTCGCCGGTGCCCCACGGCTGATCCTGTTCGACGAACCGGCCGCGGGGCTTGCCCCCGGTGAACGGCACGAACTGGTCGCGCTGCTGCGGGCGTTGCCGCGGCACATGGGTTTCGTGCTGATCGAACACGACCTGGACATCGCGCTGCGTGTCGTCGAGCAGGTCACGGTGATGCACAACGGCCGCGTGCTCAAGAGCGGACCTCCCGAGGCGATCGAGAACGACGCCGAGGTGCAGGCGATCTACATGGGGAGCGACCTCGGATGAGCTGGTGGAATCGCCCCGAGGCCCGTCCCGCCGGCGGTGGTCCGATCCTGGTCGTCGAGGGACTCGACGTGCACTACGGCCAGGCGCATGCGTTGCAGCAGGTGTCGTTGACACTCGAGTCCGGCGTGCTGGCGGTGGTCGGCCGCAACGGCATGGGCAAGACGACGCTGTGCAACGCGATCACCGGGCTGGTGCCGGCGCGAGGCAGCGTCCGGCTGGGCGGGCGCGAGATCCTCGGCCTGGCACCGAACGTGATCTGCGACCGCGGCGTGGGCTACGTGCCGCAGGGCCGGCGCGTCTGGCCGTCGCTGACCGTCGATGAACACCTGCGGCTGGTGTCACGAGGCGGGCGGGGCCCCTGGACCGTCGACCGGGTCTACCAGACCTTCCCGCGGCTGGCCGAACGCAAGGCCAACGGTGGCGCGCAGTTGTCCGGCGGCGAACAGCAGATGCTGGCGATCGCGCGGGCGCTGCTGCTCAATCCGGCGCTGCTGGTGATGGACGAGCCCACCGAGGGGCTCGCGCCGCTGATCGTGCGCCAGGTCGCGCAGCTGCTGAAGATGCTCGCCCACGACGGTTCGATCGCGGTCCTGCTGATCGAGCAGAACCTCGGTGTCGCGGTCGAGGTCGCCGACGACGTGGCCGTGATGGTCAACGGCCGGATATCGCGCCGCCTGAGCGCCGCGGCCCTCGCCGCCGATCGGGACCTGCAACAGCGCCTGCTCGGCATCCGTTCGACCGAAGGCGACGAGGCGGCGGCACCCACAACAGGTGATCGGACCGCGGCGCCGGAAGATCCGGCGCGTGCCGACTCGTCCGATCCGATCGGCGGCGACGACCGTCCCGATGCCCGGCAGGTGCGGGTGCTGACGGTCCGCCGCGCGGGGACCACGAGCGCACCGGGTGACCGGCTCGCCGGCGAAGGCCGCGAAGTGCGCGGCTTCACGCGCTGGAACGCCGCCGACCCGAACACGCTGCCGGCCGATCGCACGCTGGCGCCGCCCGGCCCGCGCGACGAGTTGCTGCAGGGACAGGCACGCCAGCCAGCCGAGGCCCCGTCGTTCACCGCGGCCAGCGACGCGCTGGCCGACACCCGCCGCGATGCTCGTGTGCTCGAGTTCCCGGTCGCCCATTCGATCGGACGTGCCGCCTACATCGCCGGCACGTTCGACACCAAGGGACGAGAACTGTTCTTCGTCCGCAACTGCCTGGACAAGCTCGGGCTGCACACGGTCACCGTCGACCTGTCGACCTCGGGCAAACCGTCGCCGGCGATGGTCCATCCGCGCGAGGTGGCGCGTCATCACCCGCAGGGCGAACGTGCGGTCTTCACCGGTGATCGCGGCACGGCGGTCGAGGCGATGGGGATCGCGTTCGCGCGTTACCTGGCGGGCCGGCGCGACCTCGGCGGCGTCGTGTCCGCCGGCGGCTCGGGTGGCACCGCCCTGGCCACCCAGGCGATGCGTGCGCTGCCGATCGGTGTCCCCAAGCTGATGGTCTCGACGGTCGCCTCCGGCGACGTCAAGCCGTACGTCGGACCGTGCGACATCACGATGATGTATTCGGTCACCGATGTCTCCGGCATCAACCGGATCTCGGAGAAGGTGCTCTCGAATGCCGCCCACGCGCTCGCCGGCATGATCGCCTACGGCGGCGGCGGGTCGGCCTCGCAGAGCAGGCCCGCGCTCGGGCTGACGATGTTCGGTGTCACCACACCCTGCGTGCAGGCGGTGACGGCGCAACTGGAAGCCGACTACGACTGCCTCGTGTTCCACGCCACCGGCACCGGCGGGCAGTCGATGGAGAAGCTGGTCGACTCCGGGTTGCTGGTCGGGGTCGTCGACATCACCACCACCGAGATCTGCGACGAACTGGTCGGTGGCGTGCTCAGTGCCGGGCCCGAGCGGCTGGATGCGATCACACGCAGCTCGATCCCGTACGTCGGCTCGTGCGGCGCACTGGACATGGTGAATTTCTGGGCGATGGACACGGTGCCGTCGAAGTTCCAGGCGCGCAACCTGTACCGGCACAACCCGAACGTCACGCTGATGCGCACGACCGCCGAAGAAGCCGCCCGCATCGGTGCGTTCATCGCCGCCAAGCTGAACCGGATGAACGGACCGGTCCGTTTCCTGATTCCGGACGGCGGCGTGTCGCTGCTCGACGCGCCGGGCAAGCCGTTCTGGGATCCGGTCGCCGACAAGGCGTTGTTCGACGCGATCGCCACGAACATGAAGCCCGGCCCCAACCGCAGGCTGGTGCGCCTGCCCCACAACCTGAACGATCCGCAGTTCGCCGACGCGCTGGTGGCGAACCTGCGCGAGGTGATGCTGCCGAAGTCGGGCAGCCGGCTCGCCGCCGGATCCCCGCCCCGCTGAGACGACCATGCCCAGGATCACGCGCCAGGCCATCCTGCAGAAATTCCGTTCGATGATCCGTGCCGGCGAGCCGATCGTCGGCGGTGGCGCCGGCACCGGCCTGTCGGCCAAGTGCGAGGAAGCCGGCGGCATCGACCTGATCGTCATCTACAACTCGGGCCGCTACCGGATGGCGGGCCGCGGCTCGCTCGCCGGGCTGCTCGCGTACGGCAACGCGAACGACATCGTCGTCGAGATGGCGCGCGAGGTGTTGCCGGTGGTGCGGCACACCCCGGTGCTCGCCGGCGTCAACGGCACCGATCCGTTCATGCTGACCGAACCTTTCCTGCGCTCACTGGCCGATCTCGGCTTCTCCGGCGTGCAGAACTTCCCCACCGTCGGCCTGATCGACGGGGTGTTCCGCGCCAACTTGGAGGAGACCGGGATGGGCTACGGCAACGAGGTCGAGATGATCCGCGCGGCCGCCCGCCTCGATCTGCTGACGACGCCCTACGTGTTCTGCGAGGACGACGCCCGCGCGATGGCCGAGGCCGGCGCCGACATCGTGGTCTGCCACCTCGGCCTGACCACCGGCGGGGCGATCGGCGCGCGGACCGCACTCACGCTGGACCAGTGCATCCCGAAGATCGACGCCTGGTCGGCGGCGGCGCGCGAGATCAACCCGGAGGTGATCGTGCTCTGCCACGGCGGGCCGATCGCGGCACCCGAGGACGCCCGGCACGTCCTCGGCGCATGCCGCCACTGCCACGGCTTCTATGGGGCGTCGAGCATGGAACGGCTGCCGACGGAACAGGCACTGACCGAACAGACGCGGCGGTTCAAGGCGATCGGCCGCGGGACATGACAGGACCGGACGTGCGCGCATCGGCGCGACGGACCGGGCGATCGAACGGAAACGAGAGTATCTAGGAGACCCATCATGACCGGCGCGCAATTCGGCCAGTTCGTCCTCGCGGTGATCGTCGCCGTTGTTGTCGTCGCGATCGCGATCTGGCTGTTGAACTGGCTCTACCTGCGCTCGTCGAAGGAGCGCGCCTTCGTGCGCACCGGGCTCGGCGGGCAGAAGGTGGTGATCAACGGGGGCGCGTTCGTGCTGCCGATCGTGCACGAGGTGATCCCGGTCAACATGAACACGCTGCGCCTGGAGGTGGCGCGCGGGCGCGACAAGGCGCTGATCACGAAGGATCGGATGCGGGTCGACGTGATCTCCGAGTTCTACGTTCGCGTGCAGGCCGGCGCCGAGTCGGTCGCCGCCGCGGCGCAGACGCTGGGCACGCGGACGATGCAGCCGGAGCAGCTCAAGGAGCTGGTCGAGGGCAAGTTCGTCGACGCGCTGCGCACGGTGGCCGCCGAGATGACGATGGAGGAGCTGCACGAGAAACGCGGCGAATACGTCAAGCGGGTGCGCCACGTCGTGGCCGGCGACCTGATGCAGAACGGGCTGGAACTGGAGACGGTCTCGCTGACGCAGCTCGACCAGACGGCGATGGAGTTCTTCAACCCGTCGAACGCGTTCGACGCCGAGGGCCTGACCCGGCTCACCGAGGAGATCGAGCGGCGCAAGAAGATCCGCAACGACATCGAGCAGACGACGATGATCCAGATCCGCAACAAGAACCTGGAGACCGAGAAGCAGGCGCTGGACA
>CADEEH010000089.1 GCA_902826305.1 uncultured Burkholderiales bacterium
TGCACGTGGCCGAGCACGTCGATGTAGAAGTGGTATTCCCAGGTGCCCTGGCGCGCCGGCCGCGATTCGAATCGTTTCATCGAGACGCCGAATCGCGCGAGCGGTTCGATCAGCGCATGAACCGCACCGGCGCGGTCCGGCACCGACAGGATCAGCGACGTCTGGTCGTTGCCGGACGGGCCGGTCTGCAACGGACCGATCGCGGCGAATCGGGTGCGGTTGCCCGGATCGTCCTGGATCGCACGGGCCACGAACTGCAGCCCGTAGCGCGACGCCGCCAGATCGCCGGCGATCGCCGCGGTCGACGAATCGAGCGACGCCAGTCGCGCGCCTTCGCCGTTGCTCGAGACCGGCACCCGTTCGATGCCCGGGCAGTGGCGGTCGAGCCATGCGGTGCACTGCGCGATCGCCTGCTGGTGCGCGCAGATGCGCCGGATGCCGTCGAGTGAATCGCCCGATCCGAGCAGGTTGTGCCGCACCGGCACCGAGATTTCGCCGCAGATCGACAGCGGCGTCTGCAGGAAGAGGTCGAGTGAGCGGTTGACCGCCCCTTCGGTCGAGTTCTCCACCGGCACGATGCCGAAATCGGCGCCGCCGGCCTCGGTGACGCGGAAGACCTCGTCGATCGTCGCACAGGGCACGGGTTCGATGCCGCTGCCGAAATGCCTGACCATCGCGATCTCGGAGAACGTGCCGCTGGGGCCGAGGAACGCGACGCGCAGGCGGCGTTCGAGTTCGCGACAGGCGGAGATGATCTCGCGATAGATCGATTCGATCGCCGCCCCCGGCATCGGTCCGCCGTTCTCCGCGCGCAGGCGCGCGAGGATCTGCGCCTCGCGCTCCGGCCGGTAGACGGGCGCCTGCGTTCGCTTCTTGTGTTCACCGACCGCATGGGCGAGCGCGGCGCGACGGTTCAGCAGGTCGACGATCTCCCGGTCGACCGCGTCGATCTGCCGGCGCAACGCGTCCAGGCCGTCGTCGGACGACGAACCGGCGGCGGACTGGGGATCGTCAGGCATCGTGGACCCGGGCAGGCGTACGGCAAACGCCGCCCGCGAATCATGGGACGGGAATCGTAGCAGACCGTCCGCCTCGACCGCGAGGCCCGCGACCGCGATCGGCCGTACCGGGTCAGACGGTGAGTGTGCCGGGTTCGACCTCGGCGACCATGCGCCGGGCATTGTCGGCGAACCACACCGGCAGCCGCTCGGTGTCCACCCCGATCCAGTAGACCGGGGAGAGCCGGATCAGCAGCCGGCCTTCGCCGCTGCAGCGATCCGAGTCCTTGTCGATCACGAACTCGGTGGTCGGGCCGTGCTGGCGCGCGAGCCGGTCGATCATCGTCAGCTGCGCGCTGCTGCGGCCCTCGGGCCGCGAGACCCGGAACAGCAGCGGCAGCCCGAACAGCGCGCGCGCGGTCGCCGGCGTGGTGAACGGCAGCGGATCGGGATACGGCGTGTCCAGCAGTCCGGCCAGCGACACCCGGCGCGCGAAACCCACCAGTTGCGCCCAGGCGGCCGGATCCGGCGCACGCCGGCCACGCAGGTCGTGCCAGGCGATACGGGCCTGCAGGTCCATCGCCCGCACCAGCGGCAGGAAACCGAAGAACGGCAGCAGCGGCGGCTCGTCCGACGGATCGGCCGCTTCTTCGTTGCGGCGGCGATGCACGTCGACGTACAGCCGGCTGGCGAGAGCGACCGCATCCCGCAACGAGTTGATCCGGGCCTGCGCGGCCGGCCCGGGCGCCTCGGTGGCCGGCGTCAACTGCCGCTCGAGGTCGGCGATCAGCGGTGCCCGCATGACTTCGAGCACGTCGAAGAGCTTGCTCGCCGCCGGCGGGGTGATCTCGAATCGCCGCAGCATCAGATCGATGATGTCGAACTGCTCGTCGGGACGATCGGCGGTGCGCGCCAGCACCGTCGTCAGCTGCCCGCACTCGGCGAGGCGGTCGAACTCGATGATCTCGGCGCGGGCCATGCGTGGACGAACTCCGACGGTGCGCCGGGCGCGGGATCGCGGCATGCCGGCGGACGGCGTGCGCTGCGCGCGCCGTACGACACTGTCGCGCCGCACGGCCGGGATGTCATCGGGGTTGGCCGATCCGCCCGATCGTCGCGCAGGCCCGGCCGATGGGCGGCGTGACCGCGGCGCGACAGACGCCGGCGCGGGTGTCTTGCCGATGATTCAGGGGACCAGCGCCAGCAGCAGCAGCGGCAGGGTCACACCGCCGACCAGCGTCGACAGGCTCACCGCCGCGCTGATGCGCGCCAGTTCCACCTCGTAGCGCTGCGCGAACAGATAGACGTTGGCGCCGATCGGCAGCGCGGCACCGACCGTCAGCACCGACAGCGTCAGCCGATCGAGCCCGATCAGCCAGCGGCCGGTCGCATACATCACGGCCGGGAACAGGAAGTTCTTCAGCAGCGTCGCCATGATCGCGCCGCGCAGCCCCTCGCGCAGGCCGAACTGGGCCAGCGACGCCCCGAGCAGCACCAGGCACAGCGGCGTGGCCGCGCCCCCCATCAGCCCCAGCGCCGAGTCGAGCGGCCCGGGCATCGGCAGGCCGAGCAGCGACCATGCGATCCCGACCAGGATCGGCAACACGACCGGGTGCACCAGCGAGGACAGCGCGGCGCCGCCGATCGACGCCGCCAGCGAACCACGCGGCGCACCGTCCGCACCCGCCGGATCCAGCGCACGTCCGGTCTCGAGCACGATCGTCGCCGCCGTCAGCAGGATCAGCGCATGCAGCGCAATGATCGTCAGCAGGATCGCCAGTCCCGACTCGCCGAACGCGAGCCGCACCAGCGGGATGCCGAGCATCGCATTGTTGGAGAACACCGCCCCCAGGCTGCGCACCGCGGCCGACGGCAACGGCACCCCGCGCCAGCGCCAGAGCACGACCAGCGCGAAGAACACGCTCAGCGCGACACCGAAGTACACCGCCGGCACACCGAGTGTGCTCGTGCCCAGCCCGGTGCGCGCCATCGCCCGGAACAGCAGCGCCGGCATGAACAGCGTGAAGGTCGCGTCCGACAAGGCCTTGACCGCGACTTCGTCGAGCACGCGGCCGCGTGCGGCGCCCCACCCGATCGCGATCAGCAGCACCACCGGAAAGATGATGTCGACGAAGATCGTCACGCCACCCGCTCCGTTCAGCGGTCCGGGTCAGCCCTCGTCGGCGCCGTCGCTGCCTTCATCACCTGCGGCACCCTCGGCGCCCGGCGCGGCGTCGGCGCCGGGATCGCCGACGGGCTCGGTCGCATCGGATTCGACCACTCTCTGCACACCGGACAGCGTCGTGCCTTCATCCACCGAGATCAGCGTCACACCCTGCGTCGCCCGCCCCATCTCGCGGATCTCGTCGACCCGGGTGCGCACCAGCACACCCCCGGTGGTGATCAGCATGATCTCGTCCTTCGCCTCGACCAGCACCGCGGCGACCACCCGCCCGTTGCGTTCGGAGGTCTGGATCGCGATCATGCCCTTGGTGCCGCGGCCGTGACGTGTGTACTCGGTGATCGGCGTGCGTTTGCCGAAGCCGTTCTCGGTGGCCGTCAGCACCGACTGAAGCTCACTCTCGGCGACCAGCATCGCGATCACCGACTGGCCGTCCTCGAGGAACATCCCGCGCACGCCGCGGGCGTTGCGGCCCATCGGCCTGACGTCGTTCTCGTCGAAACGCACCGCCTTGCCGGCGTCGGAGAACAGCATCACGTCGTGTTCACCGTCGGTCACCGCGACGCCGATCAGGTAGTCGCCCGGATCGAGGTCGACCGCGATGATGCCGGCCTTGCGCGGATTGGAGAAGTCCGCCAGCGGGGTCTTCTTGACCGTGCCCAGGCTGGTGGCCATGAACACGAAGTGCTGTTCGTCGAAGGTCTTCACCGGCAGCACGACGGTGATCTTCTCGCCCTCCAGCAGCGGGAACAGGTTGACGATCGGCCGCCCGCGCGAGGTGCGCGTGCCCTGCGGCACCTCCCAGACCTTCAGCCAGTAGACCCGGCCACGATTGGAGAAGCACAGGATCGTGTCGTGGGTGTTGGCGATGAAGAGCTGGTCGATCCAGTCCTCGTCCTTGGTTCCCGCCGCCTGCTTGCCCCGGCCGCCGCGACGCTGCGAGCGGTACTCCGACAGCGGCTGGCTCTTGATGTAGCCCGAGTGCGACAGCGTGACCACCATGTCGGTGGGCTGGATCAGGTCCTCGGTGCCCAGTTCGGTCGCGTTGCGCTCGATGTGCGACTTGCGCGCGTCGCCGAACTCGGGCTTGAGCGCCGTCAGCTCCTCGCTGACGATGCCGACGATCCGTTCGGGCCGCGCGAGGATGTCGAGCAGGTCGGTGATCTGTTCGATGACCTCCCGGTACTCCTGGACGATCTTGTCCTGCTCCAGGCCGGTCAGCCGTTGCAGGCGCATCTGCAGGATCTCCTGCGCCTGCACCTCCGAGAGCCGATAGATGCCGCCATCCTGCAGTCCCAGTGCCGGGTCGAGCCCGTCCGGACGGAAGGCGCGGATGTCGCCGCCGGCCCGTTCGACCATCTCGCGCGCGACACCCGCGGACCAGGCGCGCGCCATCAGGCGCTCGCGCGCGACCGGCGGTGTCGGCGACGCCTTGATCAGCTCGATCATCTCGTCGACGTTGGCGATCGCCACCGCGAGGCCCTCGAGGATGTGGCCGCGCTCGCGCGCCTTGCGAAGGTCGAACAGCGTGCGCCGCGTGACCACCTCGCGCCGGTGCGCGAGGAACGCCTCGAGCATCTGCTTGAGGTTCAGCAGCCTGGGCTGGCCGTCGACCAGCGCGACCATGTTGATGCCGAACGTGTCCTGCAGTTGCGTGTTCTTGTACAGGTTGTTGAGCACGACCTCGGGCAACTCGCCGCGCTTCAATTCGATCACCACGCGCATGCCGGACTTGTCGGACTCGTCGCGGATGTCCGAGATCCCTTCGACCTTCTTCTCGTTGACCAGTTCGGCGATGCGCTCCTGCAGCGTCTTCTTGTTGACCTGGTAGGGGATCTCGTCGACGATGATCGCGCTGCGTCCGCCGCGGTCGATCTCCTCGAAGTGTGTCTTCGCGCGCATGATCACGCGCCCGCGACCGGTCCGGTAGCCCTCGCGCACGCCGGCGATGCCGTAGATGATGCCGCCGGTGGGGAAGTCCGGCGCCGGGATCACCTCGATCAGTTCGTCGACCGTCGTCTCGGGATTGCGCAGCAGCAGCAGGCAGGCGTCGACCACCTCGTGCAGGTTGTGCGGCGGCACGTTGGTCGCCATGCCGACGGCGATGCCCGAGGAGCCGTTGATCAGCAGGTTCGGCAGCTTCGACGGCAGCACCGTCGGCTCGTTCTCCTTGCCGTCGTAGTTCGGCTGGAAGTCGACCGTCTCCTTGTCGATGTCGGCGAGCAGTTCGCCGGCGATCCGTTCGAGCCGGCACTCGGTGTAGCGCATCGCCGCCGCGTTGTCGCCGTCGACCGAGCCGAAGTTGCCCTGGCCGTCGACCAGCGGGTAGCGCAGCGAGAAGTCCTGCGCCATCCGCACCAGCGTGTCGTAGATCGCCGTGTCGCCGTGCGGGTGGTACTTGCCCATCACGTCACCGACCACCCGCGCACATTTCACGTACGGCCGGTTCCAGACGTTGTTGGCCTCGAACATCGCGAACAGCACCCGGCGATGGACGGGCTTGAGGCCGTCACGCACGTCGGGCAGCGCACGCCCGACGATCACGCTCATCGCATAGTCGAGGTAGGAGCGGCGCATCTCCTCTTCGAGCGAGATCGGCAGGGTTTCCTTGGCGAACGATTCCATCGGGATGGGGAGCGATCAGGGGGCGAAGGGTGGGCCCGGTGCTGCCACCGGGAGGCGGGTGCACCGTGGCTTTTGCGGTGCTAAATCGCTGAATTTTATCATTTTCGCCGGACGCCCCCGACCGGCCCCGGGCGCATCGACCGCGCCGCCCGCGCAGGGGCGCCGAACCGAAGCGCGGCCCACGACCATCCGGTGCGCCTGGGGAGTGCTGTGGTTAAATCGGTCGCGAGGAGAGCGCGCCGGTCTTGATCGAACTCATCGTCCCGCAGTGGATCGCCCCGGTGGAACCGGATGCCACCGTGCTCGAGGAGCATGCGATCGCCATCGACGACGGTCGCATCGTCGACCTCGGGCCGGCCGCGGCGGTCCGCGCGCGCCACCCGCAGGCCCGGCCGACCGAGCTGCCAGGCCACCTGCTGATCCCCGGACTGGTCAATCTGCACGGCCATGCGGCGATGGCGCTGATGCGGGGCATGGCCGACGACCTGCCGCTCGAACGCTGGCTGCGCGAACGGATCTGGCCGCTGGAAGCGCGTCTGATGGGGCCGGACCTGGTGTTCGACGGCACGGTGCTCGCCTGCGCCGAGATGGTCACCGGCGGCATCACCTGCTTCAACGACATGTATTTTTTTCCCGAGGAGACCGCACGCGCCGCGCAGGCCCTGGGCATGCGGGCGAGCCTCGGCATCATCGTCATCGACTTCGCCTCGGCCTACGGATCCGGGCCGGACGACTACCTGGCCAAGGGACTCGCGCTGCGCGATGCGATGCGCGACGAGCCGCTGATCAGTTTCTGCCTCGCGCCGCACGCGCCGTATTCGGTCGGCAGCGACGCGCTGTCGAAGGTCGCGCGCCTGTCGGCCGAGCTGTCGATGCCGGTGCACACGCACCTGCAGGAAACAGCGGCCGAGGTCGACGACTGCCTGCGGCTATTCGGCAAGCGGCCGCTCGCCCGGCTTGCCGAACTCGGCCTGCTCGGACCGGAACTGATCGCCGCGCACAGCGTGCACGTCGACGAACAGGATCTGCAGCTGATGGCGCGTCACGGGGTGTCGGTCGCGCACTGCCCGCATTCGAACCTGAAACTCGCCAGCGGCATCGCGCCGACCGCGCGCATGCGCGCGCTGGGCATCAATGTCGGCATCGGCACCGACGGCGCGGCGAGCAACAACCGTCTCGACCTGATCGGCGAGGCGCGCACCGCATCCCTGCTGGCGAAAGGCGCGAGTGGTGATGCCACCGCCTGGTCGGCGCACGAGACGTTGCGTGCGATGACAATCGCCGGTGCCAGCGCACTCGGCCTGGCCGATCGCATCGGATCGATCACGATCGGCAAACGCGCCGATCTGGTCGCGATCGATCTCGGCGCACAGGAGTTGATTCCCGTTCACGATCCCGTTTCGCATTTCGTGTATGCGTGCGGGCGCGAGCACGTGGCCGAAGTGTGGATCGACGGTCGTCATGTTGTCCGGAAGCGACAACTGTTGGAGGCGGGCGCGCTCAGAACGGCCGCCGAGGTAGTGGCTCGTACAGGCCTATGGCAAAATCGTCTGGGCAAAATTGTGCCGGGCGATTAAGGGTTTACGCCTCGTATCTCCGGTGTCCCTCAATTTGCAACACAGAATCGTTCTACCGAGAGGAGAAACATGAAGAAACCGGTCAAGGTTGCATATCTGGTCGCGACCGCCGTCATGGGTCTCTCGGCCGTCGGCGCGCAGGCGCAGACCGCCGACCCCAAGAACGCGGGCTATGCGATCAGCCCAGTCACCAGCGAGGTCGTCAAGAATCCGTTCGGACTCTGCTGGCGTGTCGGTTCGTTCCAGCCGGCTCAGGCCGTTCGCGGTTGCGACGACGACCTGATCCCGAAACCGCCGCCGCCGCCGCCTCCCCCGCCGCCGCCGCCCCCGCCGCCGCCCCCGCCGCCTCCGCCGCCGCCGCCTCCGGCCCCGCCGAAGCCGACGAGCGAGAAGGTGACCTTCGCCGCGGACGCGTTCTTCGACTTCGACAAGGCCGTGCTCAAGCCCGACGGCAAGGCGAAACTCGACGACCTCACCGGCAAGGTGAAGGACCTGGCGCTCGAGGTGATCATCGCGGTCGGCCACACCGACGCGGTCGGCAGCGACAAGTACAACCAGCGCCTGTCGGTCAAGCGTTCGGAAGCGGTCAAGGCGTACCTCGTCAGCAAGGGTGTCGAGGCCAACCGGGTCTACACGGAAGGCAAGGGCGAGAAGCAGCCCGTGTCGGACAACAAGACCAAGGAAGGCCGCGCCAAGAACCGCCGCGTCGAGATCGAAGTGGTGGGCACGCGCACCCGCAAGTAATCCCCGCGGATCGCGTCACGAAACCCCGCTTCGGCGGGGTTTTTTTTGGTCTTGAGCGGACGCTGTGCGCGCACGCATAGAATGTGGTCATGAACGAGACACCCACTGCACCCAACGTCGACGCCGCCGAGGTCGCCAAGTTCCAGGCGCTCGCCGCACGCTGGTGGGATCCGGGCTCGGAGTTCCGTCCGCTGCACGAGATCAACCCGCTGCGGCTGCGCTGGATCGACGCACTGGCCGGCCTGGCCGGGCGGCGCGTGCTCGACGTCGGCTGCGGCGGCGGCATCCTCGCCGAATCCATGGCCGCCGCGGGTGCGACCGTCAAGGGAATCGATCTGGCCGACAAGCCGCTGAAGGTCGCCGAGTTGCACGGCCTCGAGAGCGGCGTGCATGTCGACTACGAGCGGATCGCCGCCGAGGCGCTCGCCGCGCGGGAGCCGGAGTCCTTCGACACGGTCACCTGCATGGAGATGCTCGAACACGTCCCCGATCCCGGATCGACGGTCGAGGCCTGTGCACGACTCGTGCGTCCGGGGGGCTGGCTGTTCTTCTCGACGATCAACCGCAACCCCAAGTCGTTCGCGCTGGCGATCGTCGGCGCCGAATACGTGCTGCGCCTGCTCCCGCGCGGGACACACCAGTACGAGAAGTTCATCAAGCCGTCCGAACTCGCCAGTGCCGGGCGGGCGGCCGGCCTCGCGCTGATCGAGATGACCGGACTGGCCTACAACCCGATCACCGGCATCTACAAGCTGGTGGCCGACGATCTCGGCGTCAACTACCTGGCGGCGTTTCGCCGGCCCGAACGATGACGCGGCGCCTCGCGACGCGGGCGGTGTTCTTCGATCTGGACGGAACCCTGGCCGACACCGCGGCGGACCTGGCGGCGCCGATCAACGCGATGCGGGCCGAACGCGACCTGGACCCGTTGCCGCTGCATGTGCTCAGGCCGTTCGCGTCGATGGGTGCGCGCGGGCTGATCGGCCGCGGCCTCGGCGTGCAGCGCGAGGACGCCGAGTTCGCGGCGCTTCGCGACGACTTCCTGCGTCGCTACGAGGCCGCCATGTGTGTCCACACGCGGCTGTTCCCCGGGGTCGAGCAGGTGCTCGACCGGCTCGATGCACGGGGGATCACCTGGGGCGTCGTCAGCAACAAGTTCGAACGCTACGTGCGGCCGATCTTGGCCGAACTCGGCGTGCTCGCGCGATCACGCGTGGCGATCGGCGGCGATACGACCCCGTTCGCCAAGCCGCACCCGGAGCCGCTGCTCGCCGCGGCCCGCGACACCGGGGTCGAGCCCGGATGCTGCGTCTACGTCGGCGACGATCTGCGTGACGTGCAGGCCGGGCAGGCCGCCGGCATGAAGACGATCGCGGCGAGCTACGGCTTCTGCGGCGAGGCCACACCACCGCAGGAGTGGGGCGCGGATTTCGTGATCACGACCCCGGTGGACCTGCTGACGGTGTTGCGGCTGGACTGACCACATCGGCGGCCTGCCGGGGCATCGACTGCAGCAGCGCGGCGAGATCCTGCAACTGCAACGGCTTCTCGAGCACCTGGTCGAACAGCGACGTCGCATCACCCGCCCCGCCGGTGATCAGCCGGCTGGCCGAGGCGGCGATCAGCATCGGCCTCGGCGCCCCCGGCACCACCGGCAGCGCTCGCAAACGGCGCGCGAGTTCGATGCCATTCATCTCCGGCATGTGCAGGTCGGTGACCAGCGCATCGAATCGCGATGCCTGCCAGAGCTCGAGGCCGTGCTGACCGTCGTCGGCCTGGACCACGTCGACGCCCGCCTGCTCGAGCATCATCGCCACCATGCTCCGGCTGAACCGGTCGTCATCGACCAGCAGCACACGCACACGTCGCGGCGGCATCGACCCGTCGGGCGGCACGGTGGCGGACGCTGGCATCACCGCACCGATGTCGCCCGTTGCCGCGGGCGGTGTCGCAGCCGCGGATGCCGAGGCGTTCGCCGCCGGCGCGATCGCGACCGGATCGACACCGTCCAGCACATCCAGCACGAGCCGGAACGTGATCGCCGTGCCCTGTCCCGGTGTGCTGGCCAGGTCGATCCGTCCACCCATCAGTTCGACCAGCCGGCGACAGATCGACAGTCCCAGGCCGGTGCTGCCCGCGCCGGGCAACGACGGCGCAGCGTCCGGCTGCGCGACCTGTCGCGACGCGAACGGTTCGAAGACCAGCGCCTGCCGGTCCGGCGCGATGCCCGGCCCGGTATCGGAGACCACGAACTCGATCTCGCGCGCCGGTGGTGCGGTTGCCGACGCCGTCGCGATCACCGGCGCGACGCGCACACCGACCTGCCCTTCGACCGTGAACTTGACTGCGTTGCCGAGCAGGTTGACCAGCACCTGGCGCAATCGCAACGCATCGCCGGACACGCGCCGTGGCGCCGCCGGCGAGAAGTCGACGACCATCACCAGGCCCTTGGTGCGAACCATCGACTCGAACGACTCGGCGACATCCGTCACCAGCCGCAACAGGTCGAACGGCGCCTGCTTGATCGTCATGCGGCCGGTCTCGACCTGGCTCAGGTCGAGCAGGTCGTCGATCAGCACGCCGAGCCCGCTGGCCGCCTCGGTCGCCCGCCCGATCGCCCGCCGGGACTCGTCATCACGCACCCGCCCGCGCAGCCACTGCAGCGTGAGCGAGATCCCGTGCAGCGGGGTCTTCAGCTCGTGGCTCGCGGTGGCGATGAAGACGTCCTTGGATTCGAGCAGCAGCCGCAACTGGTCGGTCAGGCCGGTCAGACGCTCCTCGGCGCGCCGTCGCTGCGTGGTCTCGCGCGACAACCGTCGGTTCCAGACGACCACCGTGAGCGCGACCAGCGCCAGTGCAATGACCACCGGCACCGCCATGTTCAGGTAACGACGCAACTGCAGGACAGGCTCCTGATCCACGGCGACCCAGCGCCGTTCGATGCGCAGCAGCTCGGCGGGCGGGATCGCGGCCAGCGCCCGATTGATCAGCGGAATCAGGTCCGCGGAACCGGTCGGCGCGGCGAAAGCGAACTCCGCCGGGATCTCGGAGACCGGTTCGATCACCCGCAGCGTGTCGCGATAGTGCGCATTGATCTGCTGGTTCGCGTAGACCTTGATCTCGACCGCCGCGTCGGCCCGGCGGTCGGCGACCATGGCCAGCGCCTCGGCCGCGTTGGCGACCTTGACGATGCGCACCTTCGGATACCGCTCGCGCAGCACGGGCACCAGCGGGTGCCCCGGCGTCAGCGCCACCGTGCGCCCCTCCAGGCTCGACAGCCCCCAGTAGAGCGGGGCATCGACATGGGCGATCAGCAGGTAGGGCATGCGCACGTACGGCGCCGAGTATTTCAGGAATGCCTCGCGATCGGGCGTGCGCACGAGGAACGGCAGCAGGTCGATCTCGCCCTTGCGGGCGGCCTCGAACATCGCGGCGGTCGAGTCGAACGCAATCACCGCCGCGGGCACGCCCAGGCCATGGGTGATCAGGCTGGTCACGTCCGCCGCGATGCCGGAATGCCCGCTCTCGTCACCGAAATCGTTGAGCGCGAACTGCCCGCGCAACGCGCCGACACGCAGCACCGGATATCGATCGAGCACCGACAGCTCGTCGCGATCGAGCGCCACCGTCGTCATCAGCGTCGCCGAACCGAGATACGGCGCCGCCGACGCGGCCAGTTCGCGCTCCAGGCCGAGCCGGTCACCCGAGACCATCCGGCTCAGGATCCGGGCCAGGATCGGCCAGTCCGAACGCACCGCCATGTGCACCCATGACGACGGCGACACGACCTGTCCCTTGATCTCCAGGTTGGAGATCCGGTCGGACGCGATCCGGTGCAGCGCCGGTCGCATCGACCCCAGGTACAGCTGCACCGATCCTTCGGCGACCGCCCGCACACCCTGGCGGATCTGGTCGAACGGCACCGCGATCGCCTTCGGGTACACGCGGGCGAGCAACTGCTCGGCCGCGTAGTCGCGACCGACCGCGACGCGCACGCCGGCAAGCGACGGGTTGTCCTGCGCCACGGCGTCTCCTTCGCGGCCGATCAGCGCGCTCGGATCGCGGGTGACACCGTGCGTGAACGCGAGGTCCCGGCCGCGCTCCTCGGTGAACGCGATGTACGGGATCAGGTCGGCGCGACCCTCGCGCACCGCGGGCAGCACCTGCGCCCAGTGGTCGAACACCACCGGCTCGGCGCGCACCCCGAGCGCACGGAACACCGTGACCAGGCCTTCGATCGAAAAACCCGCGATCCGGCCTTGGGCATCGACGTACTGGAACGGATAGAAGTCGTCACGGGAAACGGCGACCCGGATCACCGGATGGGCGGCAAGGAAAGCCCGTTCGGCGTCCGACAGCAGCGCTTCGGGCGCCACCAGCGCACCGGCGATCGGCTCGACGAATACCGGCGTCGGGTTCGACGTCGCCGGGGCCTGCGCGCGGACGATGCCGACGGCCATGCCGATGGCCAGCAGCGCAACGAGCCTCGCCAGCCACGAGCACACCGCCGTGACAACGGCCGGCCCGCGGCGCGTGTCGACCGATGCGGTCCGATACGACGGATCAGCCATCCCCGGAAGCCGCAGGTCGCGCACGTTCGATGATCGCCTGGAAGTCCACGCCGTCCGGCAGTGTACCGAACGTCCTGCCCCAGCCCGCGTCGGACGCGAGCCGGCTGGCGCAGAACGCGTCCGACACCGCGACGGGCGCACCACGGATCAGCAACGACGCCTGCAACGCGAGCGCGAGCCGTTCGGCCAGGCGACGGGCGTCGCCCTCGCCGAGGGTCGACGGATCGAGCGTCGTGCGCAGGCGGGAGACGAACGCGTCGAACACCCGATTGGCCCCGAGGGCGGCGGCGAGTTCGTGTTCGATCGCCTCGCGACAACGCGGATCCCGCGACAACGCACGCAGCACGTCCAGGCACATCACGTTGCCCGACCCTTCCCAGATCGAGTTGACCGGCAGTTCGCGGTACACGCGCGCGATCGGCCCCTCCTCGACGTAGCCGTTGCCGCCGAGCACTTCCATCGCCTCGAACGCCAGCGCCGGTCCGCGTTTGCAGATCCAGAACTTGGCCGCCGGCGTGCCGACCCGCACCAGCGCGGCCGCGATCGGATCGTCGTCGCGTTCGTCGAGGGCACGCGCCAGCCGCAGCGCGAGGGCGGTCGCCGCCTCGCTTTCGAGCGCCAGATCGGCGAGCACCTGTCGCATCAGCGGCTGGTCGACCAGGCGCCGACCGAACACGCTGCGCCCGTGGCAATGATGCAAGGCGTTGGCGGTCGCCCAGCGGATCATGCCGGCCGACCCGAGTGCGCAGTCGAGTCGCGTCAGGTTGCCCATCTCGAGGATCGTCGGCACGCCACGGCCGATCTCGCCGACGATCCACGCGATCGCGCCGATGAACTCGACCTCGCTCGACGCGTTCGACTTGTTGCCCAGCTTGTCCTTGAGCCGCTGGATCTCGATCGTGTTGCAGGTGCCGTCGGGCAGCCATCGCGGCAGGAAGAAACAGGTCAGCCCGGCCGCCGTATCCCGCTCGGTCTGTGCGAGGACGAGGAATGCGTCGCACATCGGCGCCGACAGGAACCACTTGTGGCCGGTCAGGCGCCACGCGCCGTCGCCGACGTCGAGTGCGGGCTCGGCGAACGTGGTGTTCGCGCGCACGTCGGTGCCGCCCTGCTTCTCGGTCATCCCCATGCCGATCAGCGCACCGCGCTTGCCGGCGACCGGTCCCGACGACGGATCGTAGTCACGCGAAAGGATCTTCGGCAGCCACAGCGGCGCGAGCGACGGCTGGCGCGCGATCACCGGCACCGAGGCATAGGTCATCGTGATCGGGCACTGCGTGCCGTTCTCCACTTCGGCGAACAGGATGTAGCCGGCGGCGCGGGCCACCTGCGCCCCCGGGCCGGGCTGCGCCCAGGGTGCCGCATGGGCGCCAGACGCGACCAGCAGCCGCATCAGCGCGTGCCACGCCGGATGGAACTCGACCTCGTCGATCCGATGACCGTGACGGTCGAACGCACGCAACCGGGGCGGATGGTCGTTGGCCTGCGGGCCGAGCGCGAGCACGTCGGCCGAACCGAGCGTGCGACCGAGTGCGGACAACGCGGCGTGTGCCCCGGCCGCACCTTCTCGAGCCACGGCGTCGACCAGTGCCTGATCACAATCGAACAGATTCGTGTCGACCAGCGGTACGGACTGGTTGAAGACCTGATGGGTTCGGTGCGCAGTCATCGTCGCCCCTCCTCTGCTCTCGACCCGACTATAACCGCAGGCGCCGGGGCGCCGAGCAGGAAGTCGGGTGAACCGCGTTCACGAGGCGCGCACGGCCGCGACCGAACCGGCCGTGCGTATCCGGTGCACCACTACGACTTCAGTTGGATTCCGGGCAGGCGGCGATCGCGCGACGATGGCCTCGCACCGGGAACACGCATCGACGGCCCCCGACCTCCGGCGGTCGTATCAATCGCGGCCGAACAAGCGCCCGTCGAACCTCATCACAGAAGGAGCAAGCCCATGAAATCCAGACAGGAACGGTCCGGCCGGATCGCCGCGGCCCTCGTCGTCACGCTGCTGATCGGCGGTTGCGGCGGCGGTGGCAGTGGCGGCGACACCGCCGTCTCCGGCGGGTCGACACCCGCACCATCGCCGGCACCGGCACCCTCGGTGTCGACCGAACCGGAAACCACCGTGCCGGCCACGCCGGTGCCCGAGCCGACCAAGCCGCCGCCATCGCTGATCGTCGCCCCGCCGCCGGCTGCACCGACGCCGACGCCGGCACCGGGTGCCAGCCGGACCTCGGTGGTGCGTGCGCTGGTGCAGGCGAGTGACCAGTTCGCGGTCGATCGCAACGGTGCCTTCGATCTGTCGCACGACGTGACCGGCAAGGCGTTCTCGACACTGCGATCGATCACCGCCCAGGACCGCCTGACGGCCGCGTCCACCTTCACATTGGGCGGCGAAGAGACGACGCCCGCGTTCAAGCCGAATCGGGAGGTGATCCTGTCGGCCGCGGTGGCGACCGACGGTGTCACGAACTACACCTTCACCGGCACCGGATCGATCACCTCACCTTCCGGCCAGACCTCGATCAGCGCGTCGTCGTTCTCGCTGCCCGATCCGGTGCCTTTCGACCGGACGCTGCACCAGCTCAACGTGACCGGGTCGTCGACCAGCTCCGTGCGCTTCTTCGTCGGCACGATCGACAACCGGCCCGAGCTGATGCGGGTGTGCTGGCGAATCGAACTGCCGGGCATCCTGCGTGTCGCGTGTACCCGTCACGAACGAGCGACCGGCAACCTGGTCGGCGGCGACACCGTCAACGATCTGGGCGGCACGTTGTACTACCACGAGGCGGCGATCGGCCAGCCCCTCGAGGTGTCCGTCCTGCGCTGCGTGGAGCAGAGCCGCGAGTTCATCCCGCCCTCGACGGAAAACCGCAGGACACGATACCTGTTCGGCGTGACGGCCTTCGATCGCGACAAGTCCGATGGCGGCCTGTTTCCGCCGCCGACGCAGTTCTACCTGCAGTCCACGTCGGTCCAGGGCAGCGAAGTCGTCTACCGGATGGATTTCCAGCCCCCGGCGCGGTTCAGCTCGTCGACCGAAGCGTTCGTCGCGGGTCAGCGTGTCGTTCGGTTCAGCTACTCCGGCGGTGGTTCGTTCGCGAGCAGCTCGAAGCAGTGCAGCTGAGTGTCCCCGGGGGCGCCGAGACGACCGGTCCGGTCGTCTCGGCAACCGAGGCGACCGGATCTTCGGTCTGCCTCGATTGCGGCAGATCGGCACGTCGGCGAACTTGACCATCGAGGGTGGCTTCGTGTCGTTCTCCTGGAGGAAGCGGTCGCGCGAAACCGACCCGTCGGTCGGGTATCGCGGAAGGTGAGAAGACGACTCGACGAGGACTTTTCCGCCCGGTTCCGCGACAGGTCCCCGGCAGCCCGGCATCACCCGATCGCATCCCCCAACGTCGCGCGTGAGCGGACAAATTCTTTCAGGCAGACAAACCCCGGCTCGGCTATTTTCTCGCGCGCGCCGGAACCGTATCCACGCTGACCACGCGATTCGGCGCAGGCGCGGACCTTGCGCGACACCATCAGAGGAGATCCGGAATGCGAGTCAAGCGACAACAATCAGGCTACCTGGCGATCACGATGACCATCGCGGTGATGCTCGCAGGTTGCGGCGGAGGGGGCGGCGGCAACACGGCCGTTTCCGGCGGATCGACACCGGCGCCCTCGCCCACCCCGGCGCCGTCACCCGCACCTGCGCCGTCCGCATCGCCCACACCGGCCCCGACACCGGTGCCGACACCGGTGCCGGCGACACCCGTGCCCGCGCCGACCCAGCCGCCACCATCGCTGATCATCGTGCCGCCGCCGGCTGCGCCGACACCCACGCCGGCGCCCGGCGCGGCCCGGACATCGGTGGTCCGGGCGCTCGTCCAGGCGACCGACCAGCTCGCCATCGATCGCAACGGTGGGACCTTCGACCTGTCACACGACGTCACCGCGAAGGCATTCTCGACGATCCGCTCGAACACCGCCCAGAATCGGCTGACCGCCGCATCGACGCTGACACTCGGCAACGAAGAGGCAACGGCCGGTTTTGTTCCGAAGCGCGAAGTGATCCTCTCGGCAGCGGTCTCCACCGACGGCGTCAGCAACTACACGTTCACCGGCACCGGGTCGATCACGTCGCCTTCCGGGCAGACCTCGATCAGTGCGTCCCCGTATTCGTTGCCCGATCCGGTGCCTTTCGACCGGACGCTGCACCAGCTCAACGTGACCGGCTCATCGACCAGCTCAGTGCGTTTCTTCGTCGGCACGATCGACAACCGACCCGAGCTGATGCGCGTGTGCTGGCGAATCGAAGTGCCGGGGATCCTGCGCGTCGCCTGCACACGCCACCAGCGGTCGACCGGCAACCTGGTCGGTGGCGACACGGTCAACGATCTCGGCGGCACGTTGTACTACCACGAGGCGGAGATCGGGGATTCGTTCGAGCCGTCGTTGCTGCGTTGTGTGGACCGGTCGTTCTCTGCACCGAACATCGAGAACACCACATACCGCTTCGGGATTGCCGCCTACGACGGCAGCAAGTCCGACGGCGGATTGCTGCCACCACCGGCGCAATCTTACGGAGGCTCGATCAGCGTCCCAGCCAGCGGAGAGGTGGAATACCGACTCGACTACAACCCGCCTGCGGCATTCGTGGCAACGACCCGGGCCACCGTGTCGGGCAATCGTGTCATTCGGCTGACGTACGGCCTCACCGGCAGCACGTATTCGACGAACCGCCAGTGCAACTAGCGGTCGAATCGAAGCGAGAACCGTCGACGAACCGATACGCTCCATTCGCCCGAGGCCCGGCAAGGGCCGACAGCTTCGGGCGGACACCGACTGCGCATGAAGAGGGGCACCCCACGGGCTGCCCCTTCACACACCTGAATTCACCAGCCGGTCGGATTCACACATCACTCCGCTCTGCACGCCGAGACACCAGACCTTCACGCGATTCGAGTTGCCTTTGCGCGACAAACGTGACTGCCCTCGTTGGGTACTGCAGCCGCGCACGGATCGACTCGGAGAATGAAAAGGCAGTTGCGGCATGACGAAGCATGGCGACTGACCTGCATCAGTGCTGGAGACACGCAACAGCGAGGGAACCGCCTCTCGCGAGGGGCGGGTTTGAGTCGCAGCACGGAGTGCAACATGAGATTCGATCGGCAACGATTTGGTCAGACCGCGACGGCAATAGTCGTCGCAGCGATGTTGGGCGCTTGCGGGGGCGGCGGTGGCAGCGACACCACGGTTTCGGCAGGAACGACACCTACCCCGCCACCCGATTCCGGATCGTCGGATACGACGACCCCGGTTCCCGCCACACCGGTTCCGGAACCGACGAAACCACCGGCGGAGCTGATCGAGATACCGGCGCCCGTCGACACGACGCCGACGTCAGGCGCGGCGAGGACTGCGGTGATCCGGGCGCTGGCTCAGACCAGCGAGCAGTTGGCGATCGACATCCATGGCGCGTTCGACCTGTCGCACGACGCGACCGGCAAAGCCTTCTCGACGGTTCGTTCGACGACGGCCCAGGGCAGGCTGACCGCTGTCTCGACCTTGACGCTGTCCCGGGAGGTGGTGACCGCGTTCCAGCGCGAGGTGGTCCTGTCGGTGGCTGTCGCAACGGACCTGGCCAGCAGATACACGTTCACCGGTACCGGCTCGGTGACGTCGCCATCCGGGCAGGCCGCGATCAGCTCCGCGCCCTATGCGTTGCCCGACCCCGTCCCGTTCGACCGAACCCTGTTCCAGTTGAACGTGACCGGATCGTCCACGAGTTCGATCCGATTCTTCGTCGGCACGATCGACGAACGACCTGACCTGATGCGGCTCTGCTGGCGCCTGGAGCTGCCCGGCATACTTCGCGTTGCGTGTACACGCAACGCCCGGGAGACGGGCGACGTCGTCGGCGCCGACACGGTCAACGATCTCGGGGGGACCTTGTATTTCCACGAGAACGAGATCGGTGACGCCTTCGAACCCTCGCTATTGCGCTGTCTGGAGCATACGTTCAACGCGCCGGATATCGAGACCCACAACAATCTGTTCGGCATCGCGGCCTATGACCGCCGCAAGACGGATGGCGGACTGCTGCCCCCACCCGCTCGGTTCTACTCCGGGTCGTTCAGCGTGCCGGCGAGTGGCCAGGTCGAATACCGACTGGAATATCGTCCGCCGGCAAGTTTCGCCGCGACCACGCGAGCGATCGCGAAAGACAATCGCGTCGTGAGCCTGAACTACGTGGCTGGCGGCCCCATGTTCAACACGAGCAGGGAATGCAACTAGCCGGGAGTGGGTTCGGGCACTTGTTTTCCGTGGCCTGAGCCTATAATTGGGTGTGCGGGCAGCTTCATCACCCGCACACCCGGACACGGGGCCGACCTGGCTTCGACGTGGGTTACGAAGCAGTGCAGGGCATGCCGAGGCGCCTTTTCCTCGTTAATCCATTGGCAAATCCACAATCGCCAACGACAGCGATTACGCTCTGGCCGCTTAAGGCCTTGCGCGCTGCACCAACCTGCCGATAGGTTGGGTCGGGCAACCGACTGCAGTGTCATTCAAATCGGATCGCGTCGCGCCGGGTTACTTGGCGCGCCGTTAAAACCAAGGTGACTGGATGCGGGTCGGCCTGCCGGTCGGCTAAGCCCGCGTCGAGATCGAAATAGGCCGGCTACGCATGTAGAACTGTCTGTAGAGGACTTGCGGACGCGGGTTCGATTCCCGCCGGCTCCACCAGCAAGTGAAAAAGGCTGCCCCCGGGCAGCCTTTTTCACTTGTTTCGTCGATTCATCGGGAATCGAAGCCGCGTCCGGCACGGACGCGGGGTGAGCGGGGGTTTCGAGCCGCATGCGGCGAGCCCGCGAACGCCTGCGCGCCTGCCAGCGCGCGGGCTGGCCAGGATGGCCGATTCCCGCCGGCTCCACCAGCAAGTGAAGAAGGCTGCCCCCGGGCAGCCTTTTTCACTTGTTTCGTCGATTCATCGGGAGGCGCCCGTTGCCTCCAACGGCCTCAGTCGCCGGCCGGGTCGACGAACCGCCGACCTTTCGCCAGCAGCACCTCCTGATGGCCGCAACCGGCAGGGATCATCGGAAAGCAGTTCTCCTCGGCGGTCACGCACACGTCGAGAAAATACGGTCCGTCGCTGTCGATGCAGCGTTGCAGGGCGCCGTCGAGTTCGCTGCGACGGCTGACCCGGTCGGCCTGCCAACCGAACCCGCGCGCGACGGCGACGAAGTCGGGCAATGCCTCGGTATAGCTGTGGCTGTAGCGCCCGCCGTGGTTCAGCTCCTGCCACTGACGCACCATGCCCATGTAGCCGTTGTTGCACAGGACCACCTTGACCGGCGCGCGGTGCT
>CADEEH010000090.1 GCA_902826305.1 uncultured Burkholderiales bacterium
GGCTACACCGACAGCGACGACATCGTCGCCGGCATCAACGAGGCCGGCATCCACCAGTACCTGCTCAAGCCGTGGGTGCCGGACCACCTGCTGCGGACCGTGCACGAGGCGGTGGCCTCGCTGCGCCTTCGGCACGGCATCGCGCGGCTCGACCTCGACCTGCGTGCCGGCACCGGTGTGCTGCGTGATCGGCACGAACGCAGGCTCGCCGCGGCCCGCGAGGCCTTCGACTTCAGCCGCCTGTCGCGGGCACCGGGCAGTCCGCTCGATGCGTTGTGCCAGATGGCCCAGCGTGTGTCCGCGGTCGACCTGTCGGTTCTGGTCACCGGCGAATCGGGCACCGGCAAGGAACTGCTCGCGCGCGCGATCCACTACGCCAGCGACCGACGCGCAGGTGCGTTCGTCGTCGAGAACTGCGGCGCGATCCCGGACACACTGCTCGAAAGTGAACTGTTCGGCCACAAACGCGGCAGCTTCACCGGCGCGGTCGAGGATCACGTCGGGCTGTTCCGGCGCGCCCACGGCGGCACGATCTTCCTCGACGAGATCGGCGAGACCTCGCCGGCGTTCCAGGTCAAGCTGCTGCGTGTGCTGCAGGAAGGTGAGGTGCGCCCGGTCGGCAGTCCGCGCTCGGTGCCGGTCGATGTCCGCGTGCTCGCGGCCACCCACCGCGACCTGGAGGCCGACATGCGTGCCGGCCGTTTCCGCGAGGACCTGTACTACCGGCTGGCCGGTGTCACGCTGCACCTGCCGCCGCTGCGAGAGCGCAGCGTGGACATCGGCCCGATCGCACAGGCGCTGCTCGCCGACATCCGCACCCAGCTCGGCCGCGCCGATCTGGTCTTCGGCAACGGCGCGATCGCCGCGCTGATGCAATACCCGTGGCCCGGCAACATCCGCGAGCTGCGCAACGAGATCGCGCGCGCGGCCGCACTCGCCGACGGGCCGACGATCGAGGCCGGCCTGTTCTCGCCGCGGGTGCTGCAGGGGCGCACGATCACCGGCTTCAGCACCCAGGGCGTGGCCGTGCACGGCCTGCCCCGGGTCGGCACGCTGGCCGAACGGCTCGATGCGATCGAGGCCTCGATCCTGCGCGAGACGCTGATGCGCCATCGCTGGAACAAGACCCGCGCGGCCGAGGAACTGAACCTGTCGCGGGTCGGTCTGCGCGCCAAGATGACCCGCTTCGGGATGATCGACACACCCGGCAAGGACAAGCCGCAGTGAACGTGCTCTGGCTGCAGAGCGGTGGCTGCGGCGGCTGCACCATGTCGCTGCTGTGCGCCGACACCGTCGACTTTCCGCGCATGCTCGAGGCAGTGGGTGTGCACTGGTTGTCCCATCCGGCACTCTCGCTCGGCGAACGGCCGATATTCGACCTGTTCGAGGACTGCATCGAGGGACGGGTCCCGCTCGACCTGCTGGTGCTCGAGGGCGCGGTGCTGCGCGGTCCGGACGGCACCGGCGGATTCCATCGCCTGGCCGGCAGCGACCGTTCGATGGCCGACTGGCTGCGCCAACTGGCACCGGTCGCGCGCCATGTCGCCGCGGTCGGCACCTGCGCCGCGTTCGGCGGCATCGCGGCCACCCAACCGAACGTCACCGACGCCTGCGGGCTGCAGTACGAGGACGACCAGCGCGGTGGCCTGCTCGGCGCCGCGTTCCGCGCCCGCGACGGCCTGCCGGTGATCAACATCGCCGGTTGTCCGACCCATCCGGGCTGGGTGCTCGACACGTTCGCCGCGCTGGCCGCCGGGCGACTCGCCGCCGACGATCTGGATGCACTCGGCCGGCCGCGGTTCTACGCCGATCACCTGGTCCATCACGGCTGCACCCGCAACGAGTACTACGAGTTCAAGGCGAGTGCGGCGCGCCCGTGTGAACAGGGCTGCCTGATGGAGCACATGGGCTGCAAGGGCACGCAGGCCCATGCCGACTGCAACATCCGGCTGTGGAACGGACTCGGGTCGTGCACCCGCGGCGGCCATGCCTGCGTCAGTTGCACCGAACCCGGCTTCCAGGATCCCGGCCATGCGTTCGACCGCACGCCGAAACTGGCCGGCATCCCGATCGGCCTGCCCACCGACATGCCGAAGGCCTGGTTCGTCGCCCTCGCGTCGTTGTCCAAGAGTGCGACCCCGCGCCGCGTGCGGGTCAACGCGGGCAGCGATCACGTGACCGTCCCGCCGGCGATCCGCAAGACGCGATTGAAGTGATCGTGTGCCGGCCGCAGCACCGGGGGCGCCGATGAGTACACGACTGGTCGTCGGCCCGTTCAATCGCGTCGAAGGGGATCTCGAGGTCCGCCTCGACGTGGCCGACGGCGCGGTGCGCGAGGCGCAGGTCACCGCACCGATGTACCGCGGCTTCGAGCAGATGCTGCCCGGGCGCCCGCCGAGTGACGCGCTGACGATCGTGCCGCGCATCTGCGGCATCTGTTCGCTGTCGCAGTCGGTGGCCGCGGCGCGGGCGATCGCCTCGCTGGCGGGCATGTCACTGCCACCCAACGGCATCCACGCGATCAACCTGATGTCGGCGGTCGAGAACCTGGCCGACCACCTGACCCACTTCTACCTGTTCTTCATGCCCGACTTCACGCGCGAGGTGTATGCCTCGCGGCCGTGGCACGCGGAGGCGGTGCGCCGCTTCGCGGCCGGCGGCGGCGATCATTCACGCGTCGCGACCACGGCGCGGATGCGCTGGTTCACGATGATGGGCACGCTGGGCGGACGCTGGCCGATGAGCGGCAGCGTGATGCCCGGGGGCAGCGCGCGGGCGATCGATGCCAGCGAGGTGCTGCGACTGAAGATGCTGGTGGCCGAGTTCCGCGCGTTCCTGGAACGGACGATGTTCGCCGCGCCGCTCGAGGAGGTCGCTTCACTCGACGACGAGGCGGCGCTCGAGCGCTGGCAGGCCGCCGATCCGCGGGCTGGTGACCTGCGCCTGTTCCTGATGATCGCCGCCGACCTGGGACTCGCCGGGCTCGGCCGCGGTCCGGGCCGGTACCTGAGCTACGGCGCGTATCGTGAACCCGATGACGGACCCACGCGCATCGCGGCCGGGCTGTTCGTCGAGTCGACCGCGACCCTCGAGCCGCTGGTGCTCGATGGCCTGCGCGAGGACCTGAGCCACGCCTGGCTGCGTGATGTCGATGACACACCACGCCACCCGAGCCGGGCGACCACTGAACCGGCCGCCGACAAGCCGGGTGCGTACACCTGGAACAAGGCGCCGCGGCTGGACGGGCAGGTGATCGAGACCGGTGCCCTGGCGCGCCAGCTCGCCGCCGGCCATCCGCTGCTGCGCGACCTGGTCCGGCGCGAGGGCGGCACCGTGCGCACGCGCGTGATCGCCCGCGTGATCGAGATCGCCGTCGTGTTGCCGTGGGTCGAGGGCTGGCTCGATGCGCTGCGTCCGCGCGAACCGTTCCACGTCCATCACGACCTGCCGACCGACGGGCAGGGTGTCGGCCTGGTCGAGGCGGCGCGCGGTGCACTCGGGCACTGGCTCGCGGTGCGCGACGGCCGGCTGGCCGGCTACCAGATCATCGCGCCGACGAGCTGGAACTTCTCGCCGCGGGATGCCGAGGGCACCCCGGGTGCGCTGGAGGCCGCACTCGTCGGCACGCCGGTGGCGGCCGGCGAGACGACACCGGTCGCGGTCCAGCACGTGGTGCGATCATTCGATCCGTGCATGGTGTGCACGGTGCACTGACGCCCCGATCACCTCGCTCCGATGAAACGCGCGCTGCCCCGCCCGCCATTGCCCTCGCCGCCGCCGGACCTGGCCGGTGTCGACGAATCGACCTGGCTCGACGTGATCCAGAAGATGGACGAGGTCTACACCCAGCTCGTCGCCGACGAGGTCGCGCTCGAGGCCAAGAACGCCGAACTCGAGGAACAGCAGCGCTTCGTGATGAGCCTGCTGACCGCGATGAGTGACGTGCTGGTCGCCTGCAACGCCGACGGCCTGATCGAGGAGACCAACGCCGCGTTGTGTGAGCTGGTCGGCCGTCGCGACGAGGCGCTGCGCGGCACGCCGCTGGCGCGGCTGGTCGCCGACGAGGTCTCGGGTGCGCGGCTGCGCCACACGCTGCAGTCGGTGGTCAAGGAACGCGGCAGCGCCACCGTCGAGATCGACCTGATCGATGCCCAGGGCCAGCGGGTGCCGGTGGACTTCAACTGCAGCGTGCGCCGCAACGCCCAGGGGCGCGGCGCCGGCCACGTGCTGGTCGGCCGCCCGCTGGGTGAGATCAAGCGTGCGTACGTCGCGCTGCGCGAGGCCCACGAGGCGTTGAAGCGCACGCAGGCACAACTGCTGCACTCCGAGAAGATGGCCTCGCTCGGGCGCCTGGTCGCCGGTGTCGCCCACGAGCTGAACAATCCGATCAGCTTCGTGCTCGGCAACGTCAGTGCGTTGCAGAAGTACGGCGACCGGCTGGCGCGTTACCTGGCGTTCGTGCACGCCGGCGCACCGGCCAGTGAACTCGACAGCCAACGGCGCACGCTGCGCATCGACACCGTGCTCGCCGACCTGCCGTCGCTGCTGCAGGGCATGCAGGAAGGGGCACAACGCACCGCCGACATCGTCGCCGGCCTGAAACGTTTCTCGGCAATGGACCGCGGCGAACGCACGACCGTGGACCTGCGCGGTGTCGTCGAACGGGCGATCCACTGGGTGCGCAAGGGCATGGCGCCGGACTTCCGTGTCGACTGGACACCACCGGCCGAGCCGCTGCCGGTGCGCGGCAGCGCCGGGCAGCTGATGCAGGTGGTGATGAACCTGGTGCAGAACGCGGTCGATGCCACCGCGGGCCGCGCCGACGCACGGCTCGCGATCACCGCCGAGGCGGATGACGCACAACTTCGCCTGCATTTCGCCGACAACGGGCCGGGCATCGACCCCGCGGTGCTGCCGCGGGTGTTCGACCCGTTCTTCACGACCAAGCCGGTCGGCCTGGGCACCGGGCTGGGCCTGTCGATCAGCTACGGCATCGTCGACCAGCACGGCGGGCGGCTGTTCGCCGACAATGCACCCACGGGTGGCGCGATGTTCACGCTGGAGCTGCCGAGAGAGCCGGCCATGCCGGAACCTGACGCAGGCTGAACGGCGCCACGATCCGGCGCGGTCGGCAAGGAGAAGGCATGCGCATCGAATGGATCGACCGCGATACCGCCGCCTTCGTCGGCCCGACCCGACTCGGACCGATCGCCTCGCCCGATGTCGTGCCCGAGGTGATCACCAGCGTCGCCGAATTCGAACGGATCCACGGCTCGCCGCAATCGCCGGCTGCCACAGCCGGCGCACCGCCGCTCCCCGCTTCGGTCGACTGCGTCGCCCACGCGGTATCTGCGTTCTTCGCCGAAGGCGGCCGTCGTGCCTGCATCGCGCGGGTGGCGGACGCGGTCGACCCCGGGCAGGTTCCCGATGTCGCGCCCGGCGCCGCCGCCTATGTCCCCGCGTTCGCCGCGCTCGCTGCCCGCAACGACATCGGCCTGGTGGCGACGCCGGGTTCGGCCGCCTGGCCGGACGGCGACGCGATCCGCGATGCACTGATCGACCATGTGGCGACCCCCGGGCTGCATCGGCTCGCGATCCTGGACACACCTCCCGGCCTGGACGTCGACGAACTCGTCTCGTGGCGTGCCACGTTCGACAGCGCCCACGCCGCGGCCTACGCGCCGTGGCTGGTCATCACCGATCCGGCCGCGCCACCGGACGCGGCCGGCACCGTGCGGGAACTGCAGGTCCCGCCGTCCGGAAGCCTCGCCGGCATCCTGGCGCGGGTCGAGCGCACCAAAGGCAGCTGGCGCGCGCCGGCCAACGAGGCGATCGACGGTGCGATCCGGGCCGCCCGCGAGATCACCGCGTCCCAGCAGGCGGTGCTGAACCCGGTCGGCATCAACTGCCTGCGGCGATTCGCCGGGCGCGGCCTTCGCGTCTGGGGCGCACGAACCACCACCGAGGATCCCGACTGGCGCTACGTCAACGTGCGTCGTTACGTCGACCAGGTCGTCGCCTCGATCACCCGCGGCCTGGACTGGGTGGTGTTCGAACCCAACGACGAACCGCTGTGGCAACGTGTCCGCGACGCGGTCGAGCGATTTCTGCAGGACGCGTGGCGCAGCGGCGCACTGGTCGGCGACCGAGCGGAGCGGGCGTTTTTTGTCCGTTGCGACCGGACGACGATGACCCAGGACGACCTCGACAGCGGACGGCTCGTGTGCACGATCGGCATCGCGATGATCAAGCCGGCGGAGTTCGTGATCCTGCGGATCGGGCAGTGGACGGCGGATGCGTCGCGACCAGACCCCTGAGCGGCACTTGACCGGCGGGGTGATCGCAATCGTCACGCCTCACAAACGGACTGAGCGGCCGATGAACAGGATCGGACCGGTCGGTCGCCCGATCGGTGAACCGGCTTCCGGTTCGAGCGTCAGCTCGAACAGCTGGTTCGCCTCGAGGCCCGGCAGCTTGTCGAGCGCGATCTCGACCGGTCGGCCGGGTGTCACCAGCCCGAGCGACGTCGGCCCGGCATCACGATCGAGTTTCGTCCAGAACTGCAGCGACTTGCCCGCGGGGACGGTGATCGGCGGGCCGATCGGCACCAGGCGAAGCTTGTCGTCGGCCGTCACTTCGATCAGCCAAGCGGTGGACTTGTCTTCGGCCTGCAGGACGGTGACGTAGCGCGGGGCCGCGTCCTGCGGCAAGACCCGCAGCAGCAGCACCGCGGCCAGCACGATGGCCGCCGCCGTCGATCCCGCCGCGACGAACTGCCACAACCTGAGCCAGCGCAGCGGGTCGCCTGCCGGCGCTCGCGCCGGTTGCCGTATCGGATCGCGACGGGCCGGCAGGGTCGCCTCGATCCTCGTCCAGAGCGTCGGTTCCGGCTCGATCGGCGCGACGCTGAGGGCAAGACCCAGCAACTTGTCCTGCCAGTGATAGACCTCGGCCTGCAAGGCTTCGTCGGTGGCCAGGGCAGTCTCGAACTGCACGCGCTCCTGCTCGGAGAGGGTGCCCATCACGTACTCGCCGGCGAGGGTGGCGCGCTCCTGGGGCGAAGCCGGAATCACGACAGGCACTCCTTCAAGGCGAGGAGGCTGCGCCGTATCCACGATTTCACGGAACCGAGCGGCTGATTGGCGGCGCGTGCGATCTGCTCGTACGTATACCCTTCGACGAAGGCACTGACGATGTATCGGCGACGATCGGGTTCCAGCCGCTCGAGGCACGTGCGCAACGCCAGCGCGTCCGCCGTCGTGTCCGCGGCGCCGGACGTGGCCAGGATCCCGTCGGCCAGCGACTCGATGTCGTCTCCGACGGCAACCTCCCTGGCGTCGGCTCGAATCGTGTCCAGGGCCTGATGTCGCACGACGGTGTAGATCCAGCCGCGCGCCGAGCCGAGCTCGCGGCGATAGGTGCCGGCTTTCTGCCAGATGCGGACGAATGCGTCGTGCAGCACGTCGTGGCCGCGATCGCGGTCACGAACGATGCGCACGGCCACGCCGAGCAGCCAACGCGATTCCCGGTCGTAGAGGGCACGGAAGGCATCCCGATCACCGGCAGCGCAGCGCTCGAGGGCGGATTCGTAGTCGAAATCGTTTGAATCCGTCATCGATGCACAGGCCTTTCCGGCACGAGGAGCGCCGGCCCGCCGGCCGGCGCTCGACCGCGCTACAGGATGATCGCGATGTCGATCAGCGCCGGACCCGAGGCGCCACCGATCAAGGACAGTGCCGGGTCTCCGGTGCGAACGGGCGTCGCCACGCCCGTCGTCAACGACACACCGTAGAGCGACAACGCGGATGAACCGCTTGCACGCAGGGCGGCCAGCGCCAGGCCATTGCTGCCGCCGGCGATGTCGAACGCCGCACTCGACCCGAGGTCGAACCCGATGCTGCCGACATCGACCAGCGTGCCGTTGTTCGGCGGATCCTGCCGCGCCAGCACATCGCTGTTGCCTTCCAGGTCGTACAGGACGGTGCTGGCCGGGCCGGCGAAGCTGTTGGTGTAAGCGGCGGCCAGAACCGAAGGCGCGGTGCCCGAGCGATTGATCGTGCCGTCGGTGATGACCGCGCCCGTATCGACGTTGATGCGCAGGTTCTGTCCACTGTCGCTGATGACACGCATGCGGTCGGCCACCGGATTGAAGTCCACGCTGAACGTCGTCCCGGTCAGGCCGGTGAAAGGTGCGGTCGCATCGGTGGCATCGGGCGTCAGGGTCGTGGTCGCCGTCGCCACACCGGTCGTGCTGTCGAGCTGATAAAGCCTGCCGGTCGCACTCAGCGCATATACGCGGCGATCGGCCGGCCTGACATCGATGCCGATGATCCGCTCACCCGCGGCGAGTCCGGCGATTGGCACCGCCGCGGTCAGGGCATTCGGCGTTCTCGGATCGAACGTTACCAGGCGATTGTCACCCGTCAGTCCGATGACCTTCGGTACGGCAGGTTGGACCAGCGCAATTCCCCGGATCGGCTCGGCCGACGGGATGTCGCCCACCCGTGTGGCCGCGTTGCTCGTCGCCGCCGGATTGACCGAGAACAGTGTCGCGCCGCTGCCGCTGGTGAACACGGCATACCCGACGTTGGTTCTCGCGTCGATGTCGAAGCCGTTGATGCTGCTGGGGACAGCCCCCAGCGGAACACCGGCAGCCAATGTGCCGTTGTTCGGCGGATCCTGAAGATGCAGCAGGCCGCTGGTCGAGTCGATGTCGAACAAGGCGGTCCCCGTCGTCCCCGCGAAGCTGTTGGTATAGGCCGCGGCGGTCACACTCGCCTGGCCGGATGTCGCCGTGATCGCGCCGTCGGTGATGGTGTCGCCCGTGTCGACGTTGATGCGCAGGTTCTGGCCGGTGTTGCTGATCACACGCAGCCGGTCGGCGACCGGATTGAAGTCGACCGCGAAATCGGTACCCGTCAGCGCGGCGAACGGATTGTCGTCGCCCGCGGCCGCGCGCAGCGTGGACTTGAGCGTTGCCGCACCGGTGGCGGGAACGACGGTGTAGAGCCGCCCCGCACTGCCGAGACCGTAGAGCAGGCCGTCGGCGGGTCGATGGTCGATGCCGACCAGTGTCTCGCCGCTGGTCAGCCCGCTCACCGGGATCGATCCGATCAACGTCCCGGGAGATGCCCGGTTGATCGATGCAATCTTTCCGGAGGCCGTCAGGAGGATCGTGTCGCCGACAGCGACCGGCGCAGGTGCGCCGTTGTCATCGCTGCTTCCGCATGCCGTCAACAGGCACGCCGTCACGACGGCCATCAGCGTCGTCGAGTTTCTGCTTTCCATGGTTGTCCCTTTGATGATTGGAATGACGAAACCCCGCGAGCGCGGCGTTTCGAGGGGTACAACGATGGGCGGCAGGAAAAAGATGCAACGCCGGCGTCGGACGGCCTGCACTGTCGACTCAGCGGACCGACAGCACGATCTTGCCGGCGACATGACCGGCGGCGGCGCGCCGATGGGCGTCGCGCACATCGGACAGTGCAAACGTGCTGTCGATCGCGATGCGGATCGTGCCGTCGTCCAGGAGCCTGGCGATCTGCGCCAACTGGGCACCGCTGGAGCGGACCTGGGTCGTGGAGACGACGATGTCCCGTTCGCGGGCATCGTCGGCGCCGGAAAAGCCCAGTGGGAAGATCGGAAACAACGCACCGCCGCGCCTGATCGTGGCCAGGAAGCGCCCTGTCTCCGCGCCGCCGACCGCATCGACGACCAGGTCGACGCCGCGGACGACCTCCTGCGGTGCCACCAGCGTGTAGTCGATGAACTCGTCGGCGCCGAGTTCACGCACGAACGCCTCGTGCCGCCCGGACGCAACGGCGATCACACGCCGGGCCCCTCGCCAGCGCGCGAGCTGCACCGCGAGATGCCCGACACCACCGGCCGCACCGTTGACCAGCACGGTCCGGCCCTCGATCGGTACCGGCACATGTTGTCGGGGCTGCAACGGGTTCGGCTGGTCGTGGCCCAGGTCGACCATGAACTGCCACGCGGTCAGCAGCGACATCGGCGCGCCCGCGGCCTGCCGGTGATCGATGCGCGGCGGCTTGAGGGCCACCTCCGAGGCCGGCACGCTGACGAACTCCGCATGGGCCCGGCTGCCGCCGGCGAGACCGTCCGGGAAGCGGACCATCGAATACACCTCGTCGCCGACGGCGAAACCGTCCACGTCGTCGGCGACCGCCTCGATCACACCCGACACGTCGGTGCCGAGGATCGCGGGCAAGGGCACCTGCGGCTGCCATTCGGGCGGAAGCATCCGGTAGCCTTCGCGCAGGTAACCATCGGGCGGATTCAGGCCCGCCGCGTGCACACGCACCAGCACCTCGCCCGGCGCCACGGTCGGCATCGGCGCATCCTCGTAGCGCAGCACCTGCGGCCCGCCGAACTCGTGGATCCGTACCGCCTTCATCATCCGGCTCGTCATCGGCAACTCCTTCGTGATCGATCCGGCAACAGCGCCGGACGAGGACAGTGTCGAGCTTCGCCTCCCGTCTGGTAACTTGGTCGGAACTCACATCAGAAGTGCCATGACGGAACAGATCAGCCTCGAGCGACTGACCGGTATCGTCGCGTTCACCCGGGCCGCCTCGCTCGGCAGCTTCACGGCGGCCGCACGATCCCTGTCGGTGTCGCCCTCGGCCGTCAGCAAGACGATCCGGCGCCTCGAGCGGCAACTCGGCCTGTCGCTGTTCACACGGACCACACGCTCGCTGGTGCTGACCCCCGAGGGACGCGAGCTGCACGAGCGGGCGCTGCACCTGTTGCGGGCGGTGGAGGACGTCGTGCAGTCGGCGGCCGCGGCACAGGCCGAGCCTGCCGGGACGTTGAAGGTGGCGGCGCCGCTGCCGGTCGGCACGCGCCTGCTCGCGCCGGCATTGCCCGAGTTCCGGCGTCGCTATCCGAAGGTGCAGGTCGACCTGCGCCTGAGCGACCACTTCATCAACCTCGTCGACGAAGGCATCGATGTCGCGATCCGCATCGGGCACCTCGCCGACTCGCGCCTCGTCTCGCGAACACTGGCGCCGATCCGGCTCGGTGCGTATGCCTCGCCGGCCTATCTCGCGGCGCGCGGCACGCCGCGCCGGCCGGACGAGTTGAGCAGACACGACTGCGTCAACCTGCGCTACCAGACCTCCGGGCAGCTGCTGCGGTGGATGTTCGAGGTCGACGGCCGGATCGTCGAGTTCACGCCCGACGCGGCGATCGTCGTCGATGTCAGCGATGCGGTGATGGAGGTGCTGGTCGCCGGCGGCGGCATCGGCATGGCCGCATCGTGGATCGCCGCGCCGTATGTCCGCAGAGGAATGCTCGTACCGCTGCTCGGCGAGTACTCGGTCGACAGTTCCGTGATTACCGCGGTCTGGCCCGAAAGCCGGCGCGGCCATCCCAACGTCAAGGCATTCGTCGCGTTCGTGCAGGAACTGTTTCCGCCGGCATGACGCCGGGCTGTGGCCAGGGGGTCGCCTGGCCGGGCAACGTGCCCAGGTAGCTGCGCAATCCCTGCTCGCCGGCGCGCATCACGCCGACGTGGTTCCAGCGGAACACCGGCGCCAGCAGCGGGGCGAACCAGCGCATCCAGCGTTTGCGCAGGGTCACCTGCCAGTGGTAGATCACCTCGGTGATATCACCATCGGCCTGCAGCAGCCACAGACCTTCACCCTCGAGCTGGCCCCGCGACCGTGCACGCAGCCGCACCTCGGGCACCGACTCGACGACCTCGACCTCGATCACCAGGTGATACGGCAGCCGGGTGGCCCAGTCGAGGCGCCGTACCGCGCCGATGCCGTCGGGCCCGCCGGCGCGCAGTGTCTGCACGGCAAGGACGTAGGGCCACCACCGTGGCCAGGAGGCCGGATCGGTCAGCGCCGACCAGACCTGGTCGACCGGCGCATCGATGCGCCAGCGGGTCACCAGGTCGAATCGTGTCGAGTTCATCGGGATGACGAAGCGCAGGTGACATCGACTACGTCGGTTCGCGCCATCCGGATGCATGGGTCGCGGTCCGCGGCGCGCTCTTCCTCAGCCCACCCGCCGCAGCCGCCGCGCGATCAGCATCGGCAGGCGCACGATGAACCCGGCCATCAGCCGCAGGTGCATCCAGCTCAGCAGCAGGTTGTCGCGCACGTAGTCGAAGTGGGAGATGCCGCCTTCGTCGCGGCTCAGGTAGCGGCACGGCGCATCGACCGAGATCGGGCGCACGCCGCGCCAGGCCAGCCGCACGGCGGCCTCGGCATCGAAGTCGTAGCGGCGCATCCAGCGGTTCGATCGCATCACCGCCAGCAGCGCGGCCACCGGATAGACACGGAAGCCGAACAGCGAGTCGTCCAGCCCCGACCACAACGTCTCCAGGTTCGCCCACCAGTTCGAGACCCGGCGGCCCTTGACCCGCAGCGCGGGTGCGGAGGCGTCGAACACCGGACGGCCGAGGATCATCGCCGTCGGGTCCGCCTCGGCCAGCCGCATGAACTGCGGGATCATCGCGGCCGGGTGCTGCCCGTCGGCATCCATCACCAGCACATGGGTGTAGCCGTCGCGTTCGGCCGCGGCCAGCCCGTGCATCACCGCGGCGCCCTTGCCCTGGTTGGCGGGCAGGCGCAACACGCGGATCGACGGATCACTCGCCGCCAGCGCGGCCAGCGGCTGGTCCGATCCGTCGTTGCTGCCGTCGACGACGATCCACACCGGGTTCCAGTACCGGTGGGCCTCGACCACGGTCGCACGCACCAGGTCACCGGAGTTGTAGCTGGGAATCAATACCAGCGAACGGAAGGTCCGGCCGGTCGCGGCGCGTGGTGTCGACGCGGCCGCGACACCTGCGCCGGGCCGGGCCGAGCCAGGCCCGCCGGTCATGCGCCGGCCGTCATGCGTCGATGACCGCGGCCAACGTGTCGGAGGTCGCCGCCGGGCGGACCGCGGATCCGGCGCCCAGTTCGCGCTCGAACGCCTCGCGCACCCGTGCGAGGGTCTCTTCCGCATCGTCCGACGGCTCGATGCGTGGTCCGAGCCGGACCTTGTAGGTGAGCGGCATGTCGGGCCGTTTCCACAGCGGCCAGCCCTTGCCCAGGAAACGCGTGTTGGTCTCGATGATCACGATCTGGATCGGTACACCGGCGCGTTTGGCGATCACCGCGAACGAGGCCTTCAGCGGATTGAGCGGCTGGACGACCGTGCGCGTGCCTTCCGGGAACAACAGCAACTGGCTGCCCTCGCCAAGGGCCTCGACCGATTGGCGGATCATCGTGCGCGCCGAGTCGTTGCGGATGTAGCCGGCCATCCGCGCGCCCACGCCGAGGAACGGGTTGTTCATCAGGTTGCCCTTGAGGATCAGCGCGACGTCGGGCAGCCGCGAGATCACCAGCAGCGCATCGAGCAGGCCCGGATGGTTCGGTGCGATCACCAGCGGGCCCGCATCACGCAGCACGTCCAATGCCGTCAGGTCGGTGTGCACCTTGCCGGAGGACCGCAGCGCGGCCAGGTAGATCCGGAACAGCATCATCGGTGCCCAGCGGCCGACCGCGCGGCGCCGCCGCCGGGGGATCAGCAGCCAGCAGGTACCGGCGACCGCGGTGAAGCCGAGCGACATCACACCCAGCAACACGAGCCCGGTGTACAGCACCAGGTACTCGACCGCGAGGCGCATCGTCCTTTGCAGCAGCGCAGCCATGACGATCGGGGCGGTTGCGGTTGTCGGTGTCGCGCCCGGCGGCGCGACGGCTCAGTTGTTGCGGGGCAGCGTCTTCTCGCCGGCCCCGTCGCGCTGGCGGTTGCGTTCGGCCAGGTCCTCTTCGCTGATCCGTTCGAACAGCGTCACCACCTTGCGCACCCCGGAGACCTTGGCGGCGATCTGCGCGGCCAGTGTCTCCTCGCGTTCGGTGACCAGCCCCATCAGGTAGACGATGCCCTGTTCGGTGATCACCTTGATCGACGAGACGTCCAGGTCCTTCTCGCGCAGGAACGAACCCTTGACCTTGGCCGTGGTCGCGGTGTCCTGCGCCGAGCCGAAGCCGCCGAGCTTGCCGACCTGGATCTCGTTGTAGACCCGATCGACGTTGGGCACGGTGCCGGCCAGCCGGCCGGCGCGCTCCCTGGCCGCCTCGTCGGGCGCCAGCCCGACCAGCAGCACCCGACGATTGAACGAGTTCACGTACGCGTACGCGTCGTCGTTGCCCGGCAACGCTTCCTTGACCCGCTGGTTGCCGCGGGCCTGGATCGACTGGTCCTCGATCTGCGCACCCGCGGTCCGACGATCGATCACGGCGGCGCTGCCGACGATCAGCCCGGTGGCCGCCAGCGGCACACAGGCCGACAGCGCCGCGGACAACGCGGCCGCACCGGTCAGCGCGGCGACGATGGCGAAGGGACGAGCGGTGGTGAAGGGTTTCCCCAGGCGTTTCATCGGAATCGTCGTCCCCGTGGACGCCGGCGCGGGCGGCGCGCGGTTGCGCACGGTCCCCGGTGATCCGGCTGGGCGGATTATAGAACCGCCGGCATGCGCCGCGCGAACCGGATCGGCCTTGGTACACTGCCTTCCGATGCCTGCGTGGGGCACATCCGCCATGAACGAAACCCTCGATGTCCTGGTGATCGGGGCCGGCCCGGCCGGCGCCACCGCGGCCACGCTGCTGGCGCGTCGCGGCTTTCGCGTGATCGCGATCGACAAGGACCGTCATCCGCGCTTCCACATCGGCGAATCGCTGCTGCCGGCCAACCTGCCGCTGCTCGATCGACTCGGCGTGCGCGACGAGGTCGAGGCGATCGGGATGCGCAAGTGGGGTATCGAGTTCGTCTCGCCGCATCATCCCGAGCCGGCCCATGTCGATTTCGTCGAGGGCTGGAACAAGGACCTGGACGGCGCGTTTCAGGTGCGCCGCGCCGACTTCGACCACATCCTGATCAGGAACGCGCGTCGCTCGGGCGCCGAGGTGATCGAAGGCTGCCGCGCCACCGCGGTCAGCTTCGATGACACCAACGGTGATGGCAACGGCGGTGGCGAGGGCGGCGGCGTCACCGTCGACGTCGCCCACGACGACGGCCGCAAGGAGCGGCTGCGCGCCCGGTTCCTGGTCGATGCGTCGGGCCGCGACACGTTCCTGGCCAACCGCTTCAAGTGCAAGCAGAAGAACCCGAAACACAACAGCTCGGCGCTGTATGCCCACTTCGACGACGCCGAGCGGCTGCCCGGGCGCAAGGAAGGCAACATCAGCATCTTCTGGTTCGACCACGGCTGGTTCTGGTTCATCCCGCTCGCCGGCAAGGCGACCAGTGTCGGCGCGGTCTGCTGGCCGTATTACCTGAAGTCTCGCAAGAAGCCGCTCGACCAGTTCTTCCTGGACACGATCGCGATGTGCCCGCCACTGGCCGCGCGGCTTCGCGACGCGACGCTGGCCACCGAGGTCACCGCGACCGGCAACTACGCCTACAGTTGCGACCGCACCCGGGGCGAGCGCTACCTGCTGCTCGGCGACGCGTACGCGTTCATCGACCCGGTGTTCTCCTCGGGCGTGTTCCTGGCGATGAACAGCGCGTTCGTCGGCGTCGACGCGGTCGATGCCTGCCTGCGTGATCCGGCCCGTGCACCGGCGGCGCTCGCCGAGTTCGACCGGGTGATGCGGCACGGCCCGCGCGAGTTCTCCTGGTTCATCTACCGGGTCACCAACCCGACGATGCGTGAACTGTTCATGGCGCCGCGCAACACGCTGCGCATGAAAGAGGCGCTGATCTCGCTGTTCGCCGGCGACATCTTCGAGGACACACCGATCTGGCGCTCGCTGAAGGCGTTCAAGGGGGTGTACTACCTGAGCTCGCTGGCCAACCTGCCGCGCACCGTGCGCGCGTGGAAACGCCGCCAGGTCAACATCCGCGATCCCGAGGCCGACGCGCGCGCCGGATGACCGCCGGCCGCGCCACCGGGATGCCGCCGGGATGACCACATCGCGCCGAGCATGATCGATGCGCTGATCACGTCGCTGCGTGCGCAGCTCGACAACCAGCTCTTCGCCGGCGGGCTCGCGCTCGGGCTGGTCGGCATCGTGGTCGCCTCGCTGCGCCGGCTGCCGGCGATGGCCTGGGGCCAGTTGCAGCGGCTGTTCGTCGTCACCGCGGTCATCGACAGCCGCAACGACCTGTTCACCTCGCTGATCGGCTGGCTGAACGACCTGCCGTTCGGCCGCCACAGCCGTGCCTTCACCGTGATCCAGGCACAACCGGTGGCCGCCGAAGGGCAGGCCGCCGAGGACGACACACCGACGCTGCTGTACAGCCCGGCGCCCGGATTCCACCTGTTCTGGTACCAGCGACGGCTGATGTGGCTCAAGCGCGAGATCGCGATGAACCTGCAGGTGATCGAGACGGTCAGCATCGGCATGTTGTTCGGCAGCCGGCGCTCGCTCGAGAAGATGCTCGAGGACGTGTTGTCGCGGGCGTCGGCGCGCCGGGCGAACCGGCTGTCGCTGTTCACCGTGGATCGCTGGGGCGAGTCCTGGCACCTGGCCGACACCAAGCCGCGGCGCAGCCTCGAATCCGTGGTGCTCGACAGCGGCGTCTCGGCGCGGCTGCAGGGCGACATCCACGAGTTCTTCGAGCGCCGCGAGTGGTACGCCCAACTCGGCATCCCGTGGCGGCGCGGCTACCTGCTGCACGGCCCGCCGGGCACCGGCAAGACCAGTGTCGCCTTCGCGCTGGCCGGTGAACTGCGGCTGCGGCTGTGCACGCTGTCGCTGACCAACCCGAAACTGAACGACCACACGATCGGTGACCTGCTGCAGCGCACGCCGCCGCGGTCGCTGATCCTGATCGAGGACATCGACGCGTTCTTCTCGGCGCGGCAGAAACAGGACCAGCGCATCGAGGTCAGCTTCTCCGGCCTGCTCAACGCACTCGATGGCGTCGGTGCGCAGGAAGGTCGGATCGTCGTGCTGACGACCAATCATCGCGAATCACTGGACCCGGCGCTGATCCGCCCGGGCCGCATCGACGTCGAGATCGAACTCGGCAACGCGACCCGGATGCAGTTGCGGCAACTGTTCCTGCGTTTCCATCCGGAACACGCGGCAACGATCGAACCGCTGCTGGCCGACTACCGCGACGGCACGTTGTCGCCGGCCCGGGTCCAGCAGGTGCTGCTGGCGGCCGACGATGCGGACGATGCCGTGCGTCGACTGCGCGCGGCGATCGGCGGATAGTGCGATGACACGGCGCCACCCCCCGCACCCCCGCGCCCCGCAGGAGGATCGATGACGTTCCATGCCCCCTCGTCACCGCTCGAGACACCACCGTTCGAGGTGATCGCCACCGGCCTGCGGTTTCCCGAAGGACCGGTCTGGATGCCCGACGGCTCGATCGTGCTGGTCGAGATCGAGGCACGCCGGCTGACCCGGGTCGGTGTCGACGGACGCCTGAGCACGATCGCGCAGATGGGTGGTGGCCCCAACGGCGCGGCACTCGATCCCGACGGCCGCATCGTCGTCACCAACAACGGCGGCTTCGCCTGGACCGAGAACGAACACGGCCTGTTCCCGTCGAACGTCTTTCCCGCCGACTATTCGGGCGGGCGCATCGAACGGGTCGACCCGGCCACCGGCGCGATCGAGGTGCTCTACACCGAATGCAACGGCCGTCCGCTGCGCGGCCCGAACGACCTGGTCTTCGATGCCCGCGGCGACTTCTACTTCACCGACCTGGGCAAACGGGGCGAGGACCGGGTCGAACGCGGCGCGGTCTACTTCGCCCGCGGTGACGGCTCGGCGATCACACCGATCGCGGCACCGACGTTCACCGCCAACGGCTGCGCGTTGTCACCCGACGGCCGCGTGCTGTACTACGTCGAGACCGAATCGGCGCGGTTGTGGGCGGTGGACCTGAACGAGGACGGCACGACCCGGCGGGCACCGTTCCCGTCACCGAACGGCGCCCGGTTCGTCGCCCAGTGCGGCGGCGCGTTCCAGCGCTTCGACAGCATCGCGGTCGATGCCGAGGGCAACATCTGCGTGGCCACGCTGATGAACGGCGGCATCACGATCATCAGCCCGGATGCGTCGCGGGTGCGCCACCTGCCGCTGCCCGATCGGATGGTGACCAACCTGTGTTTCGGCGGCCCGGACCTGGCCACCGCGTACGTGACGCTGTCGGCCTCCGGGCGACTGATCCGGTTCGACTGGCGGCGGGCGGTCGGGACGGTGGGGCTGAAACTGAACTGAGCGGCCCCCGATCAGATCCCGACGTCGGGCCGGCGCTCGCTGGCCTGCGAGGACGATGTCGAGGTCGGCTCCGTCGATCCGCCCGCCTCGCGCTGGCGCATGAACGCCTCGAAGTCGCGCTGGTCACTGGCCTTGCGCTCGGCGGCCTTGAACGCCTCGAACGCCCGCACCAGGTCGTCGAGTTTGCGCTGTTCCTCGTGCAGCCGCTGCTGCTCGCGGGCCAGGTACTCGGCCAGCGCCTCGTTGCCGGGCCGGCTGCGCAGGAACGAGGACAGGTCCGGCGCCGCGGGCCGCGACGCGAACTTCTGGCGCATCGAGTGCCAATACGACGAGGCGCGGATCTCGCGATGGAAAAGCGCCCAGGCCAGCATGGCCAGGCCGAGCGGCCAGAACAGCAGGATCGCCACCGCGGTGCCGATCACGTACAGGGCGGTGGACGGCCACAGCGCGCAGCTGCGCGCGGCGGGTGCCGACGTCTCGATGTTGTCGGAATGGACGGTCATGGGGGCCTCCTTCGCGGCCAGGGATTTCCGCCATCGTAGAACATCGGCGCGCCCGCCGGGGCAATCCGCCACTCCACACAAGGAACCCGGGGAGCCGACCGGTTGACCAGCCGACCGGTCGAACCGGCCGGCCCGGTCGGGCCGATCAGGTGGCTGATTCAGCGCGACCGCGTCAGCACCGGCAGGCCGAGCTTCGACGACAGCGGTGCCGCGTTGTGCGACAGCACCGGCAGGCCCAGCTTCGAGGACAGCGGAGCCGCGTTGCCCGACAGCAGCGGCAGGCCGAGCTTCGAGGACAACGGCGCCGCGTTGTGGGACAGCAGCGGCAACGGCAGCGTCGGGCGATACCGGTCGCCCGAGCCGACGAGCTCGGGCAGGCCGAGCCGTGTCGACGTGGTCGCACCGCTGCGCGACAGCACCGGCAGGTTCCAGAAGCGCGAGAACGGCGCCGCGCCGTCCAGCAGCACCCGCCAGCCGAAGACACTCGACAACGGCGTCGCCTCGTCGTATCCACGCGGCGGCTCGCGCACCTCGGTGATCCCGGCGTCGATCGGCCCGAAGTCCTCGAGGATACTGATCGCGGTCCGCGCGCAACCGAACGGCGCATGCACGGTGACCAGCGCAGCCCCGCGCCGGATGCCGTCGGCGTAGACCCTGGCATGGCTCTCGAGCACATAGGCGCCGGTCAGCGCGGCGACGATCCCGTCGCCCGACGGAACGGCACCCGCGGGAACGGCACCCGCGGGAACGGCCCCCACGGGAACGGCACCCACGGCACGCGCGGGTTCTTCACGCGCCGCCGTCACGAACACGTCCTTGAAGTAGACCTCCGGGCCGCGGTTGCGCAGCGCGTCGGCCGCCTCGCTGGCGCGGGCGTGGCTCTCGTACATCCGATTGATCGTCTGGCTCATCACACCTCCGGGCGCGCCAGGTATCGGCGCATACAGCCCTGTACAGGCACACGGTGTGCCCGGCCAAGCCGGCGGCGCGGCGGTGGGGATGGATGGGTGAAGACGAGTCCCCGCGGCCGGCGCGGTCAAGCCGCGGCCGGCGGGGGACACGAGCCGATCAGCGCGAGCGAGAGGCCTTGAGCAGCGGCAGGCCGAGCATCGACGACAGCGGTGCCGCCTTGGCCGAGATCAGCGGCAACGGCAGCGTCGGGCTGTAGGGGCCGCGCGAGCGCGAGATCTCCGGGAAACCGAGCTTGGCCGAGGTGGTCGCGCCGCTCTTGGACAGCGGGGGCAGGTTCCAGAACTTGGCGAAGGTCGCCGAATCGTCCAGCAGCACGCGCCAGTTGAAGATGCTCGACA
>CADEEH010000091.1 GCA_902826305.1 uncultured Burkholderiales bacterium
CTGAGCCGGATCTTCGAGGATTTCATCGACATGGTGCCGATGGGACGGCGCCTGTTCGCCGATCGCAATCCGGTGCGCACCGGCGGGGCGATGCAGGTCAGCATCGTGTTCGCCGAACAGCATGTCCAGCGTCGGCCGTATCCGTATCCGATCGACGGCAACATCCGCAACGAGGTGTTCTCGCGCCGCGGCGGACTGTACTTCGGCATCGCGCACCTGCTCGACTACCGCGCCTCGTACGAGCGGCCGCTGTACCGGTTCGCCGACTTCAATGCCGGTCACTACACCAGCCGCAACGCCGCCTTCCAGAACGCGGTCTCGATCGTCTCGGGCCAGTCGCTGGAGCTCGACGGCGATCTGATCGATCCGCGTCGGGACGAGACCCGCGGCCCCGGTGCGACCGAAGCGGCGACCCGCTCGGTGGCCTCCCGCTTCGGCATGTCGGCGGCCTCGGTGCGGGCCGCGCTCGAGCAGGAGAAGTCGCCGCAGTTCGAGGACACGGCGCTGTTCCGGCGCGTGTTCGAAGCCGCCGACCAGGCCGGCGGCAAGCCGGCGCCTCGCGCCGTCTTGCCCAGGATCAGGCTCAAGAGTCCGAAGATCACCCGCAACCTGACCACCGAGTGGTTCGCGCAGCGGGTCGACGAACGTTTCCAGCGCTGCATGAATCGCGCCAAGGCCGAGCCTTAGGCCGAGGTCAGACGTTCGGGACGAAGTCCTCGTCGTCCTGGTGGCTGCGCTCGAACTTGATGAACTCGTAGTAGCCGCAGCGGCTGCCGTTGGGGTAGTCGCGACAGACACCGGGGCGCGCGGTGTAGATCGTGCACCGGCGCTCGTCGGTGTCGAAGAACCGGCAGATCGTCCCGTAGGTGTCGTCCTTCTGGTGGCGCAGGATCGTCTCCGTGCCCTCGTCGGCCTTGTACTCCTTCGTGAAGCGCCGCTTCGCCTCGGTGAAGCTCAGCTCGAAGTGTTTCGCCAGCCGCTCGATATCCCGCTTCTTCACCTCGATCCGGGGATAGCTGCAGCAGTAGCCGGGGCACTTGCTGCAGTCGTAATGGATCTTGATCGTGCGTTTTGCCATGGACGCTTGCCTGGTCGATGCGGGAAAGCGCGCATTTTAACCGCGTCAGCGCGCGATTGACGAAGCGCAACCCGGCGCCTGCTGCGCACGGTCGGCATGCACCGCGAGACGACGTCCGAGCGACCGGGTTGCGTTCCGTCAACGCTAGCATGTGCACGCTAGTACTTGTGTGCTAACAACTACCGGCGATTTCCACCTCCACCTGCGATTCCTAAGCTTGACGCATCGAGTCGTCGGAGCAATCGGCAGCCTTGCCGATACCCCAGGTGGATGTCATGTGCATGGATCGTCAGCCGCTTCGGAACGTGGTGCAAGCACCACGCGGCGGCGGGCGCGCGCGATCGAGCAGGCGCGCTTCGCGCCCGAGCGTTAATTACCGCACAGAGTCCTCCCAGGCCGCTTCCTACACTCGATTCATCACTTCCGTCGCCGACCACCCGCGGGTGAAGCGCCGGTTCGCCGACGAGTGTGGTCCGGTTCCCGGTCTCGACGGTTGTTACTGCCTGTGGCAGGTGCTCTGATGAAGAAGAAACGCGTCGTCTGGTCTGTCGTGGTGATCACCTCGATTCAGCTCGCCGCCTGTGGTGGTGGCGGCGGCGGTAGTGGCGTCACGCAGCACGAGGTCCCGGTCCCCACACCTGCCCCCGCACCGGCCGCCTCGTCGCCCCCATCGTCGACCGGATCACCGGCACCGGTTCCCGCGCCGGTTCCCGCGCCGGGGCCCGCGCCGGGGCCCGCGCCGGTCCAGACGCCGCCGCCGGAACCCGCGCCATGGCAGCGCAAGGCGGTACCGGACTACGGCAATGCGTCCGTTGGTGCCTGGTCGAAGGTGATCCCATGGTCCGACGGCGGCACGCCGCTGCTGCCGATCCATGCGGCGCTGCTGCCCGACGGGCGGGTGATGAATTTCGGCGTGCAGGACCTGGATGCCACCGGTCCGTACCAGTTCCGGTTCGATGTCTGGACGCCGCCGAGCGGCACGTTCGCCGGGGTGGACTCGCCGGCGTCCCACATGACACTGCCGACCGGCATCGACACCAACCTGTTCTGCAGTGCCCAGATCGTGCTGCCGGGTACCGGCCAGTTGCTGATCAACGGTGGCGACGTCTGGGACAACAACGGCTTCACCAATTCGAACTTCGGCAACACGGCGATCAACCTGTATACCCCGGGTGCCCGCAGCCTGGTGCCGGCCGGCAACATGAAGCAACCCCGGTGGTACGGCACGCCGACCACGTTGCCCAACGGCGACATCTACCTGCAGGGCGGCACCGACGGGCGTGCCGTCTACGGCGGCGGGCCGCCGGTGGTGGCCACCCGCGCGGAGATCCGCCTGGCCAACGGCACGACGCGTGAACTGACCGGGTTCGACACGGTCGGCTACGAGAACAACTACCCGCGCAACTTCCTGACCAACGACGGTCGCATCTTCGGCTGGGATCACCAGACGATGTACCTGATCGACCCCTATGCCAATGGCGGTGCCGGCGCGCGCGCCGAGGTCGGCAGCGACGACGGGCGCTACGGCTGGGGCGCCACCACGAGCCCGGTGATGTTCCGCCCGGACAAGATCCTCAACGTCGGCGGATACGGCGGCTGGCTGAACGCCGAGGGTCGCAATGCGTCGATCGTCGACATCAGCAATCCGGCCAACCCGGTGGTCACCGACGGCGGACGGATGACGCAGAACCGGCATTGGGCGAACGCGACCGTGCTGCCGGATGGTCGCGTCGTGGTCACCGGCGGCGCGCAGAAGAACGTGCTGCAGGACCAGGTCAACTGGGATGCCGCGGCGCCGTTCGCCTACCACCTCGAGATCTGGAACCCGGCGACCAACACCTGGACCGTCGGGCCGAAGGCGCAGCGCAAACGGGTCTACCACTCGCTGGCGATGCTGCTGCCCAACGGCACGGTGCTGACCGCCGGCGGCGGCTCGCCGGGACCGGAGCGCAACCCCGATGCGGAGATCTGGTATCCGCCCTACCTGTTCAACCCGGACGGCTCCTATGCGACGCGACCGGTGATCTCGGCCGTGCCCTCGGCGGTCGATTCGGGGTCCGCGTTCACCGTGTCGTCGGCGCAGGCGGCCGACATTTCGCGGGTGACGCTGATCAAGACGTCGTCGATCACCCACTCGTTCGATTTCGAACAGCGCTTCATCGAGCTGCCGTTCAGCCGCAGCGGCAACAATCTGCGGGTGCAACTGCCGGCGAACGTCAACCAGACGCCACCGGGCTTCTACCTGGTGTTCCTGCTGAACCGCAACGGCACACCGTCCGAAGGTCGGATCATCCGCATCTTCCCGGCTTGAACGGCGTCGGTCCGCCGGCTCGTGATCATGTGTCGTGTGATGCCTGGGATCGGTCGACGCCCCGGGTGAAGGGGCGCAGCGCGAACCGCGACGGCGCGATCGCGCGCAGCAGCTCACTTTCGATCGGCATCGGCTCGCCATCGAGCATCGAACCGAGCAGGTGCGCCCCGAGCGCGGCCCACAACAGCCCTCGCGAGCCGAAGCCGAACGAGGCATAAAGTCCCGGGCGCAGCGGGACCGGCAGGCGCCGGTTGCGGAGCAGATCCGCCGCATCGGCGGCAACCCGCGCCTCGTCGGGCATCGGACCGATCAGCGGCAGCCGGTCGACGGGTGTGAAACGGAACCCGGTGAACCGATCCACGACATGCGACGACAGCCGCGCGGCCGGCCAGCCCAGCGCTCGTGCCAGCCGCCGGCAGTTGCTGTCATCGGCGGCGTCGCTCGGCGCCGGATCGTTGTCCTCGCTGAAGGTCGATCCGATCAGCGTGCCATTGGCCATCGGCACCGCGTAGGCGGGCCCGCCCAGCGCGGCGGCCAGCCCCGGCAGCGCCTGCGGCGACAGGTGGGTCGTCTGGCCGAGTGTCCGAGTAAGCCGGATCGATGCCGAACCGGCGAGGCGCGGCGCGTCCCCGGCGTTGGCCAGGATCACCACTTCGGCATCGGCCAGCACACGGCCGTCGGCATCGAAAAGCCGCCAGGTGTCCCCAACCCGGTCCAGTCGATCGACGCGGCCGTCGTGTGTGGCTGCTGCGGCTGTCGACGACGACGACGTGTCGGCAGCGGCGATCGGGCCGAAGCCGCACATCGGCAGCCACAACGCCCCGTGTGCAAGCGCCAGGCCGGCGACGTCGCCGGCCTCGGCTGCATCCAGCGCGCGGACGAACGCGTCGGGAAAGGCGAGCCGCTCGACCATCATCCGCTGGCGCTCGGCATCGGCATCGTCGACCGCAAGCAGCAGCTTGCCCGACGGTGGTTCGGCCACGTCCGGATCACTTCCCGTCGGCGAAGCGGCCTGTCGCTTCATCAGCAATGCCGCCCGGGTCAGCCGCGCCAGCAGGTTGTCGTCGGGTGACAGGTGCAGGTGTTCGACGCCCGCCGGTTGTGCCGAACCGGCATGGCGATCGACCGGAGCACGCAGCAATTCGACCTGCCAGCCACGCGCCGCCAGTTCGGCGGCCACGGCCCGACCGGCCAGGCCCGCGCCGACCACGGCGACCCGCCGTTGCGCCCAGACCGGCGCCTCGGCAGGCACCGGGAAACTCCTCCATCGCGGCGCCCAGGTCGCGCGCAGCCGATGCCGCTTGCCGCCGAACCCGGCCACTCGTTCGACGGCGAAGCCCGCGTCGGCGAGTGTGCTGATCACGGTCGGATGGGTGCTGTAGGTGGCCAGCGTCGCACCGCGCCGCGCCCGGCGCGCGAGTTCGCGTACCAGGGCCGGGGTCCACATCGCCGGGTTGTTCGTCGGCGCGAAGCCGTCGAGGAAGAAGGAATCCGCGGCCAGGTCGAGCCTTTTGACCACGGCCGCGGCGTCACCGATGCCCAGCATCAGATGGACGGCGCCGTCCTCGAAGACCAGGTCATGCAGGCCGGGCAGCGGGCAGGGCCAGCGGGCGAGCAACGCGTCACGATCGCGCACCGGCGCGCCAACCGCGTCGAGCGCCCGCGCGAGGTCCGGCGTGGGCAGCGGATGTTTCTCGATCGAGACGAAGAACAGTCGCCGCGGTCGCGACGGCGCATCGCGCCAGGCCGCGAGCGTCGCCAGGAAGTTCACACCGAGCCCGAAGCCGAGCTCGAGCACCACGTAGCCGGCGCGGCCGGCCCATCGCTCAGGTAGATTGCAGCCTTCGACGAAGACGGTCCGCGCCTCGGCGAACGCGCCGTCGCGACTCTTGTAGAGGTCGCCGTAGAGCCGGTTCAGCGGCGCACCGCCGGGGTCGAAGTCGAGCATCGGGATCCGTTCAATGAACCGCGCCATCCTTGCACGCGTCGAACGCCTCACCGGCGAGCTGCACTGGTCCTACCTGCCGCCGCTGATGGTCTATGTCGCCGCCGGCATCGCCGGGCTGACCGCGATCGTCGGCACCTTCTTCGTCAAGGACCACCTGGACCTGTCCGCCGAGTTCCTGGCGGCGCTCGCGTTCTGGGCGAACCTGCCCTGGGCGTTGAAGATGCCGCTCGGGCACCTGGTCGACCTGATCTGGCGGCGGAAGTCGCTGCTAGTCTACTTGGGCGCGAGCCTGATCGCCGCGAGCCTGCTGATCATGATCGGCCTGCTCTCCGACCCGACGGCGATGGCGCAGGTCATGAGTGTCCAGCGCTGGTACGTGCTGGCGACGGTGCTGGCGCCGATCGGCTACGTGACCCAGGACGTGGTGGCCGACGCGATGACCGTCGAGGCGGTGCCGGTGGCCGATGTCCAGGGTCGGCCCTACGACGAGGCCACCCGCCGCTCGATGCACGCGACGATGCAGACACTCGGGCGGGTCGCGATCGTCGGCGGTGGCATCGGGGTCTCGTTGCTGAACGTGGTGATGCTGCAGGGTGTGTCGGCGCTGTCGGTCGCGCAGCAGCTCGAGGTCTACGTCCGCATCCACCAGATCGCGCTGTCGATACCGGTGATCTCGGTGCTCGGTGTGATGCTCGCGACCTGGCTGCGCTGGCGCCGGGTGCGGCAGGCGAGGGCGACGGGTGTCGATGCGCCGATCGAGGCGGTCCGCGAGCGACCGGCGGTCAACCCATGGATCCTCGGCGGATCGCTGCTGTTCGCGGCGGTGTCGGTGATCGTCGGCACCTCGGGGCTGCCGTTCGGGCAGGAACTCGTGTTCGGGGTGTCGATGGCCATCGTGCTGTTCCTGATTTCGCGGCTGGTGCGGGAACTGTCACCGACGGCGCGATCGACGCTGCTCGGTACCGCGTTCGTGATCTTCGTGTTCCGTGCGGTGCCGTTGCCCGGAGCGGGCGCCACCTGGTGGCAGATCGACGTCCTCGGCTTCGACCAGCAGTTCCTGTCGCGGCTGGACCTGGTCGCCAGCCTGCTGACGCTGGCCGGACTGCTCGGACTGCGCCGTTACCTCGGCGGTCATTCGATCTATCGCGTGGTGGTCGTGCTGTCGCTGGTCGGTGTGCTGCTCGCGCTGCCGTCGCTGGGCATGGTCCACGGCCTGCATCTGTGGACCGCGGCGCACACCGGCGGCGTCGTCGACGCGCGTTTCATCGCGCTGCTCAACACGGCGCTCGAATCACCGCTGGCGCAGATCGCGATGGTGCCGATGCTCGCCTGGATCGCAAACTCGGCGCCGGACAAGCTGAAGGCGACCTTCTTTGCGGTGATGGCGTCGTTCACGAACCTGGCGCTGTCGGCCAGCCAGCTCGGCACCCGGTACCTGAACCAGTGGTTCACGGTGAGCCGCGAGGTCCGCGGGCCCGGCGGCGTCGTGGTGCAGGCGGCCGATTACTCGCATCTCGGCGGACTGCTGCTGACGGTCATCGTGCTGATGGTGCTGATGCCGCTGGCCTCGATCGCGATCGCGCGCCTGCTCGGCTGGCGCAGCGCCTGAGCGCGGGGTCCGATCGTCGCGCTACTCACGAAGCCCGGCGCGCCCGGATCTTCACTTGAAGCGATAGTGGTCGCGATTGAGGACCGCGCCGACCGCGGTCACCTCCTCGGGAAACAGACCGAGGTTCAGTTCGGTATTGCACTGCTCGACCATCCCGCGCAGGAAACCGGCGCTGCTGATCCGCCCGGCCGGCCGGTAGATCGCACTGCCATCACCACCGACCTTGCGAGCGTGGCATTCGACACATCGATGTTCGGCGATCAGCTTCTCGCCGAGTGCCAGGTCGGCATCCTTGAAGATCGATGGTGTCTGGGCAAGCGCCAGCGACGCCAGGCCGCAGCCGGCAAGCGCCGCGAACGTCATCAGGCCGCGTCGAATCATTCGGTGTTCCATCGGGGAAGCGGGGTGCTGGCGCCGTCGACTGTAGCGAGACAGGCGCCGGGATTCAATGACGGCACGTTCAGACGCCGAGATCTGCTGTTCAAGTGATCGTGAGAATTCACTTCATTGACTTATGGCAACGTCGAGTTTGCGCGGATAAATAACTGAAAAACATGCAATTCTATCGGAACCAACAACGGGAAAGTTTCTGAGAAGCAGCTGGCGGGCCGATGCATGACCTGGCCGCGCGTGTGGCCCGCCCGCTGGTCCGTCGGGCGTCGCTCGTGTCACGGTCCGCCACCGACGTACACTGCAACCATGGCCTGGTTCCGATCGGTCGCGCTGCTGCTGGCCCTGACGCTGCCGCTGCATGGTGCGGCCGCTGCGCGCATGCTGTTCTGCGGTCTGGCGACCGGCACCGAGGTCACGACAACGGTCGCGGCCAGTGCCGACGGTCATCACCATCTCCACGACTCGAACGGCACGTCGACCTCTGCCGTCGACCACCATGCCGGCCACGACGCCGAGCCTCGCGCAGGTGGCAGGTCCTCGCCGCATGGTGAATGCGGCTTCTGCGCGATCTGCCTGCACGCCACGGCGGTTGCGCCGGCGGATGTCTTCACCTGGACCGCGCCACCGTCCGCAGCCGATCCGGCGCGAGCGCCCAGCGTGTTCCGACCGCAATTCCTGACCGGGGCGCCGGACAGACCGCCGAGCCCGGACCCGATCGCCTGATCGGGCCGCGCGGGCCTGGCGCCCGCGTGTCGATGTGCGCTGCCGACGAGCAGCGCCGACAGTTTTCCGGAGTTCTCATGAACGAATCGAATCCGTTTCGGATCGATGGCCTTCGGCCGCCGATCCGACGCCCCCGCTTCGCCGTCCGGTCGAGAGGGGGCGCGCCGGTCATCTGGCTGGCCACGATCTGGCTGGCCGCCTGTGCGACCAGCCCCGATCCCAACGACCGGCCAGCCGCACACAACGGTCCGGCCCCACTCGATGGCCCGACCGCACACGATGCCTCGGTCCACGGCGACCATCACCAGCACGACGCCGGCGCTGTCCCGGCGCCAGCACGACCCCCGGTGCGTTCGGTGCTGGATCCACTTGCCCCGGTGCCGCCGGTGCGCCATGTCGGGTCGCTGCGACCCTCCACACCAAGCGTCGAATCACCGCTCGACGACTGGCGGCTCGCCAACGATCGTGTGCGTGACATCGGGGGCTCACACGGCCACACCACCCCGGAAGCGCCCGGTTTGCCGGGATCACCATCGGACCGGGTGATCACCCCGGCTGGTGTGCAGCCGCCCGCCGCCGCCCCGACACACGAACACCATCACCCTCCCGCCGAACGGAGCCCGCGATGACCATCGGAACCGCGAGGCCGTATCGTCCCGGCGGACTTCGTCCGCTTCGCCGCGGGCTCGTCACGATCGTGGCGCTCGTGCTGGCCGGTTGTGCGTCCTTCAGCGGCGACGGCGGCGTGGGCACCGTGACCGCGATCGTCGGCGAACGAACCGGCAAGACGTTGGAGGCGACCGACGAGGCGTCCCGGCGGAGGGCCGAGACCCGTGTCGCGGCGCTGATCGCGCAGCCGCTGGATGCCGACGGCGCGGTCGAAGTCGCGCTGCTGAACCACCCGGGTGTGCAGGCGGCGCTGCACGAGCTCGGCATCGCCGAGGCCGACCGCGTGCAGGCCGGCCGGCTGCCCAATCCGCACTTCACGATGTTCCGCGCCTCGCGCATCGAGGATGGGGTGCGCATGTTCAAGATCGAGCAGGTGCTGACCTTCAACCTGATGTCGCTCGTGCTGCTGCCCGAGGTCGGCGCGATCGAACGGCAACGATTCGAGCAGACGCAGCGGGCGGTGGCGCTGCAGGTGTTGCGGATCGCCTCCGATGCGCGCAAGGCGTGGTACCAGGCCGTGGCCGCCGGGCAGACGCTTGCCTATCGGCGCCAGGTGGCCGAGGCCGCCGACACCGCCGCCCAGCTCGCGCGACGGATGCGCGAGGCCGGGAACTTCAGCACGCTGCGCGAGGCACGCGAGGCCGGCTTCTCGGCCGATGCGGCCCTCGGCCTGGCCCGCGCCGAACGGGCGCACGAATCGGCGCGCGAACGGCTGATCCGCCGCCTCGGGCTGTGGGGCGAGGCGGCCGCGGTACGGCTTGCCGAGCGACTGCCCGACCTGCCGGCGCAGGCCGACGACCTGCCCGACATCGAGCGCAGCGCCTTCGCGGAACGGATCGATCTGGCCATCGTTCGTCACGATGCCGATGCGCTGGCGAGGCGACTGGGTCTGACCCGCGCGACGCGCTGGATCGACGTCGTCGAGTTCGGCCCGGCGCGGCTTCTCGAAGGCCGGCGCGGGGACGGCTACAAGCGCGGCTACGAGGTGTCGCTGCAGCTGCCGCTGTTCGACTGGGGCGACGCGAAGGTCGCCCGCGCCGAGGCGATCTGGCGACGCGCAATCGAACACGCCGCGATCGCGGCCATCGAGGCCCGCTCCGAGATCCGCGAGGCCTACCGGGGTTATCGCAGCACGTTCGATGTCGCCCGTCACTACCGCGACGAGATCGTGCCGCTGCGGCGACGCATCGGCGAGGAGAACCTGCTGCGTTACAACGGCATGCTGATCGACGTCTTCGAACTGCTGGCCGATGCGCGCACGCAGATCGGCAGCGTGATCGGCTACATCGACGCGTTGCGCGACTTCTGGCTCGCGACCGCGGACCTCGAGATGGCGCGCATCGGCCGTCCGGATCCCGTATCGCTGGAGGGGTCCGGTCCGATCGATGCCAATCTCGGTGGACGTGCAGGAGCGAACGAATGACGAATCGACGACGCGATTTCCTCCGTGGCTCGGCGCTCGCCGGCGTCGCGGTCCCCGGCCTCGCGCTGACACGCGCCGCGCTCGCGGCGTTGCCCGAGCCGGTCGTGCGCACCGACGCGGCCACGGCCGCGCCGATCCCGGTCGATGGATCGTTCCGCCCGGTGGTGACACTGAACGGCTGGTCGCTGCCCTGGCGGATGAACGGCGAGGTCAAGGAGTTCCACCTGGTCGCCGAACCGGTCGTGCGCGAGATCGCGCCCGGCATGACGGCGCATCTGTGGGGATACAACGGTTCCTCGCCGGGCCCGACGATCGAGGTGCGCGAGGGCGAGCGGGTGCGCATCTTCGTCACCAACCGCCTGCCCGAGCACACGACGATCCACTGGCACGGGCAGCGGCTGCCCAACGGGATGGACGGGGTCGGTGGCCTGACGCAACCGCAGATTCCCCCCGGCAAGACCTGGGTCTACGAGTTCGTCGCCCGCCGTCCGGGCAGCTTCATGTATCACCCGCATGCCGACGAGATGACCCAGATGGCGATGGGCATGATGGGTTCGTGGATCACCCATCCGGTGCGCCGCCATCCGGACATCGATCCGGTCGATCGCGACTTCTGCATCCTGCTGAACGCGTACGACATCGATCCGGGCAGCTTCACACCGCGGATCGCGACCATGCTCGACTTCAACCTCTGGACCTGGAACAGCCGCGTCTTCCCCGGCATCGATTCGCTGAACGTGCGCCGTGGTGATCGGGTGCGCATCCGCATCGGCAACCTGACGATGACCAACCATCCGATGCACATCCACGGCCATGAATTCGTCGTCAGCGGCACCGATGGCGGACCGACGCCGCGGGCATCGCGCTGGCCCGAGGTCACCGTCGATGTCGGCGTCGGCCAGATGCGCCAGCTCGAGTTCGTCGCCGACGAGGAGGGCGACTGGGCGTTCCATTGCCACAAGTCGCACCACACGATGAACGCGATGGGCCACGAGGTGGCGACGATGATCGGGGTCGACCAGCGCGGGCTCGCGGGCCGGATCGGCGCCCTGATCCCCGACTACATGGTGATGGGCGAGCGCGGCATGGCCGACATGGGCGGGATGCACATGCCGTTGCCGCGCAACACGCTGCCGATGATGACCGGCCGGGGTCCGCACGGGCCGCTCGAGATGGGAGGGATGTTCACCGTGCTCAAGGTCCGGCGCGACCAGCCCCCTGGGGACTACCGCGATCCGGGCTGGTACGTGCAGCCGCCCGGAAGTCGCGCCGCCGAGTGGCGCGGTGATGCGCCGGGCATCGATCGCGGCGCCTCAGGGCGGGGCGGCTCACCCGCCCCGGCGGCGACACGCGGCGGCGCTGCCGCCGGGGCCGGCACGGGCGCGCAGTCGCTGGAGATCAGGGTGCGCAAGCCCGGTCACGGCGGCCACGGCGGCCACGGCCATCCGTGAGTCCGTCCCGGGCGGATGACGGGATCGGCCGGGTTACACGCCGGTACAAATGGGTGCAATCGAGAAACCCCTCGCGATGACCCGCCGCGCGACACTGGATGTGGAACGCGAGGGATGCGTCGCAGGGCGCCGGATGGGCCGGTGCCGGCGACTCGTCGGCGATTCCCGAGGGAACGAGGCGATGAAACGTTGGCGGTCGTTGTTGCTGGCAGGCGCGTCGTTGACGCTGCTGGGGGCCTGCGCGGTCGTGCCCGCGGGTGGGGTCTACATCGAAGGCCGGCACCCGGGTTATTACGGCGGCCCGCCGGCCGCGGTCGTGGTGCCGCCGCCGGTTGTCGTACGGCCCTGGCATCGCCCCTGGGGATGGCACGGCCACGGCCACGGACACGGACGCGGCCACGGATACCGGTACTGAGCGGCAGCGGTATCGACGGCGGCGCCCGGGCCCTGACCAGGGACCGAGCCCGGGCGGCGCCGGTATAGTCTCCGTGCGGCGGCGCTGCCGCGCACGGAGACGTCTTGGCAACGAATCGTTGGTTGATCGGCCTGTCACTGCTGGCCGCCGGCGGACTGGTCGGGGTCGCCGCCTTCATCCGCATTGCCGGTCCGATGGTGACCGGCTTCTTCGCGAAGAATCTCTGCTCGGGTGTGTTCGTCGCCAGTCGCGATGCACGTCGGGTGGTCGAGGACGATCTCTTCGCCTACAGTCCGGCGCCCCTGTTCCGCCTGATCCGCTGGCGCGTCGACACGCGGGCTCGGCTCGCCGAAGCCTGGATCCCGGGCATCGCCCGTCAGTCGGCGGTGCATCGGCCTGGTGACGATTGTGCGCGCGTGGTGACGGCCACGGACGCGCTCCCGGCGAAGGCAACAACGGCGGCAATCGGCTTGCCTGCGGGCATACCCATCGAGCGCGCGGCGGGCGGCGAGCGGGAATCGAACCGGGACTGGGACGCGGCCCGCCTGTCCGCGGCGATCGACGCCGCGTTCGTCGATCCGCCCGGCCGTTCGCCACGCCGCACACGCGCGGTTGTTGTCCTCTGGCAGGGCCGGCTGATCGCCGAACGTTATGCGCCCGGTCACGGACCGGACACCCGGTTCCCCGGCTGGTCGATGGCCAAGAGTGTCGTCGGCGCACTTGCCGGCGTGATGGTGGAACGGGGCCTCTGGCGGATCGACGAGCCGCTGGGCAACGAGGCCTGGAACGATGCCGGCGATCCGCGGCGCACGATCCGCATCGACCATGCGTTGTCGATGAGCACTGGACTTGCGTTCAGCGAAGACTATGCGAAGCCCTGGTCCGACGTGAACCGGATGTTGTGGACGGAAGACGACGCCGCCGCCTACGCGGCGGCCAGGCCGCTGCAGGCGCCGCCCGGCACCCGCTTCGAGTACACCAGCGGCACCAGCAACCTGCTGGTGGCCGCGATGGAACGCCGGCTCGGCACCCGGATCGACGACTTCGCCCGCACGGCCCTGTTCGAACCGCTCGGCATGGGCAGTGCGGTGCTCGGCCATGATCCGTCGGGGCGGTTCGTCGGTTCCTCGTTCCTGTTCGCCACGGCGCGCGACTGGGCCCGCTTCGGCCAGTTCCATCTGGACGATGGTGTGGTCGACGGCCGCCGTATCCTGCCGCCCGGTTGGGTCGGGCGAGCGACCGCCGCCAACGGAGTCACCGAACGGTATGGCTGGCACTGGTGGCGGGCGGAACCACCGGACGACGGTCCGCTGTTGCCGCGGGATGCGTTCCAGGCGACCGGCCACGGCGGGCAGCGGATCACCGTGCTGCCGGAGCACCGGCTGGTGATCGTGCGGCTCGGCCACACGCTCGATCGCAGCGTACTCGGGCACCGCGAACTGATCGATGGCATCGTCGGTTCGTTGCGCCCGGCGCGTCAGTCCGGCAGTCCCGCCAGCGACCAGACGGCGAGTGCGTCCCGTGTCGCCGCCACGTCGTGGACACGGACGATCGACGCACCCCGTGCGACCGCGACCAGCGCCTCGGCCAGGCTCGAGGGCAACGGCGAGTCCGCGCGCCGATCCAGTCGGCTTCCCAGCACGCCTTTGCGCGACAGGCCGACCAGCAGCGGGTGACCATGGGCCGCGAGCCGGCCGATCGCGCGCAGCAGCGCCAGGTTGTCCCGCGCCCGCTTGCCGAATCCGAAACCGGGATCGATCACGATGCGATCGCGGTCGATGCCCGCCTGCAGGCAGGCCACAACGCGTGCCAGCAGGAAGGTCTCGACCGCGGCGACGGTGGCTTCGCCGTCACGTGGTTCATCCGGCGGCAGCGGCGTGTCCGGCCGATGCATCAGGCAGACCGCCGCGTCGGTGGCCGCCGCCACCGCCATCGCCTGCGGCGCGCGCAACGCGTCGACGTCGTTGATCATCGAGGCACCCGCGCGAACCGCGGCGCGCATCACCGCGGGTTTGCTGGAATCGATCGACAACGGGACGGTCACGTCGGCAAGCGCCTCGATCACCGGCACGACCCGACGCAGTTCCTCGGCCTCGGACACCGGTGTCGCCCCCGGCCTCGTCGATTCCCCACCGATGTCGATCAGGTCCGCGCCGTCGGCGATCTGGCGTCGCACGCGGGCGACCGCGCGGGCGACGTCGTCGCCCGTCCCGTCGCCCGAGAACGAATCCGGAGTGACGTTGACGATGCCCATGACCAGGGGCCGATCGAGTACCAGCCGATGCCGGCCACAGCGCAATACCGGCACCGGCGTGCGCGGGGAGCCGGGGGTCATCGCAAGAAAGTCCCGTGAGGGGATCGGCCGTGGGTTGGCAGGGGGTCCTGAGGCGCCATTTCCGTCTTCGGGCTATCCTGCGCGTGCAGCCGCTCCGTCATCGGCGCGGCGGGCCTCCGATACGCACAGGACAAGACCAATGACAACATCCGATCGAGCGCGGGGCAAGAGCCGCCGCGCCCCGGCCGTGGCGCGCGAGCGCGCACCACGGCCTGCGACCCGCGCAGCCGCGCCGGCCGCAGCCACGGGCCCTGCGCGGCCCGAGCGCAGTGAGGCGGAAGAGGCGGTCCGCACACTGATCCGCTGGGCCGGCGACGACCCCGACCGCGAAGGCCTGCTGGACACGCCGGCCCGCGTCGTCCGTTCATACGAGGAGTTCTTTTCCGGCTACTCGATCGATCCGGCCGACATCCTCGCACGCACGTTCTCGGAGGTCGAGGGCTACGACGAGATGATCGTGATGAACGGCATCCGCTTCGAGAGCCATTGTGAACACCACATGGTGCCGATCATCGGCAAGGCGCACATCGGCTACCTGCCGGACCGTCGCGTGGTCGGCATCTCGAAACTCGCACGGCTGGTCGAGGTCTACGCGAAACGCCTGCAGATCCAGGAGAAGATGACCGTGCAGATCGCCGACACGCTGCAGAACGTGCTGCAGCCGAAAGGTGTCGCGGTCGTGATCGAGGCGACCCATCAATGCATGACCACTCGCGGCGTGCACAAGCCGGGTTCGGCGCTGGTCACCAGCCGTATGCTCGGTGCGTTTCGTGACGACCCCTCGACACGGCGCGAGTTCCTCGGCATGGTCGCGCTGGGTGCCAACGGCGGACCGAGGCACCGCTGACGGCGTCACAGTGCCAGTCGCAGCCGGATCGGACAGTGGTCCGACACCGCCAGCAGCGGCTCGTTGCCGTCGCGGCCGGCGCGTGTCCTGCCGAACCGCCCCAGCGGCAGCTTGACGGCCTCGCGGACCCGGCTGCGCATCGACTCCGCCACGACGAAGTGATCCAGGCCGGCCGCGAGTCGGCAGCCGAGTTCCTGCGCCGAGCCGAGTGCCTGCAGTTCGGCCCGGCCGAGTGCGTCGCGGTGTGATTTCTCACACAGCCGTTCGCGGGTTTCACTGCCGGGGCAGGTGATCGGGACCGGAAACGCGGCGGTGCCGGGCGGATCACCGTCGAACACCTCACGCAGCAGGTTGCGCACCCGCGCACCGCGCGGCAGCTCGCCCGTTGCCGCGCTGCCGTCGGTGCGCACGGCCGCGGCATCACGCACCGCGGCCTCGTGCCACAGGTTGCGGTTGAAATCGCCGAGCACGATCAGTTCACCGCCGCGGGCGGCCAGCGCGCTCAGGCCGGCCTCGAGCGGTGCGATCTGCTTTTGCAGCATCAGACACGGCTTGTTGTCGGGGTTCGGCAGGTCGCCGGGACGATCCCGATCGAACTCGGACACACAGCCCGATTTCAGGTGCAGGTTGACCAGCGTCAGGCGGCGTCCGGCGAGCTGCAGATGCAGCACCAGCGCGGGCCTGACCCGGTCGTCGGGGGCCTCCTGCGGCAGGCTGATCGCCTCGATCAGCTCACACTCGGCCTGTGCGCCGAGCGACTTGCGCCAGGCGAAGACCAGCCGCTGGACCTTGAACCGGCCATCGAACGAACACACTTCGTAGCGTTCGGCCTGTGCGCCGAGCGCCTCGCGGACCGACGTCGTGCCCGAAACCTCCTGGAACGCGATGACATCGGCATCGATCGTCCGTTCGATGACCAGTGCCAGTTGCTGCAGGCGCTTGTCCCATGAAGCCGCCGTCGGTGGGACGGCCTGGCCACCATCGAGGTAGACCCGGCACGGTGGCTGGCGCGAGAGGTCGACACCTTCGAGCTGCGCCCTGGATTCGCGGACCTGCCAGCCGGGCGTGCCGTCGGCGGCGAGGTCCCAGCGCCCGGTCGCCGGGTTCTTCACGAATCGTCGGTTGCACGAGTCGATCCAGCGCGGCAGGTCGTCGCGTGCGACGTGCCAGCCCAGGTTCCAGCTGGCGATGGTCAGCTCGGCAGCGTGGGCACGGGCCGGTGCGATCGCGATCAGGGCGCCGGTGATGCCGAACAGCGCGGCGAGGATGCCGCCGCCTCGCCGCCGTCTCTCGAAGCGCGGACCGTGCCGGTGCGGCTCGTGGTCGATCATCCGGCGTCGGCCGCGCCGCGGGTGTCCGGGTCCGCGGCGGCGAGGAACGACAACGTGTCCGCGCACGGCGCGTCCAGCTTCAGCGTCAGCAGATCGTCGGCGCGGGTGTGGCCGAGATTCAGCGCGGCCAATGGCATGTCGCGACGCGCGGCGGCCTGCGCGAAGCGAAAGCCCGAGTACACCATCAGCGAGGAGCCGACGACCAGCATCGCATCGGCCTCGTCGAGCCAGCGCTGCGATCGCGCGACCCGATCGCGGGGCACGTTCTCGCCGAAGAAGACCACGTCCGGCTTGACGATGCCGCCGCATCGCGGGCATGCGGGCACCGTGAACGCCTCGTAGTCCGCGTCGGCGAGATCGGCGTCGCCGTCGGGTGCGAACGCGGCCGAGTGCACAGACCAGTTCGGATTGGCGGCCAGCAGTTGTTGTTGCCAATCGCTTCGCGCCATGTCGTGCCGGCACGACAGGCAGATCACGCGATCCAGGCGGCCGTGCAGGTCGACGACGTCGACATGGCCGGCGTGCTGATGCAGCCGGTCGACGTTCTGCGTGACCAGTCCGCTCAGCTTGCCGGCGCGTTCGAGCGCGGCGAGCGCGCGATGGGTCAGCGTCGGTCGCGCCCGTCCGACCGCGGGCCAGCCGACGAGGCTGCGTGCCCAATAACGGCGTCGCGTCGCCGCGAACTCGATGAACGACTGCCACGTCACCGGTTGTGGTCGTTTCCAGCGTCCGTCGCGGTCACGGTAGTCGGGAATGCCGGCGTCGGTGCTGCAACCGGCACCCGTGAGCACGAAGATCCGCCGATGGCTGTCGAGAAAGGCACGCAACGCCACGACGGCATCCGCCGGCGAGCGGGCGACATGACATGGCCGTGACATCGCTTGGGTCGGTTCTTCGTCGGGCGCCGGCGTCATGCCGGCAACATCGAGGCTCATCTGCTTCCGATCGATACCGAAGTCGGCGTCGAGGGTATCCGCGCCGGGTGCGACACGCCATCGTGCCGTGAAGCGGGACTCCGAACACATTCCCGGTTGATTCGACGAGCCCGACGACCTGTCGCATATCATAGCCGCGATCGCCGGGGCGGCGCCCGGCACACGAGGACCGACTGTCGATGGATGTTTCGATCTGGCCCGGCTGGCCGCCGCAGCCCAACGAGTTCATGCAGCTCGCAGCCGCGTTGCTGCTGGCTGCACTCGCGGGTGAAGGTGTGGCCCGGCTCGGCGGGCTGCCGCGCGTGATCGGGTATTCGCTGGCCGGGCTTCTGCTCGGGCCGGCGGCGATCGGCTGGTTCGGCATCGAGGATCTGCAGCGATTCCGCATCGTCGTCGATCTGGCCCTTGCGCTGCTGCTGTTCGAACTCGGCGTGCGCGTGGACGTGCGCTGGTTCCGCGCCAATCCCTGGCTGCTGGCCTCGAGTGTGATCGAATCGTCGATCGCGTTCGTCGCGGTGTTCGTCGCGATGCTGGTGATGGGATACACGCCGGGCTTGTCGGCGACGGTCGCCGCGATCGCGATCGGCACGTCGCCCGCGGTGGTGATGCGGGTCGCCGGCGAGCTGCGCGCCGCCGGCCAGGTCACGCAGCGGCTGTTCGTGTTGTGCGCGCTCAACGTCGCCTACTCGGTGGTGCTGTCCAAGCTGATCGTCGGCGCGTTGCACGGCACCTTCCGCGGCGACTGGATGGCGGCGGTGATCCATCCGCTGTACCTGATCGTCGGATCGATCGCGGTCGGCGCGTTGCTCGCGCATGCGTTCCGTGCGGTGCGTGGTGCGTTCGACCTCGCCGACGAACAGGGGGTCGTCGTGCTGTTCGGGCTGCTGCTGTCGACGATGGCGATCCTCGAGATGCTGCGCCTGCCCGGTGTGCTCGCGCCGCTGGTGGCCGGGGCGGTCGTCAAGTACATGGATCCGCGCCCGCTGCTGTGGCCGCGGCACTTCGGTACCGCGGGTGGTGTGCTGGTGATCGCGCTGTTCATGCTGACCGGCATGTCGCTGACGCTGCCGCAACTGCTCGCCGGAGGCCTGACCGCGCTGGTGCTGGTCGTGGTGCGGTTCGGCGCGAAGCTTGCGGGGGTGTTCGCCGCCGGGGAGCGCAGCGGTCTGAGCCGGCGGCAGGCGCTCGCGCTCGGGGTGGCGTTGACGCCGTTGTCCGGCGTCGCCTTCGTGCTCGCCGACGACATCCGGGGCATGTTTCCCGGGTTCGGCGCGCAACTGGTACCGATCGTGTTCAGCCTGGTGGCGATCCTCGAGCTGGTCGGCGCGGTCGGCGTGCAGTGGGGCCTGCGTCATGTCGGCGAGACCGGCGTCGGAGAAAAGTGATGCCTCTGGAACCGTTCGCCGAGTCGCGTTCGTTGTCGCTGGGAGTCGAACTCGAGCTGCAGATCGTCGATTGCCACGACTACGACCTGGTCGGCGGCGCCGAGGATCTGCTGCGGGCGCTCGCGCGCGTCGACCTGCCGGGTGACATCAAGCCCGAGATGACCGTCAGCATGATCGAGATGTCGACCCGGGTCTGCAACGGTTATCCGCAGGCGCTCGAGCAGCTGACCGCGATGCGCGACGCGATGAGCGAGGCCGCGCGACGGCTGAACATTGGTGTGTGCGGCGGCGGCACCCACGGCTTCCAGCACTGGGACCAGCGCAAGATCTTCGACACGCCCCGGTTCCACTACCTGTCCGAGTTGTACGGCTACCTGGCCAAGCAGTTCACGGTCTTCGGCCAGCATGTCCACATCGGCTGCCCCGGGCCGGATGTCGCGTTGTACCTGATGCACGGCCTGTCGCGTTACCTGCCGCACTTCATCGCGTTGTCGGCATCCTCGCCGTTCGTGCAGGGGGTCGACACCGGCTTCCAGTCGGCACGGCTGAACTCGGTGTTCGCGTTTCCGCTGTCGGGCCGGGCACCTTTCGTCGAGACCTGGCCGGCTTTCGAGGCCTACTTCGACAAGATGAAGACCACCGGCGTCGTCGAGAGCATGAAGGACTTCTACTGGGACATCCGGCCCAAGCCGGAATACGGCACGGTCGAGGTCCGGGTGATGGACACACCGCTCACCGTGCGTCGCGCCGCGCAGATCGCCGGCTACATCCAGGCGGTCGCGCGCTGGCTGGTCGTCGAGCGGCCGTTCCGCCCGAAGGAGGACGACTACCTGGTCTATACCTTCAATCGATTCCAGGCCTGCCGCTTCGGCCTGGCCGGCACCTATGTCGACCCGGTCACCCACGAGCATCGCACGATCGCCAACGACATCGTCGAGACGATCGATCGGATCGAGCAGCACTCGATCGAACTGGTCGCCGACGACGCGTGCCGGTCGCTGCGCGAGATCGCGCTGTCGGGTGCCAACGACGCCAAGGTGCTGCGCGACGAGTTCGCCGACGCGCGTTCGCTGAACGAGGTCGTGCGCCGGCAGTGCCTGCGCTGGGC
>CADEEH010000092.1 GCA_902826305.1 uncultured Burkholderiales bacterium
CCACCGGATCGTGGACCAGGTTGCTGGCGGGCCTGGTCGCCGTCTTCGGCTTGTTCCCCGGCATCGCGAGCGGGCTGGGCAGCGATCGAGGGCAGGCGGGAATTGTCGTCGGTGTGGCCGTGGTCGTGGCCACACTCGGCGTGCAGCGATGGCTGTTCGGCCAACCCGCCCGAGTGGCCTTGAAGTCCCTGGGCCTCGGCCGCCCGACAGCGGTCGGGATCACCGCCGCGGCCCTGATCACGGCGCTTCTTCTGGTGGCAATCCCGATCTTCGCCGCACGACGCGGCTCGACGATCACGATGTCACCCGGCTGGGCGTGGCTGCTTCCCGGGCTGCTGGCCCAGGCCGGTATCGCCGAGGAAGTGCTGTTCCGGGGATACCTCTTCCGTCACCTGCGCCAGGGCCGAACCTTCCGGCGCGCCGCGTTGCTGTCGATGGGTCCGTTCGCGGCCGTCCACCTGCTGATGTTCGTGTCACTTCCGTGGCCGGTGGCGGCGGCCTCGCTCGCACTGGCGGTGGTCGTGTCGTTTCCGCTCGCCCGTCTGTTCGAACTCGGCGGCGATACGATCTGGGCGCCCGCACTCCTGCACTTCGTGATCCAGGGCGCGATCAAGGTCGTCGTGTTGTCCGGCGATTCATCCGCGGTCTTCCCGCTGGTCTGGATCGCGGTCTGTGCCGTCGTGCCCTACGTCGTGTTCCTCATTCCGTCCCGTGTGCCGTCGAGCCGATAGCCTGCACACCTCATTGACGCCGGAACCGCGTGAACGCCTCGAACTCCCAGCTCCGGATCGCCAGCAGCAGCGTGTAGCCCTCGCGATCCTTGTCGGCCAGCTTCTGATCGGTCTGGTGCTGCTGGGCAAAGTCCTGCGCCAGGCGCTGGATCCTGCCGAGGAAGGCGGGCGCCAGCGCGCGGCTGATCGAGCCGTGCACGAGCATCATGCCTTCGCCCGCACGATCGAAGCCACCGGCGAAATAGTCGAGCAATGCATGTTCGCGGAAGTAGTTCATCACCGGCCCGTGTGCACGCCAACGGAACGCCTTCGCGAGCTTGAGCCGGTACCGGTTGAGCGGCCGCAATTCGATGATGCCGATGCGGTCGAGTTGTGCCAGGTACTTGACGCAGTCGGCCTCACTCAACCGATACTGCGTCGTGATCTGCTCGAGGGTCCATTGGCTCAGCACACAGATCGCCACCAGCAGCAGTCGCTTGTCGGCGACGACCGCGCGCTCCTGCTCCAGTGTCATCTCGCTCAGCAACGGCCGGTCATCGGCCACGCGCCGCGCGAGCTCGGCGAAATCGATCTTCAGCGCACGGCAGATCGAATCCAGTCGCGACAGCGACATCTCGCCGCGCGCCAGCATCCGCTTGACACTCGACTCGGCCATCCCGAGCGACCTCGCGAGGTCGGCGTAGGTCATCTGCGCCGCCTTCAGTTCCTTCTTGACGACAGTTACCAGGTCGCGTGTGGTGCTCATCCGGGGCGGTATCGTTAATCGATACCAGAAGGTCGCAGCGGCAGCGCTGTATCCGAGGACGATACCCGATATCGATGATTCCGGCCAGAGTGCGTCGCATCGCAACTCTTTTTCACCCCCGGAGCGTGGTTCAGATGATCAAGGCAGGACGTCTTTCCGAGAAATGGTTCCATCGCGGCTTGTGGCTCGTCGCGCTGCTGTTCGCCTGGTTCCTGATCGGTCTCGGCGGCACCATCGTCGGCGATCTGCCGCAGGTCGAGCGCGTGCGGACCGTCGACGAGTTCATGGATCGGGATCGCACCGCCGTGCTGCGGCAGGCGATCAAGGACGCCGAACGCGCGGCCGTTGACGCCCAGGCCGCGCTCGAACAGGCCGAGTTGCGGCGCCAGTCCGCACAAGCCAGCAACCGCGCGGCGCGCGAGACCTTCGGCAACTGGCTCGCGACGCGGAGTGTCACGCAACGACCGGACCAGGACGACGAACTGCTCACCCGGACGCGTGAACTCGATGCACTGCGGGTGGCCGAACGTGATGCGCTGGCTGCGGTCGAAGTACAACAGCAGGCGGCACTGGATGCACGACAGGCCCGGCAACGCGCCCAGGATGAACTCGCGATGGGCGAGCGTGACGCACGCGTCGCACTCGACCAGGCGAACCGCGCCCAGGAACTGAGGATCTTCGGTTACCGCCTGGCGTTGACGCTGCCGCTGCTGGTGATGGCCGGCTGGCTCTTCGCGAAGCACCGCCACGGACCTTCATGGCCGTTCGTCTGGGGCTTCGTCTTCTTCGCGCTGTTCGCGTTTTTCGTCGAGCTGGTGCCGTACCTGCCGAGCTACGGCGGCTACGTGCGTTACCTGGTCGGCATCGTGCTGACCTTCGTCGGCGGGCGTCACGCGATCCGGTCGCTGCAGCGTTACCTGGAGCGGCAGAAACAGGCCGAGTCGCAGCCGGACAACCAGCGGCGCAGCGACCTCGACTACGACCACGCGCAAGCGCGACTGGCGATCAACGTGTGCCCCGGCTGCGACCGCGGCGTCGACCTGAAGGACGGCAGGACCGACTTCTGCCCGCACTGTGGCCTGTGCCTGTTCCACCGCTGCGGGCACTGCGCGTCACGCAAGAGTGCCTTCCTTCGCTTCTGCTTTGCCTGCGGCACCCGGGCACCCGCTCAGGAGCCGTCGGCGGCGGTGGATGGCCGATAGCGTCAACAGGCCCTAAACTCCTCGCCGGGGCTCGTGCCACGCGGCCGGGCCCTCCCAACGGCGAGGCTTCCGATGTCATTGCAAGTGCGGCTCGCGTTCGTGACCGGTTCCGCGGTCCTGATGATCATCCCCGGCCCGACGATACCGACCGTCATCTCGTGTTCGGTTGCACGCCGGCCGGTCGCGTCCTGACGTCATGCAGGACGTCGCCACGATCCAGGCGCTGCTCGCGCCGCTGTTCCCCGGCCTGATGGGAATCCGGCTGCTGCAGGTCGCCCCCGACCGGGTGCTGGCCGAGATGGAGGTGCGCCCGGACCTGTGCACCACCGGCGGCATCCTGCACGGCGGCGCCATCATGGCGTTCGCGGACACCCTCGGTGCGGTCGGCACGTTCCTGAACCTCGCCGAGGGCCACGGAACCGCGACGACCGATTCCAGCACCAAGTTCATCGCCGGGGCCGCGGTTGGCACGACGGTGCGTGCCGAGAGCGTGGCGCTGCATCGCGGGCGCACGACGATGGTCTGGCAGACCTCGATCACAAACGCCCAGGGCAGACTCTGCGCGGTGGTCAGCCAGACACAACTGGTGCTGCAGCCCAGGCCTTGAGGCCGACGCGGCTCGCGCCGTCCCGGCGGCGAGTCGCGACCGGATCCGACGCTTCGTCGCAAACGAATCGACCCGCCGATCGCCGATCGCGACCATCTGGCCATCCCATCGAGGAAGCCATCATGTACATCGGTCCCGATCTGTCGAGCCAACCCCCCGCCGTCATCGTCCACCTCGCCGTCGCCACCGGCGCCCTCGTCGTCGGCCCGGTCGCCCTGTGGATGCGCAAGGGTTCGCGCGGGCACCGCGCCCTCGGCTACGGCTGGGTGACGCTGATGGCCGCCGCCGCCCTGTCGAGTCTGTTCATCCGCGACTTCCGCCTGCCGAACCTGGCCGGCTACACACCGATCCACCTGCTGACGATCACGACCTTCCTCGGGCTCGGCTTCGGCATCTGGCAGGTCGCCCGCGGCAACGTGGCGCGACATCGGCGCGTGATGCAGTTCACCTATGCGTCGGTGGTCATCGCCGGCGCGTTCGCACTGCTGCCGCATCGATATCTCGGCGGCCTGCTCTGGCACCACACACTCGGCTGGATCTAGGGCCTGTCAACGCTATGGGGGCGCTCGCGCCGGACACGAAGCGTCGACTCAGGCGGTATCCAGCATCTGCACGCCGGCCAGCCCGGTCTCCTCGAAATAGTCGGCGATCACGGTGGCATCCGGCGTGATGCCGGCAACACCCACGTGTCCGTCGGGGCGCAGCAGGTAGAACGACGGCGCGACGAGCCCGGCGCGTGCGAGCGCCCGGTCGTTGCCGAAACCACCCGGCACGTGGTGCAGCTTCAACCGTCCGCCCGGTGCCGCGACACCGACGGCAGCGGCATCAGCGGCGGCGTCGCCGACGATGACCAGGTTGAAGCGCCGATCATCGAGCCGCTCGAACAGATCCAGCAGCGGGCCATCCGGTTCGGCTCTGAACTGCAGCCAGGGAAACCGGTCGCCGGCCCTCGGGGCGGACGGCGGCAGGCCGGGCAGATCGCGCGACAACGGGCTTTGTGGATAACGGATGCCGATCTGGGAGATGGTCATGAACGCCAGGCGCTGCACCCGCGGACGTCGCATCGCGACCGCGGCGACGTTGCCCACGATCCAGGTCCGCAGCAGCGCGGCCGTCGGCGTGTCCGAAACGACGAAGCGGAATGCCCGGTCGGTGGTATCCAGCAGCCGCTGCGCCACGGGCTGGCGCTCCGCTTCGTACGACTCGAGCACACATTCCTCGGCTTCCTCCTGCACGACCAACGCGAGTTTCCAGGCCAGGTTGTAGGCGTCCTGCAGGCCGGTGTTCATGCCCTGCGCACCCATCGGACTGTGGATGTGTGCGGCGTCCCCGAGCAGGAAGCAGCGCCGGTCGCGAAAACGCGAGGCGCTGCGGTGATGGATGTGATAGGTCGAGAACCAGTGGCAGCGTTCGAACGACAGCCGCGCGCCGGCCTCCTGGCCCAGGTACGGCACCAGTTCGTCGAAGCCGAGGTCCTCCCGGTCGCGCAGCGCCTGCGGCAGGATGCCGATCACCCGCCAGCCATCCTTGCCCCGCATCGGGAAGAACAGGTGGAACCCCTCGCGCCACAGGTAGACGTTCAGTTCGTCGGGCACCATGTCGCCAGTGGCCACCGTGTCGGCGACGAAGAACACGTGTTCGTACGGTGCCCCGGGAAACGTGATGCCGCAGAGTTCGCGCACGCTGCTGCGGGCACCGTCACAGCCGGCGACCCATCGGGCCTCGACATCGCGCAACGAGCCATCGGGCTGGCGCAGCGTCGCGGTCACGTGATCGTCATGCTGTCCGAGCGCGGTGAGTTCGGTGTTCCAGCGCACGCTGACGCCGGCCTCGTCCAGCCGGGCGCCGAGGATGCGCTCGTTGTCGTCCTGGCCGAGCATCAGCACGAACGGAAACGGGCTCAGCCCCTGCCCCGCCTCGCCGAGCGGCAGGCGCGCCTTGTGCCGGGCCTGCGCCCAGATGTTGGCACCGGCGGTGACCGCGCCGCGCTCGAGGGCCTGTTGCGCGATGCCGAGCTTGGCGTAGATCTCGAGCGTGCGAGCCTGCACACCCATCGCGCGGGTCTGCTGTGCGGGCCCCGCGTGACGATCGATGATGACCGGGCGGATGCCGCAACGGGCGAGCTGGTTGGCGAGCATCAGCCCGGTGGGGCCGGCACCCACGACGAGGACGTCGATATCCATGACGCCGCTTCCTTGCTGAAAACCGGATGGAGAACCCGTCGGTCGGACGCGATCCGACGGCCAGGCCATACCATCGCGCGGAGACCGACGGGAACCGGCCGAAGCGATGCTGCGAGTAGGGGAAAACCGGCGGTCGAATCAACCAAGGAGGTTCGATGTCCTCGACACTGTCTGCCAATGCCGCCTGGATGGTCCTGCTCGTTGCCGGTCTGCTGGAGATCGTCTGGGCCCTCAGCATGAAGGCGTCCGAGGGATTCACGCGGCTGAACCTGACCGTGCTGACGATCGTGGCCGCCGGGCTCAGCTTCTGGCTGCTCGGCCTGGCGATGCGCTCGCTGCCGGTCGGCACAGCCTATGCGGTCTGGACCGGCATCGGTGCCGTCGGCGCCGCGATCCTGGGCATCGTGCTGTTCGGCGAACATGCCTCGGCGGCCCGGATCGCTTGCATCGGACTGATCGTCTGCGGCATCCTCGGGCTCAAGTTCGTCGGCGGCGGCGCCGGGCACTGAAACCGCCCGATCACCCGCCGCAACACCGCTGTCACGAAGAGGATTGCCCGATGCTCCAACTGCGCCCAGGCTGCGAGTGCTGCGACAGGGATCTGCCCCCGGAATCGGCCGACGCCCGCATCTGTTCGTTCGAATGCACGTTCTGTGTCACCTGCGCCGAAGACCGGCTGCAGGGCCGGTGCCCGAACTGCGGTGGCGAACTGGTGCCGCGGCCGCGACGCCCGGCCGCGAAACTGCCAAAGTTCCCGGCGTCGACACAACGTGTATTCAAACCCGATGGCTGCAAGGCCGCATGAGTCCTCCGATGACAAACCACACACTCGCCGGCAGACGCATCCTGGTCACGCAGGCCGATGAATTCATGGGACCGGTGCTGTGCGAGGTGTTCGCGGAACACGGTGCCGAGGTGATCGCGAACCGTGACGCGCTGATCGAACCCGGCGCCGCCAGCGCGGTGGTCCGCGCCGCGGGCCACATCGACGTGCTGGTCGCCAATCTCGCGTTGAAGGCCCCGTCGACCCCGGCGCTGGAAGTGACCGAGGCGGAATGGCACGACGTGTTCGCGGCACTCGTCGATCCCCTGCCCAGGCTCGTCGCCGCGGCGGCGCCCGACATGGTCACCCGCCGCTCGGGCAAGATCCTGGTCATGGGCAGTGCGTCGGCGCTGCGCGGCATGAAACGCGCCTCGACCTACAGCGCGGCGCGTGGCGCGCAACTGGCCTACGTGCAGGCGGTTGGTGTCGAACTCGCGCCGCACAACGTGCAGGTCAACGCGATCGCGCAGAACTTCGTCGACAACCCGACGTATTTCCCGCCGGAAGTGCAGGCCAATCCGCGCTTCCAGGAACGACTCGCGCGGGAGGTGCCGCTGGGCCGGCTGGTGTCCGCACGCGAGGATGCGCAGTTCGCCGCGTACCTGTGCAGCCCGGCGGCCGACTGCTTCGTCGGGCAGGTGATACCGGTGTGCGGGGGATGGGTCGGGCGCTGAGCGCCCGCTCGATGTGGACCGGATGAGGGCGGTCGTCTGCACGCGCTACGGCGGGCCGGAGGTACTCGAGTTCCGCGAGCAGGTGATGCCGACCCCCGGCCCCGACGAGGTCCTCGTGCGCTTGCGGGCGACGACCGTGACTTCGGCGGACTGGCGGATCCGGACACTGTCGATGCCGCGTGGCTTCGGGGCGATCGCCCGCCTCGTGTTCGGCCTGCACGGGCCCAGGCAACCGATCCTCGGCTCGGAACTCAGCGGCGACGTCGTCGCCGTGGGCGCGAAGGTGTCGCGGTTCAAGCCGGGAGATGCCGTGTTCGCGTTCACCGGGGCGCGCCTGGGCTGCCATGTCGAGTACCGGTGTCTGGCGCAGGACGATGCGATCGCATTGAAGCCACCGGGACTGAGCTACGAACAGGCCGCGGCGCTGGGCTTCGGCGGCGCGACGATGCTCGACTTCTTCCGACGTGCGGGATTGAAGGCCGGCGAGAAAATCCTCGTCAACGGCGCCTCGGGAGCCGTCGGTACGGCGGCGGTGCAACTCGCGAAACACGCCGGTGCCCGGGTGACCGGGGTCTGCAGCCGGGCGAACGCGGACCTGGTGAAGTCGCTGGGCGCCGAGCAGGTGATCGACTACACCGCCCGGGACTTCACCGAGGCCGGTGCGACCTACGACGTGATCGTCGACACCGCGGGCACCGCGCCGTTCGCCCGTTGTGCACCGGTGCTCGCAGCCGGCGGGCGACTGCTGCTGGTGCTGGCCGATCTGCCCGCGCTGGCCGCCGCCCCGTGGCACAGCCTGCGCTCCGGCCAGCGCGTGATCGCAGGGCCGGCGGCCGAGCGGACCGACTATGCCGAACAACTGCGCGGGCTCGCGGCCATCGGCGCGTTCGTGCCGGTCGTCGATCGAACCTATCCGTTCGACGCCATCCGTGCCGCCCACGCCTGGGTTGCCCAGGGACACAAGCGTGGCAATATCGCCATCCGGATCGAACCGGATGAGGGTCATGGCAACGAAGTCCGTTGAAGCGCTGGTCGACGACATCCGCCTGCTCGGCGAGGAGCGCCAGCAAATCGTGCAGGCCGTGCGAAAGCTGGTCAGGCGGGTGTTCAAGGACGCCACCGAGGAAGTGAAGTACGGGGGCATCCTCTTCTCATCCGGTGGCCACTCGTTCGGTGGCGTGTTCGCCTACAAGGCCCACGTCTCCGTGGAATTCGGCAAAGGTGCGTCCATCACCGACCCGTTCGGGCATCTCGAAGGCTCGGGCAAAGGTCGACGGCATCTGAAACTGCACGCGATCGACGACATCGAACACAAGCAGCTCGCCAGGTACCTGCCGCTGGCGCTCGCGGCGGCCAAGGGTGCCGCGTAGGGTGCGGCCGACGGTGTGGAAGTTCGCCGGACTGATCGCCTTCGTGCCACATCTGCTGGCCACGATCGAAGCCGGCGCCCGCCGTCCCGGCTTCGATCATCGAGCACGTTTCCTCAGCGAACTCGGCGAACGCGGGAGCCCGACGGCGTTCACGATGAACTACCTCGGGATCATTCCGACCGGGATCCTGTTCATTATCTTCGGCGGGTCGCTCTGGCTGCGTCATCGCGCCGAACGTGCGCTGGCGGTGGCCGGCGCGCTGATCGCGCTGCACGGGTCGTGCCGGGTGCTGGTCGCGATCTTCCCGTGTGACGCCGGTTGCCGGCCGGTCGCACCGTCGATGAGCCAGCTCGTGCACAACACCGCCGCGGCGGCGGCGCTCGTCTCGCTCACCGCCGCACTGTTCACCGCGGGCGCCTGGTTCATCACCCGTCGCCGCGGGCCGGTGCCGATCGCCGCCACCGCGATCCTCGGTGGCATCGCACTGGTCGCCCAGGCCACGCTGCTCACCCATCCGCTCGACGACCATGTCGGCCTGTACCAGCGGCTGGCTCTCGGCGCGTTGCAGCTCTGGGTGGCCGCGTTGGCGTTGCACCTGATGAGCGGGTCCCCTACATCCCTCGATTCGACTGAAAGCTGACCGCGATGCGTATCCTCCCCATCCCGCCGCAGGCACACGACGATCCCGAAGCGACCGAACTGGTTCGCGGCTGGATCGTCGACGGGCGCCTGCAGGTGACCCTCGCCGCATGGATCTGGAAGGACGAACCCGCGACCTGGGGACGCCTGCTGGCGGAGACCGCCGTCCACCTGACCGAGGCGATCGCGGCGCAGACCGGTCGCGACCGTGGCGAGGTGTTCGCCGCGATTCGTGATCGGCTGCTCGAAGGCCTGGACGATCCGGGCGACGATCTCATCGGCGATTTCGTCAATCCTCCGCAATGACTGGCGTCGAGCCGCGCTCCTGACAACACGTTGTCAGCAGGGGGCGCGCAGCATGGTGTCTCCCATCCATCGACTTCGGAGAATTCCATGCAACACACCCAGCAACACGCGGTCAACTGGTTCGAACTACCGGTGCGCGACATCGATCGCGCCCAGTCGTTCTACGAAACCATCCTCGCCAGGACGTTGCGGCGCGAGCAGTCGCCCGCGGCCCGGCCCGATGCATCCGCGCCGACGCTGGCGATCTTCCCGTACGACGAGGCGGGCGTCGGCGGCTGCCTGGTGGCAGGTGCCGACACGCCGCGGCCGACAACCGACGGTGCGGTGGTCTACCTGAACGCATCACCGTCACTCGACGCGGCGCTCGAACGCGTGACGGCGGCCGGTGGCCGCATCCTGGTCCCGCGCACCGAACTGCCCGGTGACATGGGCGCGTTCGCACACATCGCCGACACCGAAGGCAACCGCGTGGGGCTGCACGCGTTGGCGTAACATCGGTCGGCATCACCATGCGTCGCGCCGACCGCCTCTTCGAACTCGTCCAGCTGATCCGCGGGCGGCGCCTCAGTACGGCCGCCTGGCTCGCCCGCAAGCTGGAGGTGTCGGAGCGGACGGTCTACCGCGACGTCGCCGACCTGCAGGCGCAGGGGGTGCCGATCGACGGCGAAGCCGGCGTCGGTTACCGGATGCGTGCCGGCTTCGACCTGCCCCCGCTGATGTTCACCCATGACGAGGCCCGCGCGCTGGTGGCGGCGGTGCGTATCGCCGCCCCGCGCCTCGACCCGGCACTCGCGGCACACGGCGAACACGCGCTGGGCAAGATCCTGGCGATCCTGCCCCCGGCGGTCCGCGCCGCGGCCGAAAGCCTCGCGCTGTTCACGCCGTCGATCGTCGTCGGACAGGATCCGGCAACCCGCGAGCGGCTCGGGCAACTGCGCCTGGCGATCGAAGCCCGTCGCAAGCTGCGCGCCGTGTATTGTGATGCCGGTCGCAGCGAATCGACGCGGGTGCTGCGACCCCTCGGCTGTGTCAACTGGGATTCGGCGTGGACGCTGATCGCCTGGTGTGAATCGCGCGCGGCGTTCCGCAACTTCCGGATCGATCGGTTCCGCGAACTGGTGACCCTCGAGGAGACCTTCCGTGACGAACCCGGCAAGACGCGGGCGGACTTCATGCGGCAGGTCGAAGCGCAGATGGCGGCGCGTGACGGCACGGCCGCGCACTGAGCCGCCCTCGTGCCCACCCGCCACGGCTTGCGGGATCGAAGGTCAGTAGTGCGGCGGCCTCTCGTCGACGGCGCCCGGTGGGGTGCCCTCGCCGGTGCCGCCCTGCTCGACGCGGGACTTCAGGCGCAGCAGTTCGCGGCCGAGCACCTCGATGCGTTCGGCCTGGCGCGCGACCTGCGCGTTCAGCGACTCGAGCAGATCCTCGGCGAACGCGAGCTTGATCTCGAGCTCGACCAGCCGCGCCTCCCGAGGATCGGCGGGCGGGCTGCCCGGGGGAGGGATGGAACGATCGGACATCACCCATTGTCGCCCGGGCGGGGCCGCGGTGGCCAATCCGGATCGTCGTCCGGCGCGATATGATCGGAGCCGATGAAGTTCGTCTCCTGCACACTCGAACAACACGGGGCGGCGATCCTCGAGATCTTCAACGAGGCGATCGCCCATTCGACGGCACTGTACGACTATCGGCCCCGCGCGGCCGACAGCATGACCTCCTGGTTCGCGACCAAGGCGAACGGACGATTCCCGGTGCTCGGCGCGGTCGACGACAGCGACCGGCTGCTGGGGTTCGCCAGCTACGGCACCTTCCGTGCCTGGCCCGCGTACAAATATTCGGTCGAACATTCGGTGTACGTCCACGGCGATCATCGCGGCCGCGGCATCGGTCCGGCGCTGATGCAGCAACTGATCGCCGCGGCCACCGGGCAGCAGTACCACGTGATGATCGGCGGCATCGACGCGGCCAATGCGGGCAGCATCGCGATGCACGAACGACTCGGCTTCGTGCATGCCGGCACGATCCGGCAGGCGGGATTCAAGTTCGGCCGCTGGCTGGACCTGGCGTTCTACCAGCTGATCCTGCCGACACCGGATCGACCGGTGGATGGCTGACGATGAGGGCGACGATGAACTGCAAACCCGGCCTGCTGATCGCCACGATGCTGCTGCTCGAGGGCTGCGAAGACGTGATCCGTTCGCCGCAACTCGCCTACAAGGCCAGCGGCAGCGCGCAGTGCGAGGCGTCGAAGACGACGCAGCCGAACCTGGAAGCCGAAGTTGCCGCACTGCGCGCAGCGGGTGCGACGGTGCTGCGAAGCGGCTGCTCCAACGACGGCCTGGCGCATCCGACGGTGTGCGGCGCACCCAACGGCGACCTGTTCTCTATCGAGGTGCCCGCGAAGTCCGCCGAGATCATCAAGCGCGCGGGGTTCCGCCCCGCGGCCGAGTTTCCCAGCGCGCTGGCGATGCCCTGCCGGGCGTCGCCATAGGCTCGAGGCGCTGCCCTGCCGGGCGTCGCCGCAGGGTCGACGCGCCACCCGCCACGCGGCGCTCAGCCGCTGCGCATCTCGCGCAGCTTTCGCACCAGCGGGATCACCTCGCGTGACGCGTGAAACACCAGGCGTGCGGCGATGGCGATCAGCATCAGCCAGACCAGCCAGGAGACAACAATCGTCGGATCGTGCGGGACGATCACCTCGAGCAGCCATGCCGCGATCTTGAACAGGACCACCGCGGCCATCGCCCGCCAGACCATCCTCGAGGCGCTCGCGTCGTCAGCCACCGGCATGCCGAACAGCCTGGGCGACAGCTCGAAGGCCTCGGCCGCGACGCCCACAGGCACGGCGAGCCAGACAAAAATCGTCGCGACGGTGTCGATGATCTGCGCCGGCGAGGTGTCGGGTTGCATCGTTCGCGGCGGTCCGCAGATCCGCCCGTATCCCATCGAATCCGCTAACGTCGCACGGTTCAGCGGACGCTGGCAACCCGCGAGGGCCACTTGAGCCTGCGGCGCAACGGATGTCATCATCGGCAGGCCGGATCCCGTCCGGCGGGTGCTGGCCTCGAACGCCACACGAGAGGCAACGTGGAAGAGACGACCCGGATTGTTGTCCTCGGCCCCGACCAGGTGCCGGTGATGCGCCAGATGCTGGCCATGTTCGGCGAAGCGTTCAGCGAGCCGGCGGCGTATGCGAAGGCCGCGCCGGACGACACGTACCTGGCCCGCCTGCTGGCCAGCGACACCTTCATCGCGATCGCCGCCCGGCAGCACGAGCGCACCGTCGGTGGTCTGGCCGCCTACGTGCTGCCGAAGTTCGAGCAGGCGCGAAGCGAGGTCTACATCTACGACCTGGCGGTCGACGAGCGATGCCGCCGGCAGGGCATCGCGACCGCGATGATCACCGAGTTGCGCCGGATCGCCGCCGCCCGCGGCGCCTGGGTCATCTTCGTGCAGGCCGACTACGGTGACGATCCGGCGATCGCGCTCTACACCCGGCTCGGCCGGCGCGAGGACGTGATGCACTTCGACATCGATCCATGATCGACCCCGACCCCCTGGTGCGGAAGGCCTGAATCGATGATCTCGCATGTGTTCGTCGGTGTCCGCGACTTCGATCGTGCACTCGTGTTCTATCGCGCGCTGATGCCGGTGCTCGGGATCCGCGAGCGCTTCTGCGAACGCGAGCGGCCTTGGGCCGGCTGGCAGTCCGATCCCGGGCCACGCCCGCTGTTCCTGATCGGCACACCCCACGACGGCCAGCCGCACGGCATCGGCAACGGGCAGATGGTGGCGTTCCTCGCCGCGGACCGCGACACCGTCGATCGAGCCCACGCGGTGGCGCTGGCCGAAGGCGGACGGGACGAAGGCGCTCCGGCACTGCGGCCGGAGTATCACGAGCACTACTACGGCGCCTATTTCCGGGACACCGAAGGCAACAAGTTGTGTGTCGCGTGCCACGTGCCCGTGCTGGACATCCCGCGCGACGATCCGCGCCGCGACGAGCCCACCACCCTCGACCCATCGGACCTGGAAGACCTGGTCGACCGCTATTGCGCCGCCTGGTCCGATCCGGATCCGGCACGACGAGCGACGCTGATCGCTGGCGTCTGGAGTGAAGGCGCCACCTACACCGATCCCGGCGTGAACGACCTCGACCGCGACGCCCTGCTCGCGCACATCACCCGGATCCAGCACTCGCGACCCGGCGCGGTCGTGCGCCGGACCTCGGCGATCGATGCACACCACGGCATGTTGCGCTTCGCCTTCGAGGTGCGTGCGGTCGACGGCTCGATCCTGCGTCACGGCACCGACGTCGTCCTGCTCGACGGCAGCGGTCGGCTCGGCCGTGTGATCGGATTCTTCGGTGATGTCGCCATGCCGGACACGTCGCTGCTGCTGGAACTGCAGGCGCTCGAATCCGAGCTGCATCATCCGGGTGTGTGCTGCTCGCGCGAACGGCTCGACCAGCTGCTGCATCCCGCGTTCCACGAGGTCGGCCGCTCCGGCCGCCGCTACGATCGGGACACGGTGATCGAAATCCTCGCGGCCGTGACCACGCCCCGTGACGTGGTGCCGACCGATCATGCGGTCACCCGCCTGGCCACCGACTGTGCCCTGCTGACCTACCGGTCCGCGCTGCGCGGCGAGGACGGCCGACTCGGCCAATGGTCGCTGCGATCGTCGATCTGGCGTCGGACCGGTGATCGATGGCAGCTCTACTACCACCAGGGAACACCCGAGGCAGGCGAACCATGACATCCGCTGTCCATCTCAAGACGATTCTCGGGGCGACGCTGCTGGTACCGTTCGCCGCGTTCGCGGCCGATGCCGCGGCGGGCAAGGCCATCGGCAAACTGCTCGAGGGCGGCGAACTCCAGTGCGAACCGTCGATGCCCGTGTTCTGCGCCAACATCCACGTGAGCTGCGCGATCCCGTCGTCGATCAAGTCGTTTCCGTTCCGACTGCGCGCGGTGCGCGACCGGGGATCGATCACCGCCCCGGCCAGCGCCGACGCCGACGTGGTCCAGCCCTATCGCGACGGGCCGCGGATCACCTGGGCGGCCGACGACACCTACGTGATCCTCGAGCCGCGCGAAGGCAAGGGCTACCTCAAGTTCAACGCGGACGGCTCGTACAACATCCGCTACTACCTGCGCAACGACGTCTGGATGGTGCGCGGCAGCTGCGAATAGCCGCACGAGTCGCGAACAAACCACACCGTTCATCGGGTCGTACCGGCCCGATCGCGCCGAAACCGGTCGAAACGACCGTTTATCCCCGATTTGACGCCGTTTATCGGTCAAAACGCCGATATTCGCCGGCGTTATGCGCGCATTCCATCAACCAATTTCCTATGCTGCGCTGCAAAATCGACACTGGACTCCCCCTCTCGAAGATCCAAAGACCATGCAACGATTCAAGATCCTGGTGCCCGCGCCGGTCCCCGTGCCGCGCGGCGCGAAATGGGCCGCGGAATTCGCGGCGCCGGTGTTCAGTGCGTTGTCCGCCTTCGGCGGTTCGCGTGATTCCGTCCTCGCCGTCGCCGGCGCACGCAGCCTGCGGGCGTTGTGGCGTGTGCTCGAGTCGCAGGGCCGCAAGCGCGCGATCCGTGAACTGAGGTCGATCGCCGACGGCTGCGAGTCGTACGATCCCGCCCGCGCCCAGCGGATGCGCGAATGCGCCGCCTTCCTCGCGTTCGAGGACCGGGGTGGCACCCAGCCGCCGATCGCGACCCGCAAGCAGCCCGAGGACCGGACCCGCGAGGCCGCCGAGGTGCGCGCCTGGGCCAACCAGTTCACCCGCACCGACCCGTCGTTCGCCGCCGAGTTGTACGCGGCCGCGGATCGGCACGAGACGACCGAGGCCTGATCGGCACGATTCGGTCGCGACCGAATCAACCAAGCTCGGTTTCGCGCACCCGTCGAACCCGTTCGACGACGGTCCGCCGGACAGGCGAGTGCGGATCGTCGTCGAACTTGCGCGCGAAGTATTTGCCGGAGGCCAGGAACCTTGGCAGGTGATGCATCTGGATCCACCGCGGCCGTCCACCGACGAACGTGCTGATGATGTGGTTTGCCGCACCGATGCGGAAACCCGAGTTGTGCAGCAGTGTCGCGAACAATGCCTCGTCCGGGAACTGGATGCGCCTGAAGTAGTCGACGATCTCCGGATCGGAGCCCTTGCGGACCAGGTATTCGCAAACGTTCGGGCGCGCACCGAACCAGGTGCTGCCGACATACGGCGCCATTCCTGGCGAAAACGGATTGGGGCCGAACATGCCGTCGCGTGCCATGCGGCTGGCCCAATGAACCGATCGCTCGCGGAACCGGGCCCCGAGCCCTTTGCCAACCCTCGGCGTAACTACACACAAGCCTGCTCGCCGCCTCATGTGGCCCATCGAGACCGCATAAGACCCGTACATTCGTCGCAGCAGATGAAAGCGCAGCGAGCCAGCCGGAAGGAACGTACGCCAGCCATAGTGCACCAGTGCGTCAGTGTCGCTGTCCAGCGCCATTGCATCGCCGTGCGCATCGTTCCGATCGTTGCGAACGAACATCTCGAACTCGGCCAACGGACGGATCGGAAGACAGGTCGGGCTCAGCAACTGGAAGTAATCGAACGTCGAGTGCCGCAGACAGTCGTCCAGCAGATGGACGATCCCCTCGGAAAAGCCCCAGATACCCCAACCGGTGTGTTTGGGCTGAGCGACGAACCGCACGTTCTGCGCACGGATCTCGAAGTCGGCCTGCTGCGAAAAGTCGTGATGGACCACGACTTCGTGCGGCGCGAGTGCCTCGGCCAGCTGAGCGACGGTGCCGGCCCCGTGCACTGCTGACATGATGCCGAAAACGATACGCATGCCCGATGAGAGAGTGCCTGAATGTCTGCCGCGCCATAAAGAAACGCGACAGCATTATCGCTCATCGGGAGCTCCGCCCGGGGCTGAGGATCGAACCGGACATGGGGCCAGGTATTTCCGACTCTCGACGTGGCGGCCGCTGGCCACAGCACCGATATGTCAGCACCACGGCCAGCTTTCGCGCGTTCACATCACCTTGCGCACACCCCGAGGCGCCGGGGCCGCTTGCACCGGCTCGTCGTCCTCGTCGTCGTCATCGGCCGATGCCGCACCGATCGCACCAAGTGCCGCGGCCATCGGCACCTCGATCACCTTGCCGTTGAGCTTGAACTGGCCTTCCTTCATTTCGAAGGCGGCGGTCAGGTTGCCACCCTCGCGCATGATCATGCCCTGCGCGACCAGCGGATCGATGTTCTGCGCGATCGTCCGCTTGATCTCGTCGGCGGCGGCCGCGTCGGTGACACCGGCCTGCTGCATCGCCATCGTCGCGAAGCGGCCGACCAGGTCCTGGGCGACACTCGCGTTCGCGGTCACGGTGAGCTTGCGCATCATCTGCTCCGGCGCGGCCAGGTCGGCCTCGGTGATCGCCCCCAGCACCACCTGGTAGCCGATCTTCGCCTCGCCTTCGGGAAGCGTCACGCCGAGCCGATCGACCGACACCCGCGGCGAATGCGACAGCAGTTCGAACGCGGTGCCCTTGAGTTTGTCGAGCATCGCCGGCAACTGCCTGGCGGCTTCACCGGAAGCGAGCTGGTCGCAGTCGAACGCGTTGCCGGCCAGCAGCGACTGCGCGGCCTTGACGATCGTCGGCAGGTGCACCCGATCGAACGAGGTGTCGTAGTTCAGCTTGCCGATCGGGCGCGCATCGACGACCAGGCTGCCCACTTCCATCTTGCGGGTCTCGCCGAGGTAGTTGTTGTCGACCTTCATCCGGCCGGTGCCGCTGATGTCCTTGAACACGAGGCTGCCGAACGGCGACGGACGCTGGCCCATCATCGTCTGCACGGTCGACGGCACGGTCATCTCGATCGACTCGATGCGAAAGCGGCTGTCGTCGTCGTAGAGCCAGCTCAGCACCCGTTTGCCGGTGCCCTCGACCACCGCGGGACCGATCTTCATCTCGGTGCCCTTGCCGTCGGAGAACATCAGGCCGCGCACGTCCCAGCGATATTGCAGGTGGTCGCCGCTCGCATCCGTGTCGGCCACCGCCGTCATGCCCTGCCAGGCGAGTGCACCGCCCTCGCCGCCGGGCAGGTCGGCGGCATTGATCCGAGCCGACGGCACCTCGAGTGTCGAATGGCGCGAGCCGTTGAAGGCGACCCGTGTGCTGATCGACAGCGGCGGCCGATCACCGAACACCTTCGCCAGTTGCGCGGCAATCGCCGGCGGGATCACGATCTCGGTGTCGATCTTCGCGGCGGCCATGCCGTCGCCGGTGAACGGACCGTGCTTGATGCGATTGCGCACCGTCACCTCGATCCCGGCCATCGCCGCGCCGATCGGCGTCTTCGGGCAGCCGAGTGCGAAGGTCACCTCCTCGGTGGCACCGGTCAGGCTGCGCTGGTAGCGACGATCCTTGACCGCGACCAGCGGCAACGCGTCGATCTCTTCGTACTGCTTGGCAAGCCGGCTCTCGACCTGCTGGCCGGTGTACCAGTTGACGCCGGCGTAGGCGCCGCCGACTGCCGCGGCCAGTGCCGCGCCGATGACGATGGGTTTCATGAGAAGTGGGATCAGGCCATGAGGGGACGGGAACGTCGAAGCCGCGAAGATCGCGCACTACGACACGGTTCGACCGGCATTCCGTCACGAATCCGGTTGCGCCGCAGGGCACATCCGATCAATGGTCGCGGGTGAGGCGCCGGTGGCATCGGCACGGCCGTAGCCCCGCCGAGCGGCCCGGCACCGGCCCGATCGGACCGAACCCGCCGCCCTACCAATCGCCCGCGAGGCGCCGCGATAGTCCCTTGATTCGACGAGGATTTGGCGGACATGCCCCGCGCCGCGCACGCCCCCGGGCGGCCCGCGCGCCTGAAAAACGATGTCCGGACGCTGACAGCCGGCGCATTTCCGGCGACAATAGGTGTCCCGGGCTCGAACAACGACAACAAACACCCATTTGCCGTCAGGCACATGGCCAGCATCGTGCGCACACTTGTCATCGCTCCCAACTGGATAGGCGACGCCGTCATGGCCCAGCCGCTGCTGGCGCTGATCCGGCGCCAGGACCCGTTGGGCATGATCGACGTGGTCGCGCCTCCGCATGTGGCGCCAGTGTTCGGTGCGATGGCCGAGGTCGAGGACGTGATCGAGGCCAGCAACGTGCATGGCAAGCTCGATCTGCGCGGCCGCCTCGCGTTGTCCAACCGGCTGCGCCGCCTGCGCTACGACCGCTGCTTCGTGCTGCCGAACTCGTTCAAGTCGGCGCTGGTGCCGTGGCTGGCGCGGATCCCTCAGCGCATCGGGCACCGCGGCGAATCGCGCTACGGGCTGATCAACCGGATGCGGGGCATCCTGGCCGGTTCACAGACGCCGATGGTCGAGTTCTACGCCCAGCTTGCCAGCGACACCGGCCAGGCGCCGCAGGCGATCCCCGATCCGGTGCTGATCCGCCAGGGTGAGACCGAGCGTGCGACCCGCACCCGGTTCGGCATCGGCAATCAGGAAAAGCTGCTGGTGCTCGCCCCGGGTGCCGAATACGGACCGGCCAAGCGCTGGCCGACCCGCCACTTCGCCGCGCTGGCCAGCATGGCCGCTGCCGAGTGGCCCGAGATCTCGATCGTGCTGCTCGGCTCGGCCAAGGAACGGTCGCTGGCCACCGAGATCGGCGCGTTGTCCGGGCAGCCGCTGAAGAACCTGTGCGGCGACACCAGCCTGAGCGAGGCGATCGCGCTGATCGCCCAGGCCGACGGCGTCGTCTCCAACGACTCCGGCATGATGCATGTCGCGGCCGCGCTGGGCCGCCCGCAGGTGGCGGTGTTCGGTTCCAGCGACCCGCGTCACACCCCGCCGCGGTCCCCCAACGCCAAGACCCTGTGGCTGCACCTCGAGTGCAGCCCGTGCTTCGAGCGCACCTGCCCGCTCGGGCACACCGACTGCCTGAACAAGCTGTCGCCGTTCCAGGTGTTCGAGTCGCTCAAGCAGGCGATGACCGTCCAGACCGAGCGCCCGCCGAAGTGACCCGGCCCGCCTGACCGGTGCGCGCCGGCAACGGCCACGGTGATCCCCGGGCCCGACGTCGCATAAACTCCGACGATCCCTCCAGCCTTTGCGGCCGGGCGGACGAGCCATGCCGCGCACGCCCATATTCGCCACCGCCGAAGCCGTCGAGGAAGCGTTCTACGACGCCATGCAGCGGGCCGACCTGCCCGGGCTGATGG
>CADEEH010000093.1 GCA_902826305.1 uncultured Burkholderiales bacterium
GTGCGTCGATCGACACCGCGACCTTGACGTGGCCGGCCTCCTGCAGCGACATGATCACTTCGTGCAGGAACTGCGCGGGCAGGTTGTCGATGCAGTAGAAGCCGTCGTCCTCGAGGGTGTTGACCGCGATCGACTTGCCCGAGCCCGATATGCCGGTGACGACGACGACCCGCATCAGCCGTCGGCGCCCTGCGACTGGATCAGCTGGTGCTGGCGCTCGATGAAGTCGCCCATCGTGTCGATGCCGCGAAGCTGCAGGATCGTGCTGCGCACGGCGGCCTCGGTCAGCACCGCGAGGTTGCGCCCGGCAGCCACCGGGATCACCACCTTGCGGATCGCCAGGCCGAGCACATCCTGGGTCAGCGCCTCCAGCGGCAGGCGCTGGTATTCGTTCTCGAGTGTGCTGCGACGGACCAGGTGCACGATCAGCTTGAGCCGCATCTTGCGGCGCACGGCGGTCTCGCCGAAGATCGCGCGGATGTCGAGCAGCCCGAGCCCGCGCACTTCGAGCAGGTTGCGCAGCAGCGGCGGGCAGCGGCCCTCGATGCCGTCCGGTGCCGTGCGCATCAGGTCGACGACGTCGTCGGCGACCAGCCCGTGGCCGCGGCTGATCAGTTCGAGCGCGAGTTCGCTCTTGCCCAGCCCGGACTCACCCGAGATCAGCACACCCATGCCGAGCACGTCCATGAAGACGCCGTGCATCGAGCAGCTCTCGGCCATCGCCTTCTGCAGGAAGAAACGCAGCGAGTCGATGATCCGCGCCGCGGGCAGCGACGAGCCGATCAGCGGCAGTCCGTCGGCCTCGCACGAATCGACCAGCGCATCCGGCGCCTCGAGACCCTCGGCGACGATCACCGCCGGCGGATGGCCGACCAGCAGGTCGTTGGTGAGCGAGATGCGCCGTGTCTTCTCGAGGCGCAGGAAGTACGCGAGTTCCTCGTGGCCGAGCACGTGGATGCGTGCCGGATGGATCAGGTTCAGGTGGCCGACGAGATCGGCGGGTTCGGCGGTCGCCGAGGAGACCACACGCGAAGCGCCGCGTCGTCCGGCCACCCAGGTCAGGTGCAATGGCTCCTGGTTGGCGTCGACCAGCGCCTGGACGGTGACCGACATCGTGGAATGGATCGTCAGGCGGCGGGACGGTACGGCGTCCACGTCGACAGCACGCGATGGACGTGCGCCGGATCCTCGGTGGTCTGAAGCGATTCGCGGATCGCCTTGTCGGACAGCAGCTCGGCCAGTTCCGACAGGATCTCCAGGTGTTCCTCGGTCGCGTGCTCCGGCACCAGCAGGAACACGAGCAGGTTGACCGGATCCTGGTCCGGTGCATCGAACGGAACCGGTTCGGCGAGCCGCACGATCGCCGCGGCCGGCTCCTTCAGTCCCTTGATGCGTCCGTGGGGTATCGCGACACCCTGGCCGAGGCCGGTCGAACCGAGTCGCTCGCGCGCGAACAGCGCATCGAACACTTTTCCGCGTTCGATGCCGTGATTGTTCTCGAACAGCAACGCCGCCTGTTCGAACAGGCGCTTCTTGCTGGTGACCGAGAGGTTCACCAGCACGTTGGTCGAGGGAAGCAACCGGGCGATTCGATTCATGCGACTGACAGCTGCCTCGCGACACGTCGTCGGGCGACGCATCATCACAAACAGCAGAACCTTCACCGATCAACGATTATAAAGGCCTCGAAAATCCCGTCGTAGACAAATTTTGCGATGCGTCAGCACAACATGATCGTGTGATCAGCGGTCGCTTTGTCGATTTTCTTTACGTTCGAGGGGTCAGGGCTCCGACGCGAGTGCCGGAGCGGGCGACCCGCCGACGGCCGACGCCGTCGCGGGCCACCGGGGCGATCAGGCCTGGGCTTCCTGACGCTTGATGGTGGTGTGCGGCCAGGCCTGCCGCTTGGTCTTGTACTTGATCACTTGTCGATCGAGCTTGTCGACCAGCGCGTCGATCGCCGCGTACAGATCCTCGTCGACCGCCTCGGCGAACAACTCCTTGCCACGCACGTGCAGGCAGATCTCGGCCTTCTGCGCCAGCTTGTCGACGGACAGGAACACGTTGATGTCGATCACGCGGTCGAAATGCCTGGTGATGCGTTCCAGTTTCGCTGTCACGTAGTCGCGCAAGGCGGGCGTGACCGCGATGTGGTGTCCGCTGATCGAAAGGTTCATTCCAGTCCTCCTGAAGGTGACGATCGGGACGGCTGGCGGAGCCCGCACCGGAGTGATCCGGAGCGGGTGGACGCCGCGGCCGTCATGGCAAGGTAGGGGAGGGTCGGACCGGGCGCAGCGACGAAGTTGGCGTCAGAGCGACTTGCGCTGGGCGACCGCGGGAATCCGCAGTGCCTCGCGATATTTCGCCACCGTTCGCCTCGCGACCACGATGCCTTGTTCCCCCAGGACTTCCGCGATTCGGCTGTCGGACAAGGGTTGCTTGGGATCCTCCGCTGAGACGAGTTGCTTGATGAGGGCACGGATCGCCGTGCTCGAGGCGGCGCCGCCGCTCTCGGTGGCGACGTGGCTGCCAAAGAAGAACTTGAGTTCGAAGGTCCCGTAGGGCGTGAGCATGAATTTCTGGGTCGTGACCCTCGAGACCGTCGACTCGTGCAGGCCCAGCGCATCGGCGATCTCGCGCAGGACCAGGGGGCGCATCGCCACCTCGCCGTGGGAGAAGAACGCCCGCTGCCGGTCGACGATCGCCTGCGCCACGCGCAGGATCGTGTCGAAGCGCTGCTGTACATTCTTGATCAACCAGCGGGCTTCTTGCAACTGTGCCGACAATCCGCCGCCGTTGCCCCTGTTGCGGCGCAGGATCTGGGCGTACATGTCGTTGATGCGCAACTTGGGCATCACGTCCGGGTTCAGGTGGGCGGTCCAGCCGGCCCGGGTGCGGCGTACGACGATGTCGGGCACGACGTAAGCCGCCTCGGTGGTCGCGAACGCGCTGCCCGGCCGCGGATTGAGGCCGACGATCATCGCCTGGACTTCCCGCAGCCGGTTGTCGTCGCAGCGCAACGAGCGCTTCAGCCGGGCGAAGTCCTTGGTCGCCAGCAGCGCCAGGTGGTCCCGGACCACGGCGCGGGCCAGCGCCAGCACCTCCGGATCGACCTCGCCGCCGATGCGGGCGGGCAGCGCGCGCAGCTGCAGGTCCAGGCATTCGGCCACGTCGCGCGCCCCGACCCCCGGTGGATCGAAGCTTTGCAGCATGTTCAGCGCGCCGTTGAGTTCGGCGGTTTCGATCTCCAGCTCCGCCGGCAGCGAGGCCGCGACGTCCTCGAGCGTGGACAGCAGGTAGCCGTCCTCGCTGAGTTCGTCGATCAGCACCGTGACCAGCGCCCGGTCGCGCTGCGACCCGGTGGTGCCGGCCAGCTGCCCGAGAAGGTGGTCGCGCAGCGAGCCCGACGTCGCGGCCACCTGCGGAAATTCGCGCTCGTCGTCCTCGCCGTTGCGGTTCCTGGACCCGCCGTCGCCCGACCATTCGCCGAAGCGGTCGTCGACGTCGCCTTCGAACCGTTCCGGTGTGTCGGCGCTGAATTCGCGGGGTTCGCCGCCGTCATCCCCGCCGGAAGCCGACTCCGCCGGCGCCGGTGCCGGGGCGCCGCCGTTTTCCAGCCCGCCGTTGGGGGCGATCCGCAGGCACGCCTCCAGTGGATCGTCGAGCCGCTCGAGCAACGGATTGTCGGCCAGGATCTGCTCGAGTTCCTGGTTCAGTTCCAGCGTCGACAACTGCAGCAGCCGGATCGACTGCTGCAACTGCGGTGTCAGGGCGAGCTGTTGGGAGAGCCTGAGTTGGAGCGACGGTTTCACGCGGTGTCCGGTTGCACACGGCCCGCCGCGACCGCCTACATCCTGAAGTGTTCGCCAAGATAGACCCGGCGTACGCTCTCATTGTCGACGATCTCGTCCGGGCGCCCGAAAGCAAGAACAGTACCAGCGTTAATGATATACGCTCGGTCGCAGATTCCAAGCGTTTCGCGAACGTTGTGGTCCGTGATCAGCACGCCGATGCCCCGTTCCTTCAGGAACTTGACAATCCGCTGGATCTCGATGACGGCGATCGGGTCGACGCCGGCGAACGGTTCGTCGAGCAGGATGAACCGCGGTGAGCTGGCCAGCGCCCGCGCGATCTCGACCCGCCGCCGCTCGCCGCCCGACAGCGACAGCGCGGGGTTCGACCGGATGTGCTCGATCTGCAGTTCGCCGAGCAGCGATTCCAGCCGACGCTGGATCTCGTCCTTGCCCAGTGCCTTGCCGGCGCCGTCGGACTGGAGCTCCAGCACGGCGACGATGTTCTCCTCGACGCTCAGCTTGCGGAAGACCGAGGCCTCCTGGGGCAGGTAGGACAGGCCGAGGCGGGCCCGGCGATGGATCGGCAGCCGGCTGATGACGCGCCCGTCGAGTTCGATCGATCCGGCATCCGAGGGCACCAGGCCGACGATCATGTAGAAGCAGGTCGTCTTGCCGGCGCCATTGGGGCCGAGCAGGCCGACCACCTCGCCGCTCTCGACGTCCAGCGACACGTCCTTGACCACCTGGCGGCCGTGGTAGGCCTTCATCAGGTGGCGGACCTCGAGTCGGCTGGGCCGCGTGCTGTCGGCGACGGGTGCGCCGTCGGCGCCGCGATCGGGGGATGCGCGTCCGAACATCGCGTCAGCGACCCGACCCGCCCGTGGGCGGGCCGATGCGTTCGTCCGGCTTGATCGGGGCCGGCCGGGACGGTTTCTGGCCCGGTGGCGGCGGGTCGGGCGTGTCCCCCGACTTGGGCTGGATCACCACCCGTACCCTGCCGCCCGGGTTGGACGGCGTCGCACTCTTGACGCCGCCGCTCTCGACGGTGAAATACTCGGTGCGCGAGTCGTAGACGATCACGTTGCCATGGATCTCGTCGGCGGGCCGATCGCGGTCGAGCCGCCTGAGCAGCGCCTTGTTGTTGAACTTGACCGTCTCGGTGCGCCCGTCGTAATCGATCTGCTGCCCGTAACCCTCGACGAACTGCTCGACCCCGTCACGCTTCTGCCGGAAGCTCGCCGGGCTGCCGTTGGCCTGGCCGTACTGGAACCCCTCGGCATCCTGGCGCATCTCGAGCCGGTCCGCACGCAGCAGGATGGTTCCCTTGGTCAGCACGACGTTGCCGGTGAACACACTGACCTGGCGCAGGTCGTCGTAGCGCAGCGTATCGGCCTCGATGTTGATCGGCTTGTTGCGGTCGGCGCGTTCGGCGTGCAGCGGCGGGACAGGCGCCATCAGCAGGCAGGCGGCGATGGCCGTGACGACGGCTCGTGCGGGAATCATCGGGGTGGTTGCGTCCAGCGGCCGCGGACGCGCGAATCGACGCGCAATTGGCGGGTCGCATTATTGAATTCCATCCCGACCCCGGTCAAGGTCGACTCGCCATACTGGATGCGCACCGGCTGGTCGGAACTCGCGATGTCCTGGTCGGCGCGCAGCATCATGTACTCGGTCTCGACGGTCATCCTCGGCTGGTTCTCGCCGGCTTCGCGCACCATCTCGACGTTGCCATGCAGGTGGGTGACCTCGCCCTCGGCGCTCGACGTGCCGCGTGCAGCCTGCAGCGTCATCCTCGGCTTGTCCGGGTTCAGGCTGACCATCATCGGGCGCTGGAACTCGAACGAATCGTCGTCCGGGTAATGGACCATCCGCTCGGCCGACATCCGGTACATCGGCTCGCCCCGCTTGTTGAGCCGGGTCAGCATGAACTGCTCGACGAAGTAGTCCGGCTCGTGCGCCACATTGCGCGGCCGGACCTCCTGTTCGCCCTGCCGCGACAGTTCGGCCAGGTAGTAGGTGAAGCCCGCCAGGGCGGCGACCAGCAGCACCGACATCGTTGCCGCCAGGCGGTCGTAGGCGCGTGCCTTCACGATCGGGGCGTCGGGTCGTAGCCGGCCAGCAGTGGCGCCAGCTCGCCCCGGGCCTGCAGCACGAACTCGGCCAGCTCGCGGACCGCGCCCCGACCGGCCGGCCGGGTGGCCACCCAGTGCGCCGCATCGAGGACCGGCTGCGGCGCATCGGCCACCGTGGCCGCCAGTCCCGCCGACCGCATCGCGCCCAGGTCGGGCCAGTCGTCACCCATGAACGCCGCCTGGGCGAGCGTCAGGCCGTGGTCACGACAAAGGCCGGCCAGTGCACCCGCCTTGTCCTTGGCACCCTGGACCACGGCGCCGATGCCGAGTTCCGCGGCGCGGGCCGCGACGATCTCGGAGCGGCGCGCCGTGATCAGGGCGACCGTGATGCCGGCACGGGCGAGCAGGTTCATGCCGAACCCGTCGCGCACCGAGAAGCCCTTGAACACCTCACCCGCGGGTCCGATGAACAGCGTCCCGTCGGTCAGCGTGCCGTCGACATCCAGCGCGACCAGGGCGATCGTCCGGGCGCGGTCGCGCGCCGATGCGGTCATCAGACCACCTTCGCCATCAGCAGGTCGTGGATGTGGAGCGCACCAACCAGCCGCCGGTCCGCATCGACGACCAGCAGCTGGTTGATCCGGCGCTCCTCCATGATCCGGACCGCCTCGACCGCCAGCGCGTCCGCGGCGATCGTCGCCGGCGTGCGGGTCATCGCGTCGTCGACCGTCATCGCCCGCACGTCGTGGCCGCGTTCGAGCAGCCGGCGCAGATCGCCGTCGGTGAAGATCCCGGCGACACGGCCGTCCGCGCCGATCACCGCAGTCATCCCCATCCGCTTGCGGGTGACCTCGATCACCGCCGCCGACAGCGTCGAGCCGGCAGCCACCGAGGGCAGGTCCTCGCCGCCGCGCATCACGTCGGCGACGTGGGTCAGCAGGCGGCGGCCGAGCGCACCGCCCGGATGGGAACGGGCGAAGTCCTGGTGACTGAAGCCGCGCGCGGCGAGCAGCGCCACCGCCAGCGCATCACCGAGGGCCAGCATCGCGGTCGTGCTCGCCGTGGGTGCCAGGTTCAACGGACAGGCCTCGCGCTCGACCCCCGCGTCCAGGTGCACGTCGGCCAGCGTGGCCAGCGGCGAGGCCGGGTTGCCGGTCATCGCGATCAGCCCGGCGCCCTGACGCTTGACCGCCGGCACGATCGTCAGCAGTTCCTCGGTGCTGCCCGAATTGGACAGTGCGAGCAGGATATCCTCGCGGGTGATCATGCCGATGTCGCCGTGGCTGGCCTCGGCGGGATGGACAAAAAACGCCGGCGTGCCGGTCGACGCCAGCGTCGCCGCGATCTTGCGGGCGACGTGGCCGGATTTGCCCATCCCGCTGACCACGACCCGGCCGCGGCACGCGAGGATCGCCTCGCAAGCATCGGCGAAGGCGGCCCCGGTGCGGCCGATCAGGCCCTCGATGGCCTGGGCCTCGATGCGCAACACCTCGATCGCATCGGCGATCATGGTGTCGCGCCGCGACGTCACCGGAGCGGTCGTCGCTTGAATGGCTTCATTCATCCGCGCCAGTATAAAAGAACGCCTCGACCTGCCGGCCGATGCCATCCCGGCGCCGGCCACGAGGTCCGTGCCTCTCCGACAGGCTGCCGCCGTTGTTCTCAGCCCTTGAACTGACCCTGATCCTGCTGGCCGCCTCGGTGGTCGCCGTGGTGATCCTTCGCCTGTTCAACCTGCCGCCGCTGGTCGCCTACCTCGCGGTCGGCGTGCTGCTCGGCCCGGCCGCGGAGAACTTCGGCGCGGGCAGCGAGGTCACCCACACGCTGGCCGAACTCGGTGTCGTGTTCCTGATGTTCTCGATCGGGCTGGAGTTCAACCTGAGCAAGCTGCGCTCGATGCGCTCGCTGGTGTTCGGGCTGGGCGCCTCGCAGGTGGGCACGACGATCCTGCTGGTCGTCGGTGCGTTCGCGCTGATGCCCTCGTCATGGGCCGGCTGGCTGCTCGGCCCGGGCACCGACTGGCGGGGCTGGTTCGCGATCGGCGGCGCGGCGGCGATGTCGTCGACCGCGCTGGTGGTCAAGATGCTGACCGAGCGGCGCGAGATGGAATCCGAGCACGGCCGGCGCGCGTTCGCGGTGCTGCTGTTCCAGGACCTGGCGGTGATCCCGCTGCTGATCCTGATCCCGGCGCTGGCCGCGGATACCGGCATGGATGGCGCGCAGGCGATCCTGATAGCGGGCGCCAAGGCGGTGGTGATCCTGGTCGTGCTGCTGCGCTTCGGTCCGCCGCTGATGCGCCGCTGGTTCAACCTGGTCGCGCGCCAGCGGTCCCACGAGGTGTTCACGCTGAACGTGCTGCTGGCCACGCTGTTCTTCGCCTGGCTGACCGAACGGGCCGGATTGTCGATGGAACTGGGCGCGTTCGTCGGCGGCATGCTGATCGCCGAGACCGAGTTCCGCTACCAGGTCGAGGAGGACATCAAGCCGTTTCGCGACGTGCTGCTCGGGCTGTTCTTCATCACCGTCGGCATGCGGCTGAACCTGATGACCGTGGCCGGCGCCTGGGATCGGGTGCTGACGCTGATGATCCTGCCGGTGGTGTTGAAGGCGGTGCTGGTCGCCGGCCTGTCGCGGGTGTTCGGTGCCGCGCCGGGCACCTCGATCCGTTCGGGCATCTGGCTGGCGCAGGCCGGGGAATTCGGCTTCGTGCTGCTCGGCGGGGCCGCTGCGGCCGGACTGCTTTCCGACACGTCGCTGCAGCCGATCTACGCGGCCATGCTGCTGTCGATGCTGTTCAGCCCGCTGCTGGTCCTGCAGGCCAACCGCCTGGCGTTGCGATTCTCCGGTTCCGAATGGCTGCAGCGCTCGTTGCAATTGCAACGGATCGCCGCGCAGAGCCTGGCGCGCGACCAGCACGTCGTGATCTGCGGCTACGGTCGCTGCGGGCAGAGCCTGGCCCACGTGCTCGAGGCCGAGAACGTGGCGTATGTCGCCCTCGACCTCGACCCGGACCGGGTCCGGCAGGCGGCGGCGGCCGGTGAATCGGTCGTCTACGGCGATTCGTCGCGTCGCGACACGCTGGTGGCCGCCGGCCTGCATCGCGCCCGGGCGCTGGTCGTCAGTTTCGACGACGTCGGGGCCGCGATGCGACTGATCCACACGGCTCGTGCACTCGCGCCGCAACTGCCGATCGTCGTGCGTGCCAGCCAGGACGCCGACGTCGACCGGCTGCGTGATGCCGGCGCGACCGAGGTGGTGCACGAGATCGTCGAGGGCAGCCTGATGCTCGCCTCACATGCCCTCGCCCTGACCGGCGTGCCGCTGGCACGGGTGCTGCGTCGTGTGCGCGACGTGCGCGAGAAGCGGTACACGCTGCTGCAGGGGTTCTTTCACGGTGCCGATGACCGCACCGACGAGATCGAGATCGGTTCGGTCCACCTGCGTTCCGTGACGCTGGCGGCCGACAGCACGTGGGCCGGGCGCGAACTGGTCGAGGCGACATCACGCGACGTCAGGGTGACCGCGCTGGTCCGACGCAATCGGAGGATCGTGTCGCCTCCGGGTGAAACCCGGCTCGAGAGCGGGGATACGCTGGTGCTCGCGGGCACGATCGATGCGATCAGCGAAGCCGAGGCTCGGCTGGTGGGCGCGGCCTGAACCGGACCTCGATGCGCACCGATGCGGGGCTCGGGCCGCGCCTGCGATCACCGGTGAGCGGTGCGGCCGGGGCGGGTGAGCCTGGTCACGGTTGCACGAACACCGGGCTCGATGACCCGACGGCGGCCTGTCGCCGCAGGTCGCCTTGCTAGAATCCGTCGAACCCAACCCGCGGGAACGCCTTGGCTGACGACTTCCTTGTCCTCGAGAACGTGCGCTTCGGCTACGGCGAACGCGTGATCATCCGGGACGTGTCGATGCGTTTCGCGCGCGGGTCGGTGACCGCGCTGATGGGCGGGTCGGGCTGTGGCAAGACCACGATCCTGCGCCTGATCGGTGGCCAGGCGCGGCCCCAGCAGGGGCGCATCGTGCTCGAGGGGCAGGAGATCCAGGGGCTGGATCGTGACGGCTGGTACCGTGTCCGGCGCAAGATGGGCATGCTGTTCCAGTTCGGCGCGCTGTTCACCGACATGTCGGTGTTCGACAACGTCGCCTTCCCGATCCGCGAGCACACCGAGTTGGCGGAGTCGATGGTGCGCGACCTGGTGCTGATGAAACTGAACGCGGTCGGCCTGCGCGGTGCCGCATCGCTCAAGCCGTCCGAGATCTCCGGCGGCATGGCGCGCCGTGTCGCGCTGGCACGGGCGATTGCGCTCGATCCGCCGCTGCTGCTGTACGACGAACCGTTCGCCGGCCTGGATCCGATCTCGATGGGCACGATCGCGCACCTGATCCGCAGCCTGAACGACGCTTTGGGCGCCACCTCGCTGGTGGTCACCCACGACGTGCACGAAACGGTCTCGTTCTGCGACTACGGCTACGTGCTCGGCGACGGCCGCGTGCTCGGCGAGGGCAGGCCCGAGGCGCTGCTCGCGTCCGAAGAACCTCATGTCGCGCAGTTCATGCATGGCCGGCGCGACGGACCGGTCCCGTTCCACTATCCTGCGGCGCCGCTGGCCGAGCAGTTCGGGGTCGACCGGTGAATCCCGCGGCGCTGGTCGCCCGCCTGGGCGGCGCGGTGGTCGACCTGGTCGCCGGCCTCGGTTACGGTGCCCGCTTCTTCGTGCGCCTGTGCTGGCTCTCGCTCGCCGCGCTGCGCCGCCCGCGGCTGATCGTCGACCAGATCCACTTCCTGGGCAACTATTCGTTGTCGATCATCGCCGTCTCCGGCCTGTTCGTCGGCTTCGTGCTCGGGCTGCAGGGTTACTACACGCTGCAGCGCTATGGCTCGGAGCAGGCACTCGGCGTGCTGGTCACGTTGTCGCTGGTGCGCGAACTGGGTCCGGTGGTCACCGGACTGCTGTTCGCCGGTCGCGCCGGCACCTCGCTCACCGCGGAGATCGGACTGATGAAGGCCGGCGAACAGCTGTCGGCGATGGAGATGATGGCGGTCGACCCGCTCGCCCGCGTGCTCGCGCCGCGTTTCGTCGCCGGGCTGGTGGCGATGCCGGTGCTCGCCGCGCTGTTCTCCGCGGTCGGCGTGTTCGGTGCCTACCTGGTGGGTGTACCGCTGATCGGTGTCGATTCGGGCGCATTCTGGTCGCAGATGCAGAACGGCGTCGACGTCTTCGACGACGTCGGCAACGGCGTCATCAAGAGTGTCGTCTTCGGTTTCGTGTGCACGTTCATCGCGCTGTACGTCGGCTACGAGGCGCGGCCGACGCCCGAAGGGGTGTCGCGGGCGACGACCACCACCGTCGTTGCGTCGTCGCTTGCGGTGCTCGCATTCGACTTCATCCTCACCGCGATGATGTTCAGCACGTCGTGAAAGCACAAACGGGACACGGATCATGACTCGCAGATCGATCGACATGCTGGTGGGACTGTTCGTGCTGCTGGGCTTCGCGGCGCTGCTGTTCCTGGCGCTGAAGGCCGGCAACCTGGCCAGCTTCGACTTCGGTGCATCGAACTACACGGTGCGCGCGAAGTTCGACAACATCGGCGGACTCAAGGTCCGCGCGCCGGTCAAGAGTGCCGGTGTCGTCGTCGGTCGCGTGGCCTCGGTCGGCTTCGACGACAAGACGTACCAGGCGGTCGTTTCGCTGGCACTCGACCAGCGCTACAAGTTTCCGAAGGACACGTCGGCCAAGATCCTGACCTCGGGCCTGCTGGGCGAGCAGTACATCGGGCTCGAGCCCGGCGGCGCACCGGACGACCTCGCGGCGGACGCGACCATCACGATGACGCAGTCGGCGGTCGTGCTGGAGAACCTGATCGGGCAGTTCCTCTACGGCAAGGCGGCCGAAGGCGACAAGGCGGGGGGTGACAAGTGATGACGGAGCGGGAACCGCTGTTGCGTGGCCGGCAGGCATCGATGCGTATGGTGCTGCTGGTGTTCGTGTTGCCGGTCGCGCTGGCCAGCGGGTGTGCAACCACCGGGACCGGCGACGACGGCCGGGTGGCGCGGATCGATCCGTTCGAGCGCTACAACCGGGCCATGTTCACCTTCAACGACACGCTCGATCGCGCCCTGCTCAAGCCCACCGCGCGGGCCTACGAAAGTGTCGTGCCCGAGCCGATCCGGATGATGATCGGCAACGTGTTCTCCAACCTCGGCGACCTGTTCATCGGTGCCAACAACCTGATGCAGGGCAAGTTCGCCGCCGCGGCATCGGACTGGAGTCGCTTTACCATCAACTCGATGGTGGGACTCGGCGGAGTGGCGGACCTGGCCAGCGAAATCGGCCTGCGCAAGAACCGCGAGGACTTCGGCCAGACGCTCGGCTGGTGGGGCGTGCCGTCGGGACCGTACCTGATCCTGCCGTTGCTCGGTCCCTCGACGATCCGTGATGCGTCGGCGCTGCCGGTCGACTACGCCGCCGATCCGGTGCGGTGGGCGATCACCGACGGCGGGGCCGCCTGGGGTACGGCGGGTGTCCGCCTGGTGGACACCCGGGCCGGCCTGCTCCAGGGCGAGAAGATGGTCGACGGGGCGGCGATCGACCGTTATTCCTTCATCCGCGACGCCTTCCTGCAGCGTCGCCGCAGCCTGGTCTACGATGGCGACCCGCCCGATGTCGAAGACGACGAGAAGCCGACGGCGAAATAATGCTCAGCGGTCTGCCGCCCACCTGACCGCGCGTTGGTGGGCGGTGGGCATCCAGCCCCGAGAGGATGTTTGATGAACGTGCTGCAACAACAAGTCTCCGCAACCCGCCGATCCTGGCTGCGTTCGGCCGCCGCCGTGCTGGCCGCGCCGATCGTCGCGGTCGCGATCGGTGGAGCCGGCGGCCTGTCGCCCGCCTTCGCCCAGTCGACGGCCAACCCCGACAAGTTCATCGAAGGGCTGACCCGCCAGATCCTCGACCAGATCCGCGGCGACAAGGAGATCCAGAGCGGCAACCCGCGCCGGATCAGCGAGTTCGTCGATGCGACGATCATGCCGAACGTCAACTTCGAGCGGATGACTTCGCTGGCGGTCGGCCGCGGCTGGCGGCAGGCGAACCCGGAACAGCAGAAGCGGCTGATGAGCGAGTTCCGCGTCGTCCTGCTGCGCACGTATTCCAGTGCGCTGGCGGCGGTCAAGGACCAGCAGGTGCGCATGAAGCCGTTCCGTGGCAGCGCGAGCGATCCTGAAGTGGTGGTGCGAAGCGAGATCGTGCAGGCTCGCGGCGAGCCGATCCAGCTCGACTACCGGCTGGAGAAGGCCGGCGAGGCGTGGAAGATCTACGACGTCAACGTGCTCGGCGTCTGGCTGGTCGAGACCTACCGCAACCAGTTCTCCCAGGAGATCAACGCCAGCGGCGTCGACGGCCTGATCAAGAGCCTGTCGGACAAGAACAAGTCGTTCGAAGAAGCGGCCAAGAAGTCGTGATCGGCGACAGGCCATGGTGATTCCGCGCGAACTGACGTTGGCCAACGCGGGGTCGTTCCTGCCCGCGGCCGGTGCCGGGCCGGCCGCGGGCGCCCGCATCGACCTGGCACCGCTGGAGCGGTTCGACTCGGCCGCGGTGGCGGTCCTGCTGGCGCTGAGACGCGGCAGCGGCGCCCGACCCGGCTTCGTCAACGTGCCGTCCAAGCTGCGCCAGCTCGCCGCGTTGTACGGCGTCGACTCGCTGCTGTTCGACGCCGAGTGATCCGCGCCGCGTCCTCTCGCTGCCGCAGGCCCTGACCGCCCGCGTCCTGCCGAGATGTCCGACGCGATCCGGATCGATTCCCTGACCAAGCGCTACGGCGCCTTCGAGGCGCTGGGCGGGGTGTCGTTCACGGTGCGCCAGGGCGAGTTCTTCGGCCTGCTCGGGCCCAACGGCGCCGGCAAGACGACACTGATCTCGATCGTCGCCGGGCTCGCCCGCGCGAGTTCGGGGCGGGCCACCGTCATGGGCCACGACGTGGTCGCCGACTACCGCGCGGCGCGGCGGGCGTTGGGTGTCGTCCCGCAGGAAGTCGTGTTCGACCCGTTCTTCACCGTGCGCGAGACGCTTCGCAACACCTCCGGCTACTACGGTCTTCGCCGCAACGACGACTGGATCGACGAACTGCTGCAGAACCTGGAGCTTGCCGACAAGGCCGACTCGAACATGCGCACCCTGTCCGGCGGCATGAAGCGACGGGTGCTGATCGGCCAGGCACTGGTGCACCGGCCGCCGGTGATCGTGCTCGACGAGCCGACCGCCGGCGTCGACGTGGAACTGCGGCAGACCCTGTGGCGGTTCATCCGGCGGCTGAACGGCGAGGGCCATACGATCGTGCTGACGACCCACTACCTCGAGGAGGCGCAGGAACTGTGCGGGCGGATCGCGATGATGCGCGCCGGCCGCCTGGTCGCGCTCGACACCACCGAGCGGCTCGTGCGGCACGGCGCGGGGGGCCGGCTCGTGCTGCGGCTCGCCGGCGGCGAGTTGCCGCCGGCGCTCGCCGCCGACGTGATCGCCGAGGAATCCGACGCCCGTCGGATCGTGATCCGTGTGCGCGGCCCGGAGCAGGTCGAGCCGATCCTCGCCACCATCCGCGAGGCCGGGCTCGTGATCGAGGACATCGAGATGACCCACACCGATCTCGAGGACGTGTTCGTCAGCATCATGCGGCAGGGGCGGTGATGCTGGGCCTGCCGACGCTGTTGCGCAAGGAGGTCGTGCGCTTCGCCAGGGTCAGCTTCCAGACGATCGCCGCGCCGGTGCTGACCGCGCTGCTGTACCTGCTGATCTTCGGCCACGTGCTCGAGGACCGGGTGCAGGTCTTCGAGCGGATCGGCTACACCACGTTCCTGATTCCCGGGCTGGTGATGATGTCGGTGCTGCAGAACGCGTTCGCCAATTCCTCGTCGTCGATCATCCAGAGCAAGATCACCGGCAACATCGTCTTCGTGCTGCTGCCGCCGATGGGCTGGTGGGAACTGTTCGCCGCCTACGTGCTGGGCGCGGTCGTGCGCGGCGTGGTCGTCGGCGGCGGTGTCCTTCTGGCCACGGTCTGGTTCGTCGACCTGTCGTATGCGGCGCCGGTCTGGATCGCCGTCTTCGCGCTGCTCGGGGCGGCCATTCTGGGTACAATCGGACTGATCGCCGGGGTCTGGGCCGACAAGTTCGACCAGATCGCGGCGTTCCAGAATTTCCTGATCATGCCGGCGACGTTCCTGGCCGGGGTCTTCTACTCGGTGAAGACGTTGCCGCCGTTCTGGCAATCGGTGTCCCACCTGAACCCGTTCTTCTACATGATCGACGGATTCCGCTACGGTTTCTTCGGGGTCTCGGACGTCGCTCCGGCCACCAGCCTGGCCGTCGTCGTCGCGACCTGGGCAACCGTGTCGGCGATCGCGCTGCGGATGCTCGCCACAGGGTTCAAGCTGCGACACTGACGGCGGCCTCCGGCAGGTTTCCCCGTCCGCCCCCGTGCCGACGACACGTCCGCCCCGTCTTCCAAGGTCCCACGATGGTCACTCCCGACGACATCAAGAAGTACATCACCGCCGGCCTGCCGTGTGAACGGATCGAGGTCAGCGGCGACGGCCAGCACTTCGAGGCGCTGATCGTCTCCGATCGTTTCGAGGGCAAGCGGCCGGTCGCCCGTCACCAGCTCGTCTATTCGGTGCTCGGCGACCGGATGCGCGAGGAGATTCATGCGTTGTCGATGAAGACGCTGACGCCGGCCGAGTTCGCCGGCCAGGGCTGAGACGACACCAGGACACGTCCGCCACGGCGGCACACGGGCACGACGATGGACAAGTTGAGGATCCGCGGGGGTTTCCCGCTCGCCGGCGAGGTCGACGTCTCCGGCGCGAAGAACGCGGCGCTGCCGATCCTGTGCGCGGCGCTGCTGACCGCCGAGCCGCTGGTGCTGTCGAACGTGCCGCAGCTGCAGGACGTGGCCACGACGCTCAAGCTGCTGCGCCAGCTCGGCGTGACCGCCGAACGCGACGGCGAACGGGTCACGCTGCAGGCCGCGCAGCCGGTGTCACTCGAGGCGCCGTACGACCTGGTGCGCACGATGCGGGCGTCGATCCTGGTGCTCGGTCCGCTGCTCGCGCGCTTCGGCCAGGCCCGCGTCTCGCTGCCCGGCGGCTGTGCGATCGGCCAGCGACCGGTCGACCAGCACATCAAGGGTCTGCAGGCGATGGGTGCCGAGATCTCGATCGACCACGGATACGTGGTCGCCCGGGCGCGACGTCTGCACGGCGCGAGGATCGTCACCGACATGGTCACCGTGACCGGCACCGAGAACCTGATGATGGCGGCGGTGCTCGCCGAAGGCACGACGGTGATCGAAAACGCGGCGCGTGAACCCGAGGTGATCGACCTCGCGCTCGCGCTGCAGGCGATGGGGGCGCGGATCCGGGGCGCCGGCACCGACCGGATCACGATCGACGGGGTCGACCGGCTGCACGGCGCGAACCACCGCGTGATGGCCGACCGCATCGAGGCGGGGACCTTCCTGTGTGCGCTGGCCGTCGCGCGCGGTTCGATCGTGCTGCGCCGGATCGATCCGTCGGTGATGGATGCGACGCTGGACAAGCTGCGCGAGTGCGGCGTGGTGATCGAGACCGGTGCGGACTGGATCCGCGCGTCGATGGACCGGCGGCCGCGTGCGGTGCATGCACGCACCTCGCCGTATCCCGGCTTCGCCACCGACATGCAGGCGCAGCTGATGGCGGTCGACTGTGTCGCCGAGGGTTCCGCGGTGATCACCGAGACGATCTTCGAGAACCGGTTCATGCACGTGCTCGAGCTCCAGCGGCTCGGCGCGGAGATCACGATCGAAGGCTCCAGTGCGTTCGTCACCGGCGTGCCCCGGCTGTCCGGCGCGACCGTGATGGCCACCGACCTGCGCGCCTCCGCCGGGCTGGTGATCGCCGCGCTGGTCGCCGACGGCGAGACGGTGATCGACCGGATCTACCACCTGGACCGCGGCTACGAGAAGATGGAAACGCGGCTCGGCGCACTCGGCGCGCGCATCGAACGATTCCGCTGAACGCCGACCGGATGCCTTCGCCGAACCGATGATGATCACGCTTGCGTTGTCCAAGGGACGGATCTTTGACGAGACGCTGCCGCTGCTCGAGGCGGCCGGTGTGTTCGTGGACGCCGGCGAGATCGCCGATTCGCGCCGGCTGATCGTGCCCACCGCCGATCCCGGCGTGCGCCTGATCACCGTGCGTCCGAGCGACGTGCCGACGTACGTGCAGTACGGTGCCGCCGACCTCGGCGTCGTCGGCAAGGACGTCCTGCTCGAACACTCGTGTGACGGGTTGTACCAGCCGATCGACCTGGGCATCGGTCGCTGCCGGATGAGCGTCGCGGCGCCGGCCGGGTTCGACTATCCGCAGGCGGTCCGTCGCGGCGCCGGCCTGCGCGTGGCGACCAAGTACTTGCAGACGGCGCGCCAGCATTTCGCCGACAAGGGAGTCCACGTCGACCTGATCCGGCTCTACGGATCGATGGAACTGGCGCCGCTGGTGGGACTGGCCGATGCGATCGTCGACCTGGTCTCGACCGGCAACACGCTGCGTGCAAACAACCTGGTCGAGGTCGAACACATCCGCGCGATCTCGGCACGCCTGATCGTCAACCAGGCCTCGCTGAAGACTGTCGGCGAGCCGCTGGACCGGCTGCTCGCGGCGATCGCGCGCGCGGTGCAGGTGCGCCGGGATCCGGCCGCGGCCGGGACCAGCCGATGATCACCCGCCTCGACAGCAGCGAGGCCGGTTTTCGCGATCGGCTCGGCGCGTTGCTCGCCTACGAGTCCCATGCCGACCAGGCGATCGAACAGGCGGTCGCGGACATCCTGGCGGCGGTCCGGCGGCGCGGCGACGATGCGCTGGTCGAGTACACGGCGAGGTTCGATCGCTGGCCCGCGAAGTCGGCGGCCGACCTCGAGCTCGCACCCGCGCTGCTGAAGGCGGCCCTCGACGGGTTGCCGGCCGCGTCACGCGAGGCGCTGGAGGTCGCGGCCGCCCGGATCCGCGACTACCACCAGCGGCAGCGGGCGGAGTCCTGGTCGTATCGCGAGGCCGACGGCACCGTGCTCGGGCAGCGGATCACCCCGCTGGACCGGGTCGGCATGTACGTGCCCGGCGGCAAGGCCGCGTATCCGTCATCGGTGCTGATGAACGCGATCCCGGCCAAGGTGGCCGGTGTCGGTGAACTGGTGATGACGGTGCCGACCCCCGACGGTGTGCACAACCCGCTCGTGCTCGCCGCCGCCGCGCTCGCCGGCGTCGACCGCGCGTTCGCGATCGGCGGCGCCCAGGCGGTGGCTGCGCTCGCCTTCGGCACCGCGACCGTGCCGCGGGTCGACAAGATCGTCGGGCCGGGCAACGCCTACGTCGCCGAGGCCAAGCGGCGCGTGTTCGGCACCGTCGGCATCGACATGATCGCCGGACCGAGCGAGATCCTGGTCATCTGCGACGGCGCGACACCCGAGGACTGGGTCGCGATGGATCTGTTCTCGCAGGCCGAACACGACGAACTGGCGCAGGCGATCCTGCTCACGCCGGATGCCGCGTTCGTCGACGCGGTCGCCGCGTCGATCGCGCGGCTGCTGCCGACGATGCCACGTGCCGGCGTGATCGCGCGCTCGCTCGCCGACCGCGGCGCGCTGATCAGGGTCCGCGACCTGGCCGAGGCCTGTGACCTCGCCAACGAGATCGCACCCGAACATCTGGAACTGTCGCTCGCCGATCCCGCGCCGTGGATCGAGCGGATCCGCCACGCCGGCGCGATCTTCGTCGGCCCGTACACATCCGAGGCGCTCGGCGACTACTGCGCCGGCCCCAACCACGTGTTGCCGACGATGCGCACCGCGCGCTTCTCCTCGCCGCTCGGGGTCTACGATTTCCAGAAGCGCTCGAGCCTGATCCAGGTCTCGGCGGCCGGCGCG
>CADEEH010000094.1 GCA_902826305.1 uncultured Burkholderiales bacterium
GGCACCAACCTCACCAACGACCTCGGGTACACGCCGCTGCAGATCGTGATCAAGCTGGTCCGCTGCAACGGGCAGCCGGTGGCCAAGCTGTCGGACACGCCGGCCAAGAACATGTGCGACGACGAGGCCTACCTGGCCTACCTGCGCCAGGTCTTCGAGATCCAGTAGCGGACCACATCCGGCGTCGCCGCCCGCCCACCGCCCACCCGACGACGCCATGCCCGAACTGTTCGGAATCCGGATCGAGTTCTTCCTGTTCGCCGCGACGCTGATCGGCGTCGCGGTGTTCCATGCCCACACGTTCCGGGTCGCGGTCATCGGCGCGGTGGTGATCACGCTGTACAAGCTGCTGTTCGCCGTATTCAACCAGGGCCCCGGCCCCGCCGGCCTCGCCGGGCATGCGGCGCACGAGTGGGTGACGCTGGCCAACCTGCTCGGGCTGCTGCTCGGCTTCGCGCTGCTGTCGAACCACTTCGAGAAGAGCCTGTTGCCGGACATCCTGCCGCGGTTCCTGCCCGACGACTGGAAGGGCGGCTTCGTGCTGCTGATCCTCGTCTTCGTGCTGTCGGCGTTCCTCGACAACATCGCCGCGGCGCTGATCGGCGGGACGGTCGCGCACACGGTGTTCCGCGCCCGGGTGCACATCGGCTACCTGGCCGCGCTGGTCGCCGCGTCGAACGCGGGCGGTGCGGGCAGCGTGGTCGGCGACACGACGACAACGATGATGTGGCTGGCCGGTGTCAGCCCGCTGGCGGTGCTGCCGGCATTCGTCGCCTCCTCCGCGGCGCTGCTGGTGTGCGGGCTGGTCGCGGCGCGCCAGCAGCATCGCTACCAGCCGATCCTGAAGGACGAACTCGGCTCGCACCGGGTCGACTGGGCACGCCTCGCGATCGTCGTCTTCATCCTCGCGTCGGCGATCGTGACCAACGTCTACGTGAACACGGTGCTGGGCGAGGCCGGATCACATTTCCCATTCCTCGGCGCCGCGGTCTGGGTCGCGATCCTCGTCGCCTCGCCGTGGCGTGCTCCCGACTGGAGCCTGGTGCCCGGTGCGTTCAAGGGGTCGGTGTTCCTGCTCTGCCTGGTCTGGTCGGCGAGCCTGATGCCGGTCGATCAGCTGCCGGCGGCTTCCTGGCCGACCACGTTCCAGCTCGGCTTCGTCTCGGCGGTGTTCGACAACATCCCGCTGACCGCGCTGGCGATCCGGCAGGGCGGCTACGATTGGGGGATGCTCGCCTATGCGGTCGGCTTCGGCGGCTCGATGATCTGGTTCGGCTCGTCGGCTGGCGTCGCGATGTCGAACATGTTTCCCGAGGCCCGGTCGGTCGGCGCGTGGCTGCGCGGCGGCTGGCACGTGGCGCTGGCCTACGTGGTCGGGTTCTTCGTGATGCTGGCCGTGATGGGCTGGCATCCGACCCCGCTGCGCGGCGCCACCGGCAAGGGCACGGTCGGCGTCGGTCGGCCGGTCGGCGCCGTTGCATCCCCCGCCGGGTCCACCGTCGCGTCCACCGGCCCGGTCCCGTCGCATCCAACCGTCGCACAGGAACCCAAGTGATGAAACCTTCGCTGCTGGTCACCCGTCGTGTCTTCCCCGAGGTGCTGCAGGCGCTCGCGCCGCACTACGAGCTGGAGGCGAACCAGGACGATGCGATCTGGCCACGGGCCGAGTTCGTCGCCCGGGCGAGCGGCAAGGACGCGCTGTTCGTCGTCGCGTCGGACGCGATCGACCGCGACCTGCTCGCGACCGTGCCGAAGCTCAGGATCGTCGCCACCGGTTCGGTCGGGTACAACCATGTCGACGTCGCCGCCTGTCGCGAACGCGGCATCATCGTCAGCAATACACCCGACGTGCTGACCGAGGCCACCGCCGACTTCGGCTGGGCGCTGCTGATGGCGACCGCGCGCCGGGTGACCGAGTCCGAGCGCTGGCTTCGCGAGGGGCAATGGAATCGATGGGCCTGGGACCAGTTCCTCGGTGCCGACGTGCACGGTGCGACGCTGGGCATCGTCGGCATGGGGCGGATCGGTTCGGCGATTGCGCGCCGTGCCCGCGGCTTCGGCATGCGGCTGCTCTACACCAACCGCTCGCCGGCGGCCAACGAGTCCGAACTCGGCGCGACCCGGGTCGCGCTCGAGGAGCTGCTCGGCCAGGCCGACTTCGTGCTGCTGGTGCTGCCGTATTCGAAACAGACCCACCACACGATCGGCGAGGCGGAACTGGCGCGGATGAAGCCGACCGCCTGCCTGATCAACCTCGCCCGCGGCGGCATCGTCGACGATGCGGCGCTCGCGCGGACGCTGGCCGCCGGAAGGATCGCCGCCGCCGGGCTCGATGTCTACGAGAACGAGCCGAAGGTCGATCCGGCCTTGCTGGCCTGCAGCAACGTGGTGCTGACGCCCCATATCGCCAGCGCCACGCGCAGCTCGCGGCTTGGCATGGCGATGCTGGCGGCCGACAATCTGATCGCATTCGCCACCGGCCGGCCGCTGCCAACGCCGGTCGCCTGATGATCCATCGCCCGTTCCGGAGTCCGCATGTCGACGATCCACCTGCAGCGAAAACACAAGGTCGGCCTGAAGAAGGCGAAGGCGGCGGCCCAGAAGATCGCCGACGAGATGAACGAGGTGTTCGACATGTCCAGCGAATGGGAAGGCAACACGCTGCACTTCTCACGCACCGGGGTGCAGGGCTCACTCACCGTGTCGCGCGACACGGTGAACCTGCAGGCCAAGCTCGGCCTGCTGCTGGCGGCGCTCAAGCCACGGATCGAGGCACAGATCGAGAAGAACTTCGACAAGTACTTCGGCTGACGGTTGCCGGCCGTCGAGCCGGACCCGTCCCGGGCGGCCTCAGCCCTTGAGGCTTTCGATCAGCGCGATGTACTGCTTCTTCGCGTCGTCGCCGCCGAGGCCCTTGATCTCGTTCCACGCATCCCACTTGGCGCGGCCGACCATGTCGGTGAACCCGGGTCGCTTGCCTTCGACGTCGCCGGCGCTGGCCTGCTTGTAGAGCGCGTACATCTTCAGCAGCGTCGCGTTGTCCGGTCGTTCGGACAGGTTCTTGGAGTCGGCGACCGCCTTCTCGAATTGTGTGGACAGATCGGCCATCGTGTTCTCCTGGGGGCACTCGGGGCGCGGTTATTATAGGGACAACGGCCGTGCCCGGCGCGGTCCGCGCGACAGCAAAGAACAAGGGGAGACGATGAGCCGCGAGCGGATGTCCAGCGTCGACACGGCCTGGCTGCGGATGGACAGCGCGTCGAACCTGATGATGATCGTCGGCATCGACGTGTTCGAGGCGCCGGTGTCGATCGATGCCTTGCGCGCGATGCTGGGTGAACGCCTGCTTCGATTCGACCGCTTCCGTCAACGCGTCGAGGTCGATCCGACCGGCGCCTGGTGGGTCGACGACGAACGATTCGATCTCGATCACCACCTGCGTGCGGCACGGCTGCCGGGCAGAGGCGGGGACGCCGAGATGCAGCGGTTCGTCGCCCGCCTGGCCTGCCAGCCGCTGGATCGGGCCCATCCGCTGTGGCAGTTCCACCTGGTCGACAACTACAAGGGCACCAATGCACTGGTCGTCCGCATCCACCACTGCATCGCCGACGGCATCGCGCTGATCGGTGTGCTGCTGTCGCTGACCGACGAGACCTTCAGCCCCGGGGCCGGCGCCGACGACGATGAAACTCCGCGGGAGGCCAACCCCTATGCCGCGTACCTGAGGCCGCTGACGCAGGCGCTGATCCGGGCGATCGAGACCGGCGGCAGCGCCTGGTCGAAATCGCTGCAGGTGCTGCTCGAACCGGATCGCCTGGCCGGTTACGCGCAGGTCGGTGCCCGTGTCGTGCAGGACGCGCTGAAGATCGCGACGATGCCCAACGATTCGGCGACCAGCCTGAAGGGCAAGCCGGGCACGGCGAAGGCGATCGCCTGGAACGATCCGCTGCCGCTCGCCGAAGTCAAGGCGGTGGCCAAGGCGCTGGGCGCGTCGGTCAACGACGTGCTGCTGTCGTGTGTCGCCGGGGCGTTGCGGCGTTACCTGGTGGGCCGCGGCGAGGACGTGACCGACTGCGAGGTGAGGGCGATGGTGCCGGTCAACCTGCGGCCCGCGTCGCGCACCGGGGAACTCGGCAACCGGTTCGGCCTGGTGCCGCTGGCGCTGCCGGTGGGCATCGCCAATCCGCTCGCGCGGCTGCGCGAGGTGCACCGGCGGATGGACGAACTGAAGGGCGGATACCAGGCGATGCTCGCCTTCGGCCTGCTCGGCGTGGTCGGCAACACGCCGAAGCGGGTGCAGTCCGAGGTCCTCGACCTGCTCGCCCGCAAGGCGACGGCGGTGATGACCAACGTGCCCGGGCCGGCGCAGGTGATCACGATGGCCGGTGCCCGGTTGTCACGGATGATGTTCTGGGTGCCTTCGTCTGGCGACATCGGCATGGGTGTGTCGATCCTGTCGTATGCCGGCGGTGTGCAGTTCGGGGTCATCACCGACACCACGCTGTGTCCGAAACCGCAGCGGATCATCGACGGCTTCGAGCCCGAGTTCGATCGCCTGGTGCTGCTGCTGGCGATGGTGCCGCCGGCGGTCGCGGCCGATCCGCTGGCCGACGAACTCGAGATGCTCGGACGGCTGTTTCCGGACGCTGCGGCAACGGTCGATGGCTGACGCCACGCCCGAGGCGGTGCTGCGCTTCTGGTTCGGAGAGTCCGAGGCGGCAGGCGCCGGGCCGGTGCGCCGCGAGTGGTTCGTGAAGGACGAAACATTCGATGCGCTGATCGCGCGGCAATTCGGCACCGCGGTCGAGAGTGCACTGGCCGGCGGGTTCGACGACTGGAGCGCGACACCGCGTCCGGCGCTGGCGCAGGTGATCCTGCTCGACCAGTTCCCGCGCAACCTGTTCCGCGGCCTGCCGAGATCGTTCGCCGGTGATGCGCGCGCGCTGGCGGGCGCGCGGCGGATCGTCGCCAGCGGCTGGGATCGAGCCTACACGCCGGTCGAACGCTGGTTCGCCTACCTGCCGTTCGAACACTCGGAATCACTCGACGACCAGGACGAGGCGGTGCGCCTGTTCGGCCTGCTGCGCGACGACCCGGCCGCCGGCGACGCCTACGAGTGGGCCGTGCGGCACCGCGACGTCATCGTGCGATTCGGCCGTTTCCCGCACCGCAACCCGATCCTCGGACGACCGTCGACCGCCGAGGAACTCGCCTTCCTGGCCACGCCCGGATCCCGGTTCTGATGTCCGACTTCGACCTGTCGGTCCTGTTTTTCCTGCAGCTGGCGGTGATCCTCGGCACCTGCCGCCTGGTCGGCCGGATCGCGCGCCACTTCGGCCAGCCGCAGGTCGTGGCCGAGATGATCGCCGGCGTGCTGCTCGGCCCGTCGCTGTTCGGGTGGGTCGCGCCGCAGTGGCAGCAGGCGTTGTTCCCGCCGCAGTCGATGACGATCCTGTACGCGGTGTCGCAGGTCGGACTCGCGTTGTACATGTTCGTCGTCGGCATGGAGCTGCGTTCCGAGCTGCTGCGCAACCGGGTCCGGCAGGCGGTGTCGATCTCGCTGGCCGGCATGCTGGTGCCGTTCGTGCTCGGCGGCGCGCTCGCCCTCTGGCTGGTCGCCGACACGGGCCGCTTCTTCGCCGCGAAGACGACACCGGCCGAGGCGGCGGTGTTCCTCGGCGCCGCGTTGTGCATCACCGCGTTCCCGATGCTGGCGCGGATCATCCATGAACGAGGGTTGGCCGGCACTTCGCTCGGCACGTTGGCGCTGACCGCGGGGGCAACCGACGACGCGGCGGCGTGGGCGCTGCTGGCGCTGGTGCTGTCGAGCTTCAGCGGGGACTGGTCGACCGCCGCCATGGCAATCGGCGGCGGCATCGCCTACGCGCTGGTGATGCTGACCGCGGGCGCGGCGCTGCTGCGGGGATTCGCCGCCTACGCCGCACGCGACGGGGTGGTCTCCTCGTCGGTGCTGGCCGCGGTGCTGGGGCTGGTAATGCTCGGCGCCTGGTTCACCGACCGGATCGGGATCTACGCGGTGTTCGGTGCGTTCCTGGCCGGCACCGCGGTGCCTCGCGGGGTCTTCGCCGAGCAGCTTCGTGAACGGATCGAGCCGTTGGTGGTCACCCTGCTGCTGCCCCTGTTCTTCACCTATTCGGGGCTGCGCACCCGCCTCGATCTCGTCGACACCCCGGCCTTGTGGGCGGTCGCGGTCGTTGTCCTCGTCGCGGCGGTCATCGGCAAGGGGGGCGCCTGCTGGGCGGCGGCACGCCTGCACGGCGAGGACCGGCCGACGGCGCTGGCGATCGGCACGCTGATGAACGCACGGGGACTGATGGAGCTGATCATCGTCAACATCGGCCTGTCGCGCGGCATCATCACGCCGCAGCTGTTCTCGATCCTGGTGCTGATGGCGATTGTCACCACGTTGATGGCCAGCCCGCTGTTCGAGCGTGTCTATGGCCGCCATGCCCGCGCCGGTCGCATCGCCGCGGCCGGATCGTGATCGACGGCGCCGGTCGTGCGCCGATCCCCGCGGAGTCCCTCGCGTGACCCACTGGCTGATCCTGTTGCACCTGCTGGCCGCCACCGTCTGGGTCGGTGGCATGTTCGTGCTGCACTTCTGCGTGCGGCCGGCGGCCGCGACGCTCGAGCCGCCGCAGCGGCTCAGGCTGATGCACGACGCGGTGCGCTCGTTCCTGCGCTACGTGCTGGTTGCGATCGTGGTCCTGTGGATCAGCGGGGTGTCGCTGTTCAGCGGCCCCGGATTCGCGAACGCTCCGTTGTCATGGCACCTGATGATGGGGATCGCCGCCGTGATGACGCTGGTCTACGGTGTGTTGCGCTGGGTCGTGTTGCCACGACTGACCCGTGCGATCGTCGCGGCCAGGTGGCCCGATGGGGCCGCCGCGATGCTGACGATCCGGCGCCTGGTCTCGCTCAATCTCGCGTTGGGCATGCTGACGATCGCGGTGGCGACCCTCGGGCGCCACTGAGCCGGCGTCAGTAGTCGACCAGGCCGTCGAGGGTGACGGTGACCACGGTGGGTGTGCCGGCCAGCGTCTGCGAGCCCGAGAGCGTGGTGCCGGCCATGCGCACGGCCGTTGTCGTGAGGTCGACCACCACGCCGTTGCAGGTGGCCGCGCCGGCGTTGGGCGGTACGAATCCCTGCGCGAAGCAGCGCGCCTCGACCCGCTCGGAGCCGGCCGGCCAGTTGAGCCTCACCGAATACACCTCGCCGGTCAGCGCGAAGTACTGGACCGTGCCGGTCGCACCGGCGGCGTTGCCCAGCATCGTGACCGCGCTGACCAGCCGTCCGCCGACGGTCGACGGGTTCGAACTGGTCTGCCCGGCGGCATCGATCACGAGGTTGGCGCCGAGGCTGCCGGCGGGCACGAGGTTCGAGACCGCGAGGCTGTTGGCGGGCGTCGGTGACGGACTTGGCGAGGCACTCGGCGAAGGCGAACCGACACGGGTGCCGGTGTCGCCGGCCGCGCCGGCACCATCACCGCTGCCGCAGCCGGCGGCCAGCAGGCAGGACATCACCACCACCGCGAGCGGTGGGCGCAGGGCTTTCATTCGTCGCTTCTCCCGGACCTGATCGCGATTAGCTTAGCATCCGAGCTGATCGCTGCTTCGTGAACTTGTTCACGCTTTTCCGGACCCGATGCCGCTTCTCGTCCGCCTCGACAACGACGCCGGCCGCCTGGCCGATGCCCTGGTCGCCTCACTGGCCCGGCCGCCGGCCGACGCGTTCGCCGAGGACGTGCTGCTGGTGCCGACGCTGGCCGTGGGACGCTGGCTCGAGGACCGGCTCGCCGACGCCTGCGGGGTCTGCGCCGCGGTCCGGGTCGAACTCGTCGGGCGCTTCCTGTGGGACCGATTCGCACGGCTGCTGCCCGGCCTGCCGCAGCACTCGCCGTTCGACGTCCAGGTGGCGCGCTGGGCGATCCTCGCCTTGTTCGACGAGATACCGGACGAGCCATGGGCATCCCCGATGCGCGAGCGGATACCGGCGGCGAGCGATCGGGACCGGCTCGCACTCGCCGAGCGGATCGCGGGCCAGTTCGACCGCTACCTCGCGTATCGGCGGCCCTGGCTGAGCGCCTGGCAGCGCGGCGAATCGATCGTTTCGATCGCCGAGGACAGTCGGCGCGAACGGTTCGTGCAACACGAGGCCTGGCAACGCTGGTTGTGGCAGCAGCTGCTGCGGCGGTTGCCGGGGGTATCCCCGGTGCACCCGTTCGAGCGGATCGCCGCGCTGCTCGAGGCGAGCCGCGAGCGCGGCGAGGACGACCGGCTGCGGGCGCGCCTGGGTACCGGTCGTGTGCGCCTGTTCGGCCGGCCGCGGATGTCCCCCGACCAGTGGTCGATGCTCGCGTTGCTGGCCGGCGTCGCCGACATCGAGTGTTTTCTCGTCGATCCCTGCCGCGAGTTCTGGGAGGACATCGTCGGGCGCCGTGCGCTGGCGCGGATCCTCGCCGAACGGCCCGACGTCGCCTGGCTGTACGACGGTGAACCGTCGATCCTGGGCGACTGGGGCAAGGCCCATCGCGACACGCTGGCCCAGGTGCGACAGCTCGAGGAACGTTTCGGCACGACGGTCGAGGAGGGGTTCCGCGAGCGCGAGCCGGATGCGCCGGTGCATGCGCTGGCCGCGTTGCAGCAGGCGGTGCTCGAGCGCAGCGACAGGCCGTGGACACGGCTCGATCCGGCGCGCGCCGCCCACGACCGCTCGATCATCGTCGACGGCGGCTACGGACTCGCGCGGCAGATCGAAGTGCTGCACGACCGGTTGCTCGAGGCGCTGGTCGACCTGCCCGACCTGGTGCCCGGCGACATCGTCGTCGGCTGTGCCGATCTCGAGGCGGCCGCGCCGCTGATCGATGCGGTGTTCGGTGCCGCGCCGCGCGAGCGGCGGATCCCGTACGAGATCACCGGTCGCGCGCCGAGGGCCCAGCCACTGGTCGCCGGTCTGGTCGAGATGCTCGGCCAGGCCGACGGCGAACGCAGCGCGGCGCGGCTGATCGAACTGTTCGACAACGCGGCGCTGTCGGATGCCTACGGCCTGGATCCGGATGACGTCGCGCAACTGGGCACCTGGCTGATCGATGCCGGCGTGCACGGTGACGGTCCGGGCAAACACGGCTTGCGCGCCGGCATCGAACGGCTGCTGCTCGGTGCGGCCACCGCCGATGGCGCAGGCCCGTTCGGCAACCGCCTGCCGATCCGCAAGACGGCGGTCGGCGCCGCCGCCCCGCTGGGTGCGTTGTTCGGGGCGCTCGATGATCTAGACGCCTTCGGTGCCCGCCATCGCGACAGGCTGCCGGTGAGCGAGTGGTGCACCCGGATACGGCACTGGCTCGATCGCCGTTCGCTGCGACTGGGCGCCCACCTCGAGGGTTCGCGACTGGTCCGCGAGGCGCTCGTGATGATCGAGGAAGGGGCGGGCACGGCCGGGCGGGCGCTGATCGACCTGTCGGCCTTCCGGCACGTGTTCGACGATGCGTTCGGCGAGCGTCGCGCGGCCGCCGCTCCCGCCGGCGGGGTGACGTTCTGCGCGATCGGTGCCTTGCCCGGCGTGCCGTTCCGCGTCGTCGCGCTGGTCGGCCTGGACGAGGGATCGTTCCCGGCCGCCGGGGAACAGGTCGACATCGACCTGATGACCTTGCAGCCCTTGGCCGGTGATCCGCAGCCGCGCTTCGAGCAGCGCGGGCTGTTCCTTGATGCGCTGCTGTCGGCGCGTGACCGTGTGTTGCTGTCGTATGCCGCGCGTGACATCCGCGACGCGAGTGTCTGCAATGCGTCGCCGCTGGTGACCGAACTGCTCGCCTACCTGGCCCGCCAGCCCGGTACCTCGGTCGAGGTCGTGTTGCATCCGTTGCAGCCGTTCTCGCCGCGCGGCTTCGGCGCGAGCGACGCAGCGGCGCGACCGACGCCGAGGTCGTTCGCTGCCGAATGGCAGCCGGCAGCCGCGATGCTGGCCCGCCCGATCGCCGATCGGCCGGGCGTCGGTCGGCTGGTCAGCGTCGAGCGGCCGGCCGCCGTGGTCCGGCCGGGCCGCTGGCCATTGCGCGATCTGCGCGAAGCGTTCGCGGCGCCGGCACGCAGCTGGCTCAGGCAGGTGCTCGCAGCCCGGCTGCCCGACGAGATCGGTGTGCTCGACGACGAGGCACCGCTCGAACCGGCGGGCCGGCAGCCGGTGCGTCTGGTCGACGAGGTCGTCGAGGCGATGCTGGCTGGTGCGACCGAGACGCGGCTTCGTGCCCGGCTCGCCGCCGACCCGCGGCTGGCCGATGGCGCCGCCGGTGAGCGCGATGTCGAACTCGTCTGGCGGCAGGCGGTGTCGATCCGGGACCGGGTGCGGATGCTGGCCGGCGACGGCGAGCCGATGCGGCGGACGTTCCTGCTGCGGGTGCCGCTCACGCGGGGTACGGTGGCGCTCGAAGGCGGGGTCGATGGCATCCTGCGTGCGCCGACACCCGGCGAGGGTGAGTTGCGGGTCGGGTGGTCGGCGTTTCCGATCGGTGCCTACGCAATCGTCGCCGCGTGGCTCGATCACGTCGCCTGGCTTGCCGCCGGCGACACGGGTGACGACTGGACAGACGCCGAGTCGGTCCTCGTCGGTCCGGACCGACATGGGGTGCGGATCAGGCTCCGGCACCCGCCGATGCAGCGCCTGTCGTTTGTGATCGAGGCCGCCGAACGGATCGCCCGCGAGGCGCCGCCGCTGCTGCCGAAGACCGCGTTCGCGCTGCATGACCACGGCCCGCGCAAGGCGGCCGCGGTGCTGGGCGGCGCGGGGGCGCGGGCCGCGCGCAAGCCGGGCGAGATCGAGGACCGCTGGGTCCGCATCCGACATCGCGACCGGGCGCCGTCACTCGCCGATGTCGAGCGCTGCGCCGACGAATTCTATGCGCCGGTGTTCGAGGACATGGCGCGCTTCGAATTCGGTGCCCGGAAGTGACGAGACGGGACACAAAGGCCGAGACAGGTCCGGCGGCGCTTGCCGGCCATCCGGTCTTCGCCGACGGTCTGTTCCGCGGCCATCACCTGCTCGAGGCCGATGCCGGTACCGGCAAGACCTGGACTCTGGCCGGCCTGTTCGTCAGGGCGCTGATCGAGGCACGCCTCGAAGTCGACCGGATCCTGGTGGTCACCTTCACCCGCGCCGCCAGTGCCGAGCTGCGGGCACGGATCGCCGACCTGCTCGGCCGCCTGCAGCAGGCCTTCGAGGATCGGCGCCAGCAGCGTTCGGTGCAGACCGGCGATCCGTTCGTCGATGGGTATCCCGAGTGCTGCCCGGTTCCCGCGGACGAGGTGATCGCGATCCTTCGTGTCGCGGCCACCGAACTCGACCGGGCATCGATCCAGACGATCCACGGCTACTGCCGGCGCGCACTCGGCGAACATCCGCTCGCCCTCGCGATGCCGGCCGGAGCCGAGGTCGTCGATCGCACCGCACGCGGCATCCGGCCGGAGATCGCGCGCTGGTGGCTCGAACAGACCGTCGGTCATCCGGATCCGTCCTGGTCGAACTTCCTGCTCTCGTCGACCAGCCTGGCTCGACTGACCGCGGCGGTGCAGCTCGCCCGGATGCGCCCCGGCATCGATTTCGGCCAGGGGCGGACCGACTGGGACACATGGCGGGCCGCGTGGGGGGCGGCGCGTGCGACACTGGCCCGCGCACTGCGCGACGAGGCCGAGCCGCTGGCGCTGCGACTGGCGACCGGCACCGGCATCAACCGGCGTCGCCTGGCGCCGGTCCGGGTCGCGGAATGGCTGCAGCAGGTGTCGGCATTCCTGGCCGGCGACGAATTCGGGTTCGACATCCCGGGCGGCCTGGAGCGGCTCGGCCGCGACAACCTGGCGCTCGCCTGCGATGGCGGCATCGTCGCGGTCGACGCACTCGGCTTCGGCCTGCCGCGGGCGTGTGATCACATCCGCCAGCTCGTCGACCAGCGTCTCGCCGTGATTGCTGCGCGGATGCCCGACCTGCTCGACCGCTTGAACGCGTCGATCGCCGAACGCGCTGCCCGTTCCGGACAGATCGACGCCGACCAGCTGCTGCTGCTGACGCGCGACAGCCTCGTGCGGCCACTGGCGGGTGCACGACTCGCCGGCCGGCTCGCGGATCGTCATCCGCTCGCGCTGATCGACGAGTGCCAGGACAACGATCCGCTGCAATGGCAGATCCTGCATGCGGTGTATCCGCCGACACGTGCGGACCGGCACGGGCTGATCCTGGTCGGTGATCCGAAACAGACGATCTACGACTTTCGCGGCGCCGACGTGTTCGCCTACCTGGATGCCGCCGAGCGCGGCAAGACCCGTCATCGTCTCGGCGCCAACCAGCGTTCGTCGCCGGCGCTGCTCGCCGGCCTGAATCGATTGTTCACCCGCGAAAGGCCGTTCCTGATCGACGGCCTGCGATTCGAGCCGGCCATCGCGGGCAACCGGCCGCGCTCACGGCTCGTGCACGCCACCGGCCGCGATGCGGTCGCATGGCGATGGGTCGAACTGGCCGCCGACGACGGTGGCCCCGGTGAGGATCCGCGGGGTCGCGGCGGCGGCGGGCGCGGCGATCCCGACGAACTCGACGCCGATCACGACGGCAGCGGCAACGACACGCTGACGAGGCGTTGCGCACAGGCGGTCGCCGGCGAGATCGTCCGCCTGCTCGGGCCGCAGGCCGAACGGATCGTCGAGCCCGACGGGACGGTGCGGGCGCTGCGGCCGGCGGACATCGCGGTGCTGGTCTCCTCGCATGCGCAGGGCCACCAGGTCAAGCAGGCGCTTGCCGAACGTTCGATCGGCGCGGTCCAGCTCGGACTGGACAGCGTGCTGCTCTCACCCGAGGCCGACGAACTCGCCCGCGTGGTCGCCGCGATCGACGATCCGGCCGCCGCGGGCCTGGTGCGTGGTGCGCTGCTGTCGACGCTGCTCGGCATCGATGCGGCGCGGCTGCAGGCGAGCGCCGCCGATGCCGGACAGTGGGCGTCGCTGGTCGAGCGGTTCGCCCAGGCACGATTGCGCTGGGCGGCGAGTGGCCCGCAGGCCGCGCTGCGCGGCTTGCTGCGCGAGTTCGGATCGTTCGAACGGCTCGCCGGCACCTCGCGGGGGGAACGCGCGCTGACCAATCTGCTGCACCTGCTCGACCTGTTCGGGCGTTCACACGATGCGGCGGCTGGTCCGGCACACGCGCTGCGCTGGCTCGCCCGCCAACGCGACACGGGCGCCAGCGAGGAGGCCGAGCTTCGTCTCGAAAGCGACGAACGTCTGGTGCACATCCTGACCATCCACAAGAGCAAGGGCCTGGAGTACCCGGTCGTCTTCGTGCCGTTCTCGTGGACCGCGCCGGCCAGGCCCGAAGCGCCGCTGCTGGTGCACGAGCGCGGCCCCGACGGCTGGCGCACGCGGCTGTGGCTCGACCGTCCGCCGCCCGACGTCCGCGCCCGCGCCGAGCTGGAGGCGCGATCCGAGGCGCTGCGCCGGCTGTACGTCGCGGCGACCCGGGCGATGTTGCGGCTGTACTGTTTCTGGGGTGCGACCCGCGGTGCGGCCCGCTCGCCTCTGGGCTGGCTGCTGCATGGCATCGACGGTGAGGACGGTGGGCCGCGGGTGTTGACCGACGGCGATGTCGACCGCGTGCTCGACGCCTTCGTCGACGCGTTGCCGGGTGTCGCCGACCGGGTGCGGCTGTCGTCGCTGATCGATGCCGAAAGCGGTGCCTCACGCAACGCCTTTGCGCATGGCACGTCGGGCACGGGCGCGTCGGGAGCCACCGGCGTGTTGTCCGCGCGCCGCTTCGAGCGCAGCATTCCCGCGCCCTGGCAACGCACGAGTTTCACCCGGCTCACCCGCGGCGACGCCGGCTGGTCGATCGACCGACCGGAACACGACGAGTTCGGTCTGCAGGGGTTGCCGGCGAATGCGGACGACCTCGCGGCCGGTGTCGAGCCGCCGTCGCGGCGGCTGTCCACACCAGCCCTGGACAGCGACAGCGACTTCGGCATCGACGCGGCCGTCGAGGCGATCCGCTGGCGCTTTCCGGCCGGCGCCGAGGCCGGCACCTGCCTGCACGCGATCCTCGAGAGCGCCGATTTCGATCGCGGCGTGGACGCCGCCGACGTCGAGCCGGCGCTGCATCGAAGCGGCTTCGACCCGACCCTGGCACCGGCGGTGGCCGACTGGCTGTCCGCAGTGCTCGACGCGCCGCTGGTCGCGAGGCGGACCGGTCCGCTGCGCCTGGCCGCTGTCGCCCGTGCGGACACGATGCGCGAGCTCGGTTTCTCGCTCGCCGGCGGACCGGTACACACCCACGCGCTGATCGAACGGGTGCATCGGGACTACCCGATCGCGGCCGCGCTCGAGGCCGGCGCTCCGGACCAGTGCTGGGCGGGTTATCTGCGCGGGTTCATCGACCTGGTCGTGCGCGACCAGGGGCGCTACTGGATCGTCGACTGGAAGAGCAATCACCTCGGCGACATGCCGGGCGCCTACACGCAGGGCGCACTTGCCCGGGTGATGGCACGGCATGCCTATCCACTGCAGTTCGTGTTGTACACGCTGGCGCTGCACCGGCTGCTCGCCGTCCGCCTGCCCGACTACGACTACGAGCGGACGATCGGCGGCGTGTGTTACGTGTTCCTGCGTGGCGCCGGCACCGCGGCTGTCGCCGCAACCGACGCCGCGAGTGGCGCCGCGAGTGACGCTGCGAGTGACGTCGCGAGTGCCGGCCTGGGCGTCTATGTTTCTCGCCCGCCGCGCCGGCTGATCGAGGACCTCGACAGGATGTTGCGCGGCGAGGCCGGCACCGGCTCGACAACCGGGTCCACACGTCCGCCGGCCGAGCGCGGGCTGGGTCGGCGATGAAACCCGGATCGCGCAGGGCGGCGACGTCCGCAGGCGGCCGCGCGCCGGGGACCGGCGCGGTGGCGTCCGCCGCCGATGCCGTGTTTGACGTGCTCGTCGATGCCACCACGTCGCGTGTGGCCGAGGCGTTCGCGGCGACGCTGGTGCGCCTGCATCGACAGGGCGGCGGCGACCCGGCGCAGGAGGAACGTCTCGCCGCGACCGCGCGCGATACCTGGCTCGACGCCGCCGCCGGACACACCTGCCGGCCCGCCGGGCCGGCTCCGATCGGCTCGCCGATGATCGTCGCCGCCGGCGCGGGCGGCGACACCGCGCCGCTTGTCGTCGACCGCGGCCACGTCTACCTGCAGCGCTTGTGGTTCGCCGAGTGCCGTCTGGCTGCCGCGCTGAATCGACTCGTCGACGAGGGCGATCCGGCCCGCCCCGCGGTGCTGGCTCCGGTGCCACTCGCCGCCGCGACACTCGGAGGGCTCGACAAGGCGCAGCGCCGGTTCGTGACACTCGCCTGCACGTCGCGGTTCGCGGTGCTGACCGGGGGGCCCGGCACCGGCAAGACCAGCACGCTGGCGCGTGTGTTGTACGCGATCTGGCAAGTGCGACCGGATGCGCGCATCGCGATCGCCGCACCCACTGGCAAGGCCGCCGGCCGACTCGCGCAGGCGATCGGCGCGACCTGGTCGAACCTGGCCGGTCTGCTGCCGCCGCCACCGCTGCCCGGCATCACGCTGCATGCGTTGCTTGGCATCCGCGGACCGGCGCAGCGTCCGGCGTTCGATTCGCGACGACCGCTGCCGTACGACATCGTCGTCGTCGACGAGGCATCGATGATCGACCTCGAACTCGCCGACGCCTTGGTCGACGCGATCGGCCCCGCGACCCGCCTGCTGCTCGCCGGCGATCGCGACCAGCTCGGCCCGGTCGAGGCAGGCGCGGTGTTCGCCGAGATCTGCGAGGTCGCGGCCGATGCGCCGCGCACCCGTCGTCGCGGCATCGGGCATCACGTCGTCGTGCTCGAGACCAACTACCGGCAACGCGAGGCGGCGTCGATCGTCGCGCTGGCCGGCGCGATCCGCAGCGGCGATCGAGCGGTGGTCGAAGCGGCGGCGGATGTCTTCCGCATCGCCCCGGACGGCGGCCACGACGCGACGGACGACACAGCGTCGATCGTGGCCGACGCCGTCGAGGGTTATCGGCCGGTGCTCGCCGCACTCGAGCGGCAGGCGCCCGCGCCGGAGGTGCTCGCCGCCTGTGATTCGTATCGTGTGTTGTGTGCGTTGCGCGAGGGGCCACGCGGCACGAAGGTGATCAACGAGCGCATCGCGCGGGTGTTCCGGCGCGCGCGTGATCGGGGTCCGCTCGAACCGTGGTACGAGGGACGTCTGGTGATGGTGACGCGCAACCGCGCCGAACTCGGCCTGTTCAACGGCGACGTCGGCATCGTGCTGGCGACCGGCGGGGGGCTCGCGGTTGCGTTCCCCGGCGAGGATGCACCACGCTGGGTGCCCGTGGCACAGATGCCGGCCTGCGAGGACGCCTGGGCGATCACCGTCCACAAGTCGCAGGGCTCGGAGTTCGATGCGGTCTCCCTGGTGCCGGCCCCTGCCGGCCATCCGCTGTCCACGCGCGAGCTGATCTACACCGGTGTGACCCGGGCCCGTCGCCGCCTGATCCTGCGCGCCGATGCCGGCGTGCTCGCCGATGCGGCCGGCCGGCCGCTGGCACGGATCGGCCAGCTTGCGAGCCGACTGGCCGCATCGGCCGGCTGAGCCGTCGCGCCGTGCGCCGCGCCCCGGTCCATCGGCGCGACCCGAGACCGGTGGCGACCGTCGCGTCCGTCGTTTTTCCGGATCGTCGCCGTCGCTTCGGAACCTGTCGATCGACCGTTGGTCGGCCGCCGGGCTCGTCCGGCGCGGGCCCGCGACATGCCGATGCTACGGTCGTCATCACGGTGTCGCACGTCATCCGAAGCGGCGCCAGGGCGTTAGGCCCGAAGCGCGTCTCGCTGCCGGCGATCCGCCTTCCGACCTCCGGCGCCTGAAAACCAACTCCGGGAGCCCAGCATCTTGAAGATCGATCGTCCTCGCCTGAACCTGGAAGGCTCGACCACCGACGAGAACCTTTACATCTCTCCGATCTTCGAACACGCGACACCACTGGACCTGTCGTGTGTCCGCTTCGCGCTGAAGACGGTGCTGACGCTGGGCCCGAAGTTCAACCTGCGCCGCGACATCAACAATGTCGTCACGCTGACCGGACGTTTCCTGGTCTGGCCCGAACCGATCCTCGCCAAGCTGCGCGATTTCCTCGCGCGCCGTTGCGCCGAGGCACCGGCCTGGGCCGACTGCGGCAAGCTCGGCCTGGACGATTTCATGCTCCGCCACGGGACCTGGAACGGCCTGTACGACGACAGCTCGCTCTACTACTACCTCGACGAGTTCGTGAAGCTGAACGCGAAGGACCTGCTGTCGACGTTCCAGATGACGGTCGCGATCCTCGAGCAGCGGCTTGCCAAGACCCGCATCCGCCTGGTCGACAACATCGCGATGCTGTCGGCGGTGCTCGGCCTGACCGATGCCGAACGCGCGGTGCTGCTGCATGCGTCGTTGTGCAAACATCAGCGCGACCTGCGTCCGGTGCTGGTCGACTGCAAGGCCTCGAGTGCGCCCGAAGCCTATGGCATGCTCGGCCACGTGCTCGGCCTGAACCCGACCGAGGTCGCCGGCGCGTTGCGCCAGGGCGGGCGGCTCGAATCGCTCGGGCTGATCGAGACGCCGATCGCGGAACATTCGATCACGGACCTGGGCGACCTGATGCGGGTCTCCGACAAGCTGCTCGCGGTGCTGACCGCCGAGTATCCGAGCGAATCGTCGATGATGGCCGCGTTCACCCGCCCGGCCGGCCCGAGCTCGTTGTCGCTCGACGACTTCCCGCACATCGGCGATGACGCGCGTTACCTGGTCGCGCTGATGAAGGCCGCGGCCGCCGGCGGCGAGCGCGGCATCAACGTGCTGCTGTACGGCCCGCCGGGAACCGGCAAGACCGAATTCGCCAAGCTGCTGTCGCAGCTCGCCGGGCTCGAGCTGTACGAGGTCGACTGCCTGGACAAGGACGGCAACAGCCTGTCGGGCAAGGAGCGTTACCGTTCGCTGCAGGTCTCGCAGGCGTTCCTGAAGGGCAGGGCGCGGGCGGGCATCCTGTTCGACGAGGTCGAGGACGTGTTCCCGCCGATCGGCGCCGAACTCGCCGGCCTGTTCTCCGGCGAGGAGCCGCGCGGTTCGGTCAGCGGCAAGGCGTGGGTCAACCAGACCCTCGAGCAGAACCCGGTGCCCACCGTCTGGATCTCGAACTCGATCCATCAGATCGATCCCGCGTACCGGCGCCGCTTCCAGTTCCACCTGGAACTGGCCAATCCGCCGCAGAAGGTGCGCGAGACGATCGCCCGCAAGGCGCTCGGCGACCTCGGTGTCGGCGAGGACTTCGTCTCGAAGATCGCGGCCCGCAAGTCGATCACCCCGGCGCAGATCAAGTCGGCGGCGCGTTTCGCTCGGCTGACCCGCGACGAGGTCGACGAGGCGGTCGAGGCGCTGATCGA
>CADEEH010000095.1 GCA_902826305.1 uncultured Burkholderiales bacterium
ATGGTTGCGGGGGTAGGATTTGAACCTACGACCTTCGGGTTATGAGCCCGACGAGCTGCCAGACTGCTCCACCCCGCGTCCGAATCGAAAATTATAGCGGAATAATCGCCGTCCTCGCAATTGAGGACACGGGCGGATCAGACGAACCCGCTCGTCGCTATACTGCCGGCATTCCGCGAAGGCACCTGGATGAAGTTCTGTTCGGTCTGTGGTCAATCCGTCGAACTGACCATTCCCGCGGGCGACAACCGCCCGCGCCACTGCTGTGCCCATTGCGGCACCATCCACTACCAGAATCCGCGCATGGTCATCGGGACGATCCCGGTCTGGGGTGATCGTGTGCTGTTGTGTCGACGTGCGATCGAACCGCGCTACGGCTTCTGGACGCTGCCCGCCGGATTCATGGAAAACGGCGAGACCACCGCCGAAGGCGCGGCGCGCGAGACGATGGAGGAGGCGGGCGCACGGATCGAACTGGGCGATGCGTTCTCGATGGTCGACGTGCCCCAGGCCGAGCAGGTGCATCTGTTCTTCCGCGCGACGATGCTCGACGATCGGCTCGACCCGGGACCCGAGAGCCTCGAGGTGCGCCTGTTCACCGAGGAGTCGATCCCCTGGGACTCGATCGCCTTCGGCACGGTCACCCGGACGCTGCGCTGGTTCTTCGAGGATCGCAGCGCCGGCGAGTTCCGGATGCACACCGGTGAAGTCCGCTACCGTCCCCGCGACTGAACGACCACGATGACCCGCTCACCCCAACGCGCGCTGGCCTGGATCGAGGAGGGCCATCCGCTGCCGCCGCCGGAGTCCGCGCTGCGCTCACCGAACGGCCTGCTCGCCGCCAGTGCCGACCTGACGCCGCAGCGCCTGCACGAGGCCTATCGCAAGGGGATCTTCCCGTGGTTCAGCGACGGCCAGCCGGTGTTGTGGTGGTCACCCGATCCACGCATGGTGCTGTACCTGGACGAATTCAAGACGTCGAGGTCGCTGACCAAGACGCTGCGCCGGTTGCGTCGCGAAGGCTGCTGGCGGGTGAGCTTCGACCTCGCCTTCGATGCGGTGATCCGCGCGTGCGCCGAGCCGCGCGCCGATCAGGACGGGACCTGGATCACCGACAAGGTGATCGCCGCCTACGGCGCGCTGCACCGCCGCGGCTGCGCCCACTCGGTCGAACTGTGGGACGGGGAAGGCCCCCAGGCGGTGCTGCTGGCCGGACTCTACGGGGTGTCGATCGGCCGGATGTTCTACGGCGAATCGATGTTCACGCGGGTCAGCGACGGCTCGAAGATCGCCCTCGCGTCGCTGGTGTTCGCACTGCGCGATGCCGGATATCGCGTGATAGACTGCCAGCAGAACACGAGGCATCTCTCGTCGCTCGGCGGTCGTGAGATCTCTCGCGAGGCGTTCCTGACCCATGTCGCCGAGCTGACCGCATTGCCCGGCGCGGATTGGGGGACCTTCCTCCCCGAGCTTCCCGAGGTATGACGCAGCTCAAGGAACTTCCGTTCGCGGCGCTCCAGTTCTACGCGACGGCGCCTTATCCCTGCAGCTACCTTCCGGGTCACCAGGCCCGGTCGCAGGTGGCCACGCCCAATCACCTGATCAACGCCGACGTCTACAGCGAACTGGTCCGCGCCGGATTCCGTCGCAGCGGCGTGTTCACCTATCGCCCGCACTGCGATGGTTGCCGTGCCTGTGTGCCGGTGCGGGTGCCGGTCGCCTCGTTCACGCCCAACCGCAGCCAGCGCCGCGCGCAAAAGTCCCACGGGCACCTGCGCACGCTGGTGGCCCGGCTCGGATTTTCCGCCGAGCACTACGACCTCTACCTGCGCTACCAGTCCTCGCGCCATGCCGGCGGCGGCATGGATCACGACAGCCGCGAGCAATACGCGCAGTTCCTGCTCCAGAGCAAGGTCAACACCCGGCTGGTCGAGTTCCGCGACGGCGACGGGGCGCTGCGCATGGTCTCGATCATCGACGTGCTCAACGACGGGCTGTCGTCGGTCTACACCTTCTTCGACCCGGACGTGCCGAACGCGAGCTTCGGCACCTACAACGTGCTCTGGCAGATCGCGCAGTGCCGCCAGCTCGACCTGCGCTACCTGTACCTGGGTTACTGGATCGCCAACAGCACGAAGATGACCTACAAGGCCAACTTCCGCCCGATCGAGTATCTGGACAACGGTCACTGGCGCCGCCTGGGGGATGCCGAGCTCTCCCGGCAGCGGGCAGCGGGCACTTGAATCCGTACGCGCTGGCGCGACCGCTGCTGTTCGCGCTCGATCCGGAACGTGCACACGGACTGACCCTCGGTTGCCTGGACGGACTGGCGGCCACCGGTGTGCTCGCTGCCGGCTGCGGCGCACCGGTCGACGACCCGGTCGAGGTGATGGGCCTGGTGTTCCGCAACCGTGTCGGACTGGCGGCCGGGCTCGACAAGAACGGCGCCCACATCGATGCACTGGCAGCGCTCGGCTTCGGCTTCATCGAGGTCGGCACGGTGACCCCGCGCGCGCAGCCGGGCAACCCGCGACCGCGGCTGTTCCGCCTGCCCGAGCGGCAGGCACTGATCAACCGGATGGGGTTCAACAACGAAGGCCTCGACGCGTTCGTCAGCAATGTGCTGCGCACCCGCTGGCGCGGCGTGCTCGGCCTGAACATCGGCAAGAACGCGACCACCCCGATCGAACACGCGGTCGACGACTATCGCGCCGGGCTCGAGGCGGTGTATCCCCATGCCGGCTACGTCGCGGTCAACGTGTCGTCGCCGAACACGGCCGGACTGCGCGGCCTGCAGGGCGGCGACGAACTCGACCGGCTGCTCGGGGCGCTGCGCGACGCGTGTGACCGGCTCGCCGAGCGCCATCGACGCCGGGTGCCGCTGGCACTGAAGATCGCCCCCGATCTCGACGACACGCAGATCGACCACATCGCCTCGCGCCTGCTGGTGCACGGCATCGACGCGGTGATCGCGACCAACACGACCGTCTCGCGGGATGCGGTGATCGGCCTGGTGCACGCGCAGGAAACCGGCGGCCTGTCCGGCGCGCCGGTGGCCGAGGCGTCGAACCGGGTCATCCGCTCGTTGCGCGCGCGGCTGCCCGCCGGTTATCCGATCATCGGTGTCGGCGGCATCCTGGGTGCCGACGACGTGCGGGCGAAACTGCGCGCCGGCGCGACGCTGGTGCAGCTCTACACCGGCCTGATCTACCGCGGGCCGTCGCTGGTGCGCGAGGCGGCGATCGCCGCGCGGTCCCACGCGGCCGGCGACACCGCATCCCCGGCGGCCGCCACCGGCGAACCCGCGCGGGTATCCCGCATGTCCTGACGGCGGCCCGCGGTCGAGGGCGCGATGCGCGTGGCCCGGATCACCAGGTTGCGCGGCGTCAGCGACGGCGCACAGAAGGCCTCGATCCGGCATTCGAAGCCGGCGTCTTCCAGTGCCACCGCGAGGTCGAGCACGAGCCAGCTTTCGATCGCGCGCCGGAATCCGTGCCGGACCAGGGACAGCCGCTCGACCTCGTGCAACCGCGCCCTGCCTTCGGCCTCGAACCCGGCCACATCGAATCGCGCCGGCAGGTCGAGCCCGATCCGGGGCGCGGCGAGGCGCACGAACTCGTCGAACGGCCCGCGCGCCCAGGCCGCCGGCAACGACCGGAACGGGCGTGCCACCGTCGCCGGCGACACGGCCTCGCGCAGCGCGATCAGTCCGAGCGTGAACTCGCGACGGCGGCGCTCGGCGCGTCGCTCGCGCGGCGCCGCGGTCATCGTCCCGGTCACCGCCAGGCGCAGGTCGTCGCGTGTCAGTTCGAGTCGCGCCCGCGGCTCGACGCTGGTCCGCGGCAGCTCGAGGCTCTTGTGATGGCAACACGGCGCCAGGTCGATCCGGCGCGCACGTGTGCCGGCCAACGCGAGCAGCCGGCGATGGGTGTCGCCGCACGCATGCAGCGCGACGACATGGGCGTCATCGAGCAGCGCCGACAGCGCCGGCGCCTGTGTCGGGTCCAGCACGTCGACCGGCACGAACCGCTGCGCACCCGCTCGCCCGCGTGTGGCCAGCGCGGCACCCTCGGCACACAAGCGCCGGTCGCGCTCGATGCTCACCACGGGCGAGGCGGCGTGGCCGGTGAGCCAGCGCCCCAGGTGCCCCTTGCCCGCGCACCACTCCACCAGCGGCGCATCTGCATCGATGCCGCCGGCGAGCACCGCCGCCCCGAACGCCTGCAGCTGCTGCCACTTGCGACCCGGCACGTCGCGGGCATCGCGGTTGTCGCCGATCCTCGGCGCGGCCTGGCCGACCCCATCGGCCACGGGCCATCCGTCGTGCTGCAGCTCGCGCAGCGTCGGTATCCAGCGGCCGAGCAGACCGGCGAGCGCCGATGGATCGGCCTCGAGACGCTCGACTTGTGCCGGTGTCAGCGCCCGCAGCGCCGCGACCAGCTCCGGTGTCTCCCGGACCCAGCGCGGACATTGCTCGCGAAACGGCAGCGGCTGCCACCAGTGGCTCGTGGCGGCCAACGCGCGGTCGAGGCGCAGCAGTCGCTCGCGGTGCCCCGCGGGATCGGTCGTCGGCGTCATGGGCCTATGTTAGTGTGCCCGGCATGACCGAGATCGTGCTGGCCACGCTGAACGCACGCTACGAACACGCGTCGCTGGCGCTGCGTTGCCTGCTCGCGAATCTCGGCGCGCTGCGCGGGCGTGCGCACCTCGTCGAAGGGGTCTGCGGTGTCGTTCCCGAGGCGTTCGTCGAACGGCTGCTCGAGGGTTCGCCGCGGATCGTCGCCTTCAGCGTCTACGTGTGGAACGTCGACGAGCTGACCCGCATCACCCGCATCCTGCGCCGGGTCGCTCCCGACGTGTCGATCGTCGTCGGCGGCCCCGAGGTCAGCCACGAGACCGACGAGCAGGTGTTGTGCCGGCTCGCCGACTTTGTCGTGACCGGTCCGGGCGAACTCGCCTTCGCCGGCTTGTGTCGTGCGCTGCTCGACGGCCCGCGACCGCTGATGCGGGTGATCACCGGCGGCGAGGACGATCTCGCGCTGCTCGCCTCGCCGTATCCGTACTACGAGGAACGCGACCTCGCCTCGCGCAACGTCTACGTCGAGGCCTCGCGCGGTTGCCCGTACCGCTGCGAGTTCTGCCTGTCCGCACTCGATCGCAACGCGCGCCCGTTCCCGCTCGAGCCGCTGCTCGCGTCGCTCGACGGGTTGCATCGGCGCGGCGCGCGACGGTTCAAGTTCATCGACCGGACCTTCAACCTGAACCCGCGGGTGGGCCGAGCGATCCTCGAATTTTTCCTCGAGCGCCAGCGCGCCGACGATCCTTGTTTCGCCCATTTCGAACTGGTGCCCGACCGGCTGCCCGAGTCGCTGCGCGAACCGCTGGGCCGCTTCGCCGCGGGCACGCTGCAACTGGAGATCGGCATCCAGACCTTCGATCCGGCGGTGCAGGCGACGATCAGCCGCCGCCAGGACAACGATCGCTCGATCGACAACCTGCGCTGGCTGCGTAGACACACGAACGCACACCTGCACGTCGACCTGATCGCGGGCCTGCCCGGCGAGGATCTGGACGGTTTCGCGGCCGGATTCGACCGCCTCGTCGCGCTCGGGCCGCACGAGATCCAGGTCGGCATCCTGAAGCGGTTGCGCGGCGCGCCGATCGCGCGTCACACCGGAGCCTTCGACCTGCGCTTCAATCCGGATCCGCCGTACAACCTGCTGGCCTCGGATCGGATCAGCTTCGCCGACATGCAGCGCATCACCCGCTTCGCCCGCTACTGGGACCTGTTCGCCAACAGCGGCCGATTCGCCGCGACGATGCCGCTTGTGCTCGATGGCGCACCGTTCTCCCGCTTCATGGCGTTCTCGGACTGGATGTACCGGTGTACCGACGCGACGAACCGACTCTCGCTCGAGCGCCGATTCGTGCTGCTGCACCGCTGGCTCGTCGAGACCGGCGCGGCCGACGGCGGCGCGGCGATCGAACACGCGCTGCGGTCCGACTATGCCCGTCATTCGCCGCGCGGCGTGCCGCCGTTCCTGCGCCCTCGGGTGACCCCTCAGGTGACCCCTCAGGTGACCCCTCCGGTGACTCCTCCGGTGACCCGAACAGCCGCGCCAGGTCTTCCGCCGGGCGCGACCGAAAACCCGGCGCTGCCGAAGCGCCAGGCCCGGCACATACAGGCAGAAAAGCCGGCTGCAGAGCGGGCTGACGAGCGCGCCGAAGAGCGGGCGGACGAGCGGGCACACGGATGAAGACCTACGACGCACAGGCCACGGCGGCACGGCTGCCTTATCCGCTGCTCACACAAGCCCTGCGCCGGATGATGGGCGCACTCGCGGCGGGTACGGCGCGGGCGCCGGTGCGGGCGGTGGCCGAGCTGCCCGGCGGCGCGCTGCTGACGATGCCCGCGACCGATCGCGACTTCGCCTGTGTCAAGGTGGTCACCGTGTGCGCCGGCAACCGCGAGCGCGGCCTGCCGAGCCTGATGGGTGAAGTCATCCTGATGTGTGCCGCCACCGGGGAGCGGCTGCTGATGCTCGACGGACCGACGGTCACCGCCCGCCGCACCGCCGCGGTGTCGGCGCTCGCCGCGCAGACACTGGCCCGGCGCACGGCCGGACCGCTGCTGATCATCGGCAGCGGCGTCCAGGCACGGGCCCACCTGGATGCGTTCGCCGACGTGCTCGGGGTGCGCCAGGCATTCATCGTGTCGCGATCGATCGACGGCGCCAAGGCGCTGGCCCGCGAGGCGCAGGCGCGGGGTGTCGCCGCGCATGCGCTCGACCGCGCCGACGAGGTGCTCGACGAGGCGACGTTGATCGTCACCGCCACCAGCAGCGAAACACCGGTGCTGCCCACGCGGGTGCGCAATGACGCCTTCATCGCCGCGGTCGGGGTCTTCCGGCCGCAGTTCGCCGAACTGCCGCCGGCCCTGGTCCGCAGCGCCAGCCTGTGGGTCGACGACCTCCCCTCGGCGCATCACGAGGCCGGCGACCTGATCGGTGCCGAGGTCGACTGGTCGACGGTCAGACCGCTGCAGGCCGCCTTCGAGCCCGGCTTTCGGCGCGACGCCGCGCCACCGCATCAGCCGACCGTGTTCAAGAGTGTCGGTCACGCGCTGTGGGATCTGGCCGCCGCGCGGCTCGTCCACGAGGGACAGCTGCCGGCCTGATGCCGGGTCGCGTGCGCGACCCGCGACCCTGCTGCGCTGATTTCACTTGATGGTATACACTTCCACGAACGGATGCTGCAATGCGCCATCCACGCGGAGAGACCACATGCCACGCCAGAAGACGGCCGGCCCGGGGGACGGGAAGACGGCGATCCAGGTGATCGAGCGGATGGTCGCGCTGCTCGACGCCCTGGCCGAACATTCGGAACCGGTGAGCCTGAAGGAGCTGTCGTTGCGCACGACGCTGCATCCGTCGACGGCGCACCGGATCCTGAACGACCTGGTGATCTCGCGACTGGTCGATCGCGCCGAACCGGGCGCCTACCAGCTCGGCATCCGCCTGCTCGAACTCGGCAACCTGGTCAAGGCGCGGCTGAACGTGCGCGACGCCGCGCTCGGGCCGATGCGCGAGCTGCACCGTGCGACCGGCCAACCGGTCAACCTGTCGATCCGCCAGGCCGACGAGATCGTCTACATCGAACGCGCCGTCAGCGAGCGATCCGGGATGCAGGTGGTGCGCGCGGTCGGTGGTCGCGCGCCGTTGCACCTGACCTCGGTCGGCAAGTTGTTCCTTGCCGCCGACGATGCCCGGGCGGTGCGCAGCTACGCGACCCGCACCGGACTGGCCGGCCACACGAAGAACAGCATCACCGAGCTGACCCGGCTCGAGCGCGAACTCGCGCTGGTGCGGGCACGCGGTTACGCGCGCGACAACGAGGAGCTCGAACTCGGCGTGCGCTGCATCGGTTCGGGCATCCGCGACGACAGTGGCCGGCTGGTCGCGGGCCTGTCGATCTCCGCGCCGGCGGACTTCGTGCAGGACGACTGGATCGACCTGCTGTGCAAGACCACCGACCGCATCTCCAACGCGCTCGGTCACGACGGCGAACCCTGATCGCTGCATGCTGCGCCGGTCGCCGGCGTGGCGCCGGGTTGCGCACGTCGTCGCGACAGTCGTTGCCGGTCCGCGGACGAAGCCGCCGATGATCCCGGGTCGCTACTCGCCGCCGCTGCGATTCATCCGCCCGACCAGGCGCCGGCGCAGGCCCGGCGGCAGCCGGTGGGACACGCGTCGCGCCAGCGGCAGCAACATGCCGTGCAGCAGGTCGATGCGCAGCCACCCGGGCAGCGTGAAGGTCTTCGTGAAGCGGACCATCGGCTTGGTCCGGTTGGCCCAGGTCATCTTGTAGTCGGCCGGCGGCGGCATCAGTTCGAGCACCTCGATGCCGCGTTGTTGGCAGACCTCGATCACGTGGCCGAGGTGGATCCGTCCGGCACTGAACGCGTCGAAGCGCTGGTCGCGCGACGACAGGTAGGCGTAATAGCGGTTGCCGTGCAGGAAACCCCACTGGCTGGCGATCGGCTGGCCGTCGCGCAGCATCGCGAAGCCGATCAGCTCCAGCCCGCGAGCCGAGGACATGCCCTCGACCAGCGCACGGAAGTCGCCGTCGGCGAACGCCGCGCTGGTGTGACCCGATCGCCGCATCCAGTCGAGCCGCTGGTCGAAGCAGCGCAGCGCCAGCTCGGCGAGTGCCGGGCCGCCCTCGATCACCTGCTGCTCGATCACCGCCTCGCGCCTGAGCCGGCTGAGCAGGTTGCGCAGGTTCTTCCGGGTCTTGCTGGTGACGGTCGCCGCGTAGTCGGCATAGGTGGCGAACGGATACAGGTCGACGCAGACCGCCTCACCGGTCACGGCACGGCGCGCGCCCGCGCCGGCGAGTGCGTCGTGCAGCGGACCGGCCACCACGGCGTCGATCCGCATCCCCGCCACCGAACCGTCGGCGCGCAGCGCATCGATCACCGTCGGTACACCTTCGGCCAGCGTCGCCGCATCGATGAACGCGGCGCCGGCGAACTGGCCGTACGGATCGTCCAGGCTGGTTGCGATCCAGATGCCCCAGGTCTTCTGCAACGCGAGCGGCCAGACGCCGACCAGGCGCCCGCCCCGCCACAACGCGGCCACGCGCAGCCGGTATCGCGACGGCGAGCGGGCGAGGCGGGTCGCGGCCACGTGCATGATCCACGGATGCGACTGGAAGAACGGCGCGTCGTGATCGACGGCACGGGCGTTCAGTTCCTCCCACGGAACCGCGAGCGCGGCCAGCGATGCGAGGTCGGCGACGAACCGGAGCTGCAACGTCGACGATGGCGCCTCGTCGGCGACATCCAGGACGGCGCTCACTCGTGGTACTCGTACGGCTCGATGTCGCGCACACCGCCCGGTGCCTCGGGATCGACCCGGAAATCGACGTTGAGCACCTTGCGCCGGCGACTGCGGCTGCCCGACAGTTTCCAGGCCGCCGCCAGGCCGAATTTCGCCCAGTAGCCCGGCCCGGTGGTGTCCTGCGACAGGTGTTCCCACCCGAAGCGACGGCGCAGCACATTGTTCGCGCACTGGACGATGAAGTTGCGCCGGATTCCGGGTGTGAAGTGTTCGGTGGTGAACGACACGTTCAGGCAGTCGCCGTTGACGATGCGGTGCGGGCAGTGCAACGGCCAGTGCAGCATCTGGCCGGGTTCGATGTCGTAGACGGTCGCGTGTTCGTCGAACGACGGGTCGTACGGCAACGAGAATTCATGCGCCTCGCCGGCGGCGATCCGCTCCAGCGCAGGCTGGCTGAGGAACGGCTCGTGGTTCGGGTACACGTAGACCCGCTTGCGGCCGCGCACCTGCCACAGCGACTGGCCCGGGATGTCGCTGTGGTAGTAGACCTGGATGTTCGGCGACGAGATCAGGATCGACAGCTTCAGGTGTTTCGCGCTGAATCCGGGCTGATGGCTCGCGATCTCGCGGTAGATCTCCTCGAGCAGCGCCTCGTAGCGAGGATCGGCGCGTTCGGGACGCAGGAACAGGATCCACAGCCGTCCCTCGGCCACCGCCCTGAGCACGTCGCGACCCGGCAGGTCGCGGATCTCGCCCTCGCGCCGGCTGCGCGTGTCGTGGGCGTCGATGTTCATCGTGTTCACGTAGTAGTCGCCGCGCGCCGGATTGTCGAGCAGCCGCGCGAGTGCGTCGTCGGAGAACAATTCGTGGCGATGCACCTGGTGCATCAGCCGCAGCGGCTTGCGGCCGAACTGCGACAACGCCGGTTCGTCCCATTCGATCAGCGACGCATTGCGATCCAATGCGAGTTCCATTCGTTCCTCTCGTCCGTTCGATTCGTTGTGATTCGTGCGCTTGTTGTCCGGCTCGTCTGAAGAGTCACGCGAGCACCCCATCGCGTCGACAGGCCCTAGCTTCGCATCGGGTGCAACGACTCCGCCCGATGACCGGCCGTCGTCGTGTCCAGCAGCCGGCGCACGATCGCGGCGGTCTGCTCGGCGACCGTCTCCGGCGTGATCGCACTCGCCCTCGCACGCGCTTCCCGGCCGATCGCCTGCCGCCGCTCGGCCGACGTCGACAGCGCGCGATCGATCGCCGCCGCCATGCCCGCGGCATCGATCGTGTCGAAGCGCCAGCCGTGCACTCCCTCGTCGACCAGTTCGTCGACCGCCTGGCTGCGGATGCTGCCCAGCACCGGCAATCCCCACTGCATCGCCTCGTTGACCACGACACCCCAGGTGTCACCCAGGCTCGGGAACGCGAACACGTCGGCCTGCGCGTAGACCGATGGCAACGACGCGTACGGCATGTGGCCGACGAATCGCAGCCGCAGGTTGGCGGGCAACGGTTGCGCCTGCAGCACCGGCTGCAGTTCGCCGCCACCGACCAGCGTGAATTCGATCTCGCGTGCCGGATGGGCAAGCGCCCACGCGACCAGTGCCTGCAGGAACGGCACGAGGCCCTTGCGTTCGATCAGGGACCCGACGTACAGCAGGCGCAGCGGCTGCTCGTCGCCGCCGCGATCGGGCAACGCGGCCGGCGGCTGGCGGTCGGTCGCGAACGGCACGCTGCCGACACGTTCGGGACGTGCGCCGAACGCCTCGACGTAGCGCCGACCGCTCTCGCCGTTGACCAGCACCGCATCGGCATGGCGCAGCAGGTGGCGCCGGATCGTGCGCCGCAGCCAGCCGCATTGGCGTTCGGTGTGTTCCGACAGATCGGCGCAGATCATCATCCGGCTGCCGCGGAACAGCCGGCGATACAGATAGGCCTGGATCGTCCGTGCCCCCATCTCGCTGGTCATCACGACACGCGGCCGATGACGGATCAGCCGCGGCACCGTGTCGTACGGCAGGTGCAGCGTCGTTTCCAGTTCGAGATCGGTGGTCCGGTTCACGCGCGCCTTCCACGACAGGCTGCGCTGCGTCTCGACATCGAGAGTGCCCCACGCCGCCGGCCAGTCGCGATGGCGATCGATCGCGGCCGACAGCAGGATCTTGAACGACCCGAGCGACTGCGACAGCGCGGTCAGGACCGGCAGGCGATACGGCGCGAGCACGTTGGTCATGTAGACGACGAGTGCGCGCCCGGGCGCGGGATCGTAAGCGCGCGTGACCTGTTCGCGCGCGATCGATTCCACGTCGCTCAAGACATCGTTCCTTTGTGGTGCCGGCAAGGTTGAAGGACGAACCGGCACGCATCACTTGCGGCGGTGATCCGCGCGAGGACTTCGATCGGTGTCGACCGTCGCCTTCGCGTCGTCTTCCGGATTGTATTCGGCCCGGCGCGACTTTCCGGGCCGGCGCGCGGCGCGGCGCGTGCGACGCCACGCGGCGAATCAGCGTGTAAACATCATCGACAGGTCAAGCGCGCGACGTTGGGTCGATGCACCCGACGAAGGTCAATGGACACGTGTGCTCGTCGATCGAGCCGGGATCACACACGACCCGGGATCGGCATTCGATACCGTGACCACACGACGCGATCGGCGTCCGAACGCGGCGTGATCACATGCACCGTTTCGCGGAGGACGCGAGGGCCGGGACCGATGTGCGAAGTCGTCGCAGCGGCGCGGCGCGCCGGCGCGGTTCAGCCGCCGAGCACCAGCGGGCGGGGCCGCAGCGTCGTGTCCGGCGTTTCGGGCAGCGGCTGGGGTGCCGCACGCATCTCGTTGCGATGCTCGCCGGCGAGCCAGTTGCGCAGCCGGACCATGTCGGCGAAACGCGAGTCGCGCCCGATCGCATCGAGCACGACCATCACCACCGCGCGCCCGTCGATGCTCGCCTGCATCGTCAGGCAGCTGCCGGCCTCGTTCAGGAAGCCGGTCTTCGACAGGCCGATGTTCCAGTCGGCATCGTCGATCAGGCGATTGGTGTTGCGGAAGCTGACCATCCGGTAGCCGGTGTCGACGGTCAGCTCCTGCGCGATCGAGTACTGGCGGATCAGCGGATAACCGTAGGCGAACCGGACGAGCCGCGCCAGGTCGCGTGCATTGGACACGTTCGACGACGACAGCCCCGTCGGGTCGACGAACCGCGTGCTGATCATGCCGAGGGCACGTGCCTTGTCATTCATCGCCGCAACGAACGCCGGCATGCCGCCCGGATAGTGGCGACCGAGTGCGTGTGCGGCGCGGTTCTCCGAGGCCATCAGGGCCAGGTTCAGCATCTCGCCGCGCGACAGGCGGGTGCCCGGGCGCAGCCGCGACCGGCTCTGCCGTTCGGTGTCGATGTCGGCCTCGGAGATCTCGATCGGATCGGCGAGCGGCAGGCGCGCATCGAGTGTCACCATCGCGGTCATCAGCTTGGTGATCGATGCGATCGGCAGCACCGCGGTCGGATTCTTCTCGTACAGGATCTCGCCGCTTTGCTGGTCGACGATCAGCGCGACCGATGCGCTCAGATCCAGCGGATCGTCCAACGCGTGCAGGCCGATCGCCTGTCCGATCGTCGGCCGCGGCGGCGAGTAGGCCGCGCGCACCGCCCTCACCCGCTGGCGGGACGTGAACGACGGCGCGCGCAGCGTCGTCAGGGACGACTTCAGCACCGGCACCCGCGCCGTCGGACCGTTCTTGGCGCTGCGCTTGCCGGCCGCCTGGACCGGGGAGGACAGCAGCCAGCCCACCGCCACCAGCAGCACCAGCGTGGCGCGCCAGAACAGCAGCAGACGTCGGTCGGTCGAAACAGAGGGGGAGTGCACCGCGAACCTCGGGGATCAGGTCGCGGAGTTTAGCAAAACTTCTTTTGAATTAGGCAGTTAGAGGCGTGATTTAAGCTCGTTTCTGGACAAACGGCGGATCCGGGGCGATGACCGGCGGCGATGGCCCGGCCGGCGGCCGTCAGAAGCCGACGAATCGGGCGAAGCCGGCCACCGGCTCGCGTTCGGTCACCAGGCCGTTTTCGACCGCCGCCGGATCCGCGTACCCGAGCGACATGCCGCAGACCACCATCTGCTCGGGCGGCAGGGACAGGTGCTCGGCGATCAGCCGGTGGAACGGCGTGAACGCCGCCTGCGGGCAGGTGTCCAGGCCCCGACCACGCGCGGCGATCATCACGTTCTGCAGGAACATCCCGTAGTCCAGCCAGCTGCCCTGCTGCATCACGCGGTCGATCGTGAAGATCAGCCCGACCGGTGCATCGAAGAAGCGGTAGTTGCGGCCGTGCTGCTGATGCATACGCGCCTTGTCGGCCTTGCCGATGCCGAGCAGCCCGTACAGGTCCCAGCCGATCTTGCGCCGCCGGTCGATGTAGGGCGACACCCATTGGGTCGGGTAATACGCGTACTCCTCGGTGTGCTGTGTCGCCACCTGCGGATCGTCATGGGCCGCGACCAGTCGGCGCGTCAGTTCGTCCTTGGCCTCGCCGGCGAGCACACGGACCTGCCAGGGCTGTGTGTTGGTGCCCGATGGCGCACGCGCGGCCACCTCGAGGATGTCCTCGACCACCTCGCGCGGCACCGCGCGCGGCAGGAATGCCCGCACCGACCGGCGCGACAGGATCGCCTCGTCGACGAAGCGGAACGTGTAGGGATAGTCCATCGTGATTCCTCGTTGACCCGCGTGTTCGCTGTTCCCGCTGGATGCCCGCCCGCTGGATGCCCGCCCGCTGGATGCCCGCACTCAGCGGCCGCCGTCGGCGATCCCCGTCAGGACCTCGCGCAGCCCCGCCGGCAGCGGCACCGGGCGGCGGGTCACCCGATCGACGTAGACGTGGACGAAGAACCCGTCCGCCGCGCAGGCCGATGCGCCGCGCCGGAACAGCCCGATCTCGTAGCGCACACTCGAACGGCCCAGGTGCACGACCCGCAGACCGGCGTCCAGTTCGTCCGGGAACGACAGCGACGCATGATAGCGGCAGCCGGTCTCGACGACGAGGCCGATCACGTCGCCGCCGTGCGGGTCGAGCACGCCGTGTTCGATCAGGAACCGGTTCACGACGGTGTCGAAGTAGGCGTAGTAGACGACGTTGTTGACGTGGCCGTAGACATCGTTGTCCAGCCAGCGGGTGGCGATGCCCAGCCAGTGCCGGAAGCGCTCGCGCGCGGGCGGAGAGACCGGCCGGCGCGTGGCATCGGGTGCCGGCGCGGCCGGCGCCTTCGGATCATCCGGAAAACTCATCGTCGCCGCCGTCCTCGGTGCATGTCGTCGGTGCGGATTCAGCGCCGCTGCACCAGCGCGACGCCGAACGCGGTCACCAGCATACCGGCGAGCGCGACCGCACCGAACGGCTCGCCGAAGAGGATCCACGCCATCAGCACGGTGCATGGCGGCACCAGGTAGAACAGGCTGGCCACGCGGGTCGCCGCACCGCGGGCGATCAGCCCGAACATCAGGAAGATCGCCCCGATCGACAGCGCGAGCACCGACCAGCCGAGGGCGAACCACAGTTCGGCGTTCCAGCGGAACGCCTCGTCCTCCAGCAGCAGCGCGAGCGGCCCGATGACGGCGAGCGACGCCAGGTACTGGATCAGCGCGCCGGTGCGCAGGTCGAAGTTCGGCACGAATCGCTTCTGGTACATCGTGCCGAGACTGATCGACACCAGCGCCATCACACACAACCAGACACTCGCCGTCGACAGGCCCAGCGTCGTCAACTTGTGGGCAACCACCAGCGCGACCCCGCCCAGACCGAGTGCCAGACCGAGCCACTGCCTCGAGCTGACGCGTTCACCGAGCCACGGCCCGGCCAGGCCGGTCAGCACCGGCTGCAGATTGACGATCAGCGCCGACAGTCCCGCCGGCATCCCGAGCTTGACCGCGCACCAGACACCGGACAGGTAGCCGGCATGGATCAGCAGGCCGCAGACGCACAGGTGCAGCGACTGGCGCCCGGTCGGCCAGCGCGCTGCGAAGACGAGGATAAAAGGCGCCAACGCGATGCAGGTCAGCGCGAAGCGCAGGCTCAGGAAACCGAGCGGCGGGGCGTGTGGCATCCCATAACGGGCGACGACAAATCCGGTCGCCCACAGGAAGACGAAAAAGCCGGGGGCGGCCACCGTCCAGGCGGCCGACGATCGAGCCGACTCACTCATGACCGGATCGGGGTCGATCGATCAACCATCGGTGTCGGCATCCGGACGTTGGCGCCAACAAGGGATGAAAGCCGACCCCAGTGGGGGATCGTCTGGATGCGCCGCACCAGGAATGGAGCGAATGCCCGCGGACGTTCTGCTGATCCGATGGATTCCATTCAGGCATCAGGCTTATTTATCAATCAGTTAGGTGCGATTGGCAAAATTATCGTGCATTTGTTGTCGCAATGCACCATTCTATTGCGCTGCGGAACTTGACATTGCTGCAATGCAGCATAGAATAACTCCCGTAGACGCACTGCAGACACACCGCAGACACACGATTCCCAGCAAGCAACCCCTTTCGACTCTTTCAGACAAGGATATGACCATGGTTTCCACTCCCGAAGACGTTCTGGCCCTGCACAAGCAATCGATCGAACTGTTCCAGTCGCTGGCGCTGAAGTCGGTCCAGGGCCTGGAGAAACTCACCGAGCTGAACATCCAGGTGGCCAAGGCCTCGCTGGCGGAAAGCACCGACGCGTTCAAATCGCTGCTCGACGCCAAGGACGGCAAGGCGATCGTCGACTACGCCGTGGGCTCCGGCCAGCCGGCCGTCGAGAAGGTCAGCGCGTACGCGAAACACGTGTACGAGATCACCAACGAGACTGGCACGGAGATTGCGAAGCTGCTGGAGAAGCAGTTTTCCGAGAGCAACAAGCAACTGCACGCCGCTATCGATACGATGGCCAAGAACGCCCCCGCGGGCAGCGAAGGTGTCGTGACCTTCGTCAAGTCGGCGGTCACCGCGGCCAACACCGCGTGGGATCAGGTCAACAAGGCGACGAAGCAGGTGGTCGAACTGACCGAGGCGAACATCGCCGCGGCGAGCAAGACCGGCGCACGCGCTCGCAAGGCTGCTTGAGCGATTTCCGATCTCCTCCTGCGCCACTGTCTTCTCCTCCTCCGGTGGTGCTTCAGGCCCGGTCTCGACCGGGCCTTTGTTTTTTTCTGGCCCCCGTTCGGTCCGCCATGCATCCGAACGGTGACCGCCTCGCCATCGTCTGCCCCCGATGGCACCCCATGCGGATTTCGTCACTCGATTGACGCACCACGTCAGTTGATGGCGGCGGTCGGCCATGGCCGCCGACCGGATTGAGAAGCCGCGACAAGGGTCGATCGACCGTCCGTCGGCCCGATCACCAGCGCACCGCGCGGGCGCGAGGCGCCCTCCGCGTCACCGGCGAGCGCCGGCACTGTGCACGTCGGGACGTACACCCGATCCGCCAATAGGCTCTAGACTCGGCGGATGACGGCCGACCGCCCGATGGGCCCGCCCATCCTCGCCATCACGATGGGCGATCCCGCGGGCATCGGCCCGGAGATCATCGCCCGCGCCTGGCCCGAGGCGACCCGGCTCGCCCGCTGCCTGGTCGTCGGCGATCCGGCGCATCTGCGCCGGGCGGCCGCTGTGGTGGGCACCCGGATCGACGTCGTCGACTGGTCCGCGCAGCCCGGCGCGGCGCAATGGCTGCCCAGACTCGCGGCCGACGACACCGGTGCAATCCTCACGATGCCGGTGCTGGCGGCGGCGCATGTCGCACCGGACCTGCGCTTCGGTGTCGTCGACGCCGGCGCCGGCCAGGCCGCCTACGATTGCGTGATCGCCGCGATCGACCTCGCACTGGCCGGGCGGATCGGCGGCATCGTCACCGCCCCGCTGCACAAGGAGGCACTCGCCGCCGCCGGCATCCGTCACCCCGGGCACACCGAGATCCTCGCCGAGCGCGCCGGGGCCGGCGAGGTCGCGATGATGCTGGTCAACCGGGAATTGCGGACCGTGCTGGTCTCGATCCATGTCTCGTTGCGCGAGGCGATCACCCGCGTGACACCGGACAACGAGCGGCGCGCGATCCGGCTGGCCGCCCGGGCATGCCATGCCTTCGGCATCGAACGACCGCGGATCGCGGTCGCCGGGCTGAATCCGCACGCCGGCGAAGGCGGCCTGTTCGGCGACGAGGATGCCGCCGTCATCGCGCCGGCGATCGCCGCCGCCCGCGCCGAGGGTATCGACGCGAGCGGGCCCTGGCCCGGGGACACCGTGTTCATGCGCGCGCGCCGCGGCGAGTTCGACATCGTCGTCGCGCAGTACCACGACCAGGGGCTGATCCCGGTCAAGTACCTGGGCATCGAACAGGGCGTGAACGTCACGCTCGGCCTGCCGTTCGTGCGCACCAGCGTCGACCACGGCACCGCGTTCGACATCGCCGGCCAGGGATCAGCGGATCACCGCAGCCTGCTCGAAGCGATCGAGGTCGCGGCGCGACTGCTCACCCGCGGCGGGACCTGGCGCGGCGAGCCGGCCGCCGCGCCTGCTCAGGGCTGACTCTTCGACAGCGACTGGCCGAAACAGGCGGTCCGTTGCTGTGGCCAGCAGGCCGCGAAATCGACGATCGGTCGACCGGCGATCAGCACGAACACCAGCGCCAGCGCCGCCGCCAGGCCGAGTCCGATCGGCACCGGGAAACGATTGAACCAGCGGGCGAACAGACGCGCGCCGCGACTCGCGTAGTGCCCGCCGACGATCAGCAGCGCAAGCACCACGAACACGGTGAGCCACAGGGAGAAGAGATTCTTCGGCATTGTCGTTGTTGTCTTTCGTCGTCGTCTTCCGCGGGACACCCTCCGCGGCCTCCCCGCCCTGGTGCCGGCGGGCCGTCAGCCGATCTCCCCGCCGAGTGCGCGGATGCCGGACTCGAGGCGTTCGTACGCGGCCTCGATCCGGCCCGCCGGGCCCTTGACGCCGAGTTCGATGTGGCGCCGCTGCCCGCCCTCGCCCACCGACGGCAGGCTGAACACCCGCACCTGCGGGAACTCGGCCT
>CADEEH010000096.1 GCA_902826305.1 uncultured Burkholderiales bacterium
ATCCTGGTCAACCTGTCCGGTCGCGGCGACAAGGACATGCACACGGTGGCCGAATACGATCGCGCCGCGGGCCGGACCTGAGCGTCGATGTCGCGCATCGCCCCCGTCTTCGAAGCCCTTCGCGCCGCCGGCCGCAAGGCGCTGATCCCCTACGTGACCGCGGGTTTCCCGCGACGCGAGGATACGCTGCCGATCCTGCGTTCGATGGTCGCCGCCGGGGCCGACGTGATCGAACTCGGTGTGCCGTTCTCCGACCCGATGGCCGACGGCCCGGTGATCCAGCGCGCCGGTGACCGCGCGCTGGCCCAGGGCGTCGGGCTGACCGATGTGCTCGCGTTCGTCGCCGACTACCGGCGCGAGGACGGGAAGACACCGATCGTGTTGATGGGTTATGCCAATCCGATCGAGCGCATGGGGCTGGAACGGTTCATCGCGCGCGCACGCGAAGCCGGCGTGGACGGCGTGCTGGTGGTCGACTATCCGCCCGAGGAATCGGCCGCGTATGCGACGCAGTTGCGCGCCGCCGGCCTGGACCCGATCTTCCTGCTTGCCCCCACCTCCGGCGAGGAACGGGTGGCGCGGGTCGCCGCGTTGGCGTCGGGCTACGTCTACTACGTGTCGCTCAAAGGGGTGACCGGTGCCGGCCATCTCGACGTGGCCGAGGCGGTACGTCGGGTCGCGCAGATCAAGACCCGGGTGCCGTTGCCGGTCGGCGTCGGATTCGGCATCCGCGACGGCCGCACGGCCACCGCGATCGCCGCCAGCGCCGATGCGGTGGTGATCGGCACCCGGCTGATCGAAGTGCTCGAGAGCGGCGATCCGGCGCAGGCCGCCGAACGTGCCGGGCGCTTCATCGCGGACATCCGTGGTGCGCTCGATGCGACCGCGACCCCGGCGACCGCGTGAGGCCGACGATGCAGGACAACCGAGGAGGCGAGGACACGATGACCTGGCTCGACAAGCTGCTGCCGCCGCGGATCCAGCGGGGCGGCGCCGCGGGCAAGAAAGTGCCCGAAGGTGTCTGGGTCAAGTGCCCGGCGTGTGACGCGGTGCTGTATCGCGCGGATCTCGAGAACAACCTGAGTGTCTGCCCGAAGTGTGACCATCACCTGCGCATCCGCGCCCGCCGTCGCCTGGACGCGCTGCTCGACGCCGAGGGCCGCTACGAGATCGGCCAGGAGGTGCTGCCGGTCGACGCGTTGAAGTTCAAGGACTCGCGCAAGTACACGGACCGGCTGCAGGAGGCGATCGAGCAGACCGAGGAGACCGATGCGCTGATCGTGCTCGGCGGCGCGATCCGCACGCTGCCGGTCGTGGTCGCGTGTTTCGAGTTCGAGTTCCTCGGCGGCTCGATGGGATCGGTGGTCGGCGAACGGTTCAGCCGCGCGGTGCAGGTCGCGATCGAGCAGAAGGTGCCGTTCATCTCGATCGCCGCCTCGGGCGGCGCACGGATGCAGGAAGGCCTGCTGTCGCTGATGCAGATGGCCAAGACGACCGCGATGCTGGCGCGGCTTGCCGAAGCGAGGATGCCGTACGTCTCGGTGCTCACCGATCCGACGATGGGGGGTGTGTCGGCGAGCTTCTGTTTCCTCGGCGACGTTGTCATCGCCGAACCGCGTGCGCTGATCGGTTTCGCCGGACCGAGGGTGATCGAACAGACCGTCCGCGAGAAGCTGCCCGAGGGTTTCCAGCGCGCCGAGTTCCTGCTCGAGAAGGGCGCGGTCGACATGATCGTCGACCGGCGCCAGATGCGCGACGAGATCGCCCGCCTGCTCGCCCTGCTGCTCAGGCAGCCGTCGGAGGCGGTCGCCTGAGCGCCGCACGGCTGTGGCGGCCGCGGGGGACGACCTGAGCACCGGGTCCACGCCGACGTCGACCGGGGTCGGCGGGCCGGAGCCGCGCACGCTGGTCGATTGGCTGCAGCACATCGAACGGCTGCACGCGAAGCCGATCGACATGGGCCTGGACCGCGTGCGCGCGGTCGCCGATCGCCTCGGCCTGTCGCTGTCGTGCCCGGTGATCACCGTCGGAGGCACCAACGGCAAGGGGTCGACTTGTGCGATGGCCGAATCGATCCTGCGCCAGGCCGGCTACCGGGTCGGGCTGTACAGCTCGCCACACCTGGTCGATTTCAACGAACGGTGCCGCATCGACGGCGTGCCGGCCGACGACGAGACGCTGATCGAACAGTTCGAGGCGGTGGCCACCGCCCGGGGCGACACGCCGCTGACCTATTTCGAGTTCACGACGCTGGCCGCGCTGCGCCTGTTCGGCCGCCAGCCGATGGACGCGGCGATCCTGGAGATCGGCCTGGGCGGGCGGCTCGATGCGGTCAACATCGTCGACTCCGACTGCGCCATCCTGACCTGCGTCGATGTCGACCACACCGAGTTCCTCGGTCCCACGCGCGAGGCGATCGGCTGGGAGAAGGCCCACATCTTCCGTCGCGACCGACCGGCGATCTGCAGCGATCCGATGCCCCCGTCGACCGTCGGCGAGGTCGCCGCGACCATCGGCGCCGATCTCTGGCGCTTCGGGCACGACTTCCGCTACTCGGGCGACCGGACGCAGTGGTCGTACGCGGGGCGCACGCAGCGCCGCAGCAGCCTCGCGTTTCCGGCGCTGCGCGGTGCCAACCAGCTGCTCAACGCCTCGGGGGTGCTGGCCGCACTCGAGGCGTTGTCCGATCGGCTGCCGGTGCCGCAGCAGGCGGTGCGCCAGGGGCTGGCCACCGTGGAGCTGCCCGGTCGTTTCCAGATCCTGCCCGGGCGACCGGCGGTGGTGCTCGATGTTGCCCACAATCCGCACGCGGCCGCGCACCTGGCGACCAATCTCGACGACATGGGCTTCTTCCCGCAGACCTGGGCGGTCTTCGGCATGCTGCGCGACAAGGACATCGACGGGGTGATCGCGAAGCTGCGTGATCGGATCGATCACTGGCTGGTGGTCGATCTGCCCGGGCCACGCGCCGCGAGTGGCGAGGAACTCGAGGCACGCCTGCTCGCCGCCGGTTGTGCACAGGGCGCCGATCGCAGCGTCACGCGCAGCGCCGATCCGCTCGGTGCACTCGCGCTGGCCCGCGAGCGTGCGAGTGCCGATGATAGAATTTTGGTTTTCGGATCGTTCCTCACCGTGTCCGATGTCCTCCGCGACCTGAGGGGCCGGCGCACGGCCCGTCAGGGAACGTGAACCCCAACACGATGGTGAATCGAACTTCCGCAGACGCCGACGACAAGGCGATCGATCCGGCGCTTCCCGAGAAGAAGCGGGCGCGCCGCCGGCTGGTCGGCGCCGCGGTCGTCGGGCTCGCCGCGATCATCGGACTGACGTTGATCCTCGATGCCGAGCCGCGTCGACCGGGCAGCGACGTCGCCGTGCAGATCCCGTCGCGTGACACGCCGCTGGTGCCTTCCGCGCCGGCCGCGCGCACCGAACCGGCCGCCGAGCCGAAGACCGATCCCCGGGCGGATCCGAAGCTGAGCGCGACGCGCCCGGATCCGAAGGCCGATCCGCGCGCCGACGCGAAGGCCGAGCCGAGGCCGGACGCCCGGCAGGAGCCGAAGGCTACCGATCCGAAGGCGGCCGATCCGAAGGCTGCGCCGCGCGCCGATGCCAAGGCGCCCGATGTGAAGGCCGCGGCGCGTCCCGATGCCAAGGCACCCGATGCGAAGGCCGCGGCGCGTCCCGACGCGAAGGCCGCCGATCCGAAGCCGAAACCCGATCCGAAGGCCGCCGACGCGAAGAAGGCCGAGAAGGCCGCCAAAGGCGACGAGAAGATGGCGAAGGCCGAGACCCGCGAGCCGGAAGCGGCCGCCAGCGCCCGCTTCGTGCTGCAGCTCGGCGCCTTCGGCAACGACAAGAGCGCGCGCCAGCAGGTCGAGCGGGCGCGCGAGGCCGGCGTCAAAGCGTACACCGAGCGCGTGAAGACCAAGGCCGGCGAACGGGTCCGGGTGCGGGTCGGCCCGTTCGTGTCGCGCGACGCGGCCGAACAGGCGCGCGCCAAGCTCAAACTGGTCGGCATGGACAGCGCCGTGGTCGCGTTGTGAGCGACCTGTTCGGCGCGTTCGGCATCGCGACCCCGGTCTTCACCGTCTGGGACGGATTCATCGGCGTGGTGTTCGTGTTGTCGGTCCTGTTCGGCGTGCTGCGCGGTTTCATCCGCACCGTGTTCGCCCTCGGCGCCTGGCTGATCGCGCTGGTCGGCACGCCCCTGCTGGGAGCGGTGCTGATCCCGATGGTCGGGCTCGGCGATCACCGCTGGGCCGGCTACATCGGACTGTTCGTGCTGCTGCTGATCGGCACGCGGCTGATCGGCGGACTGCTCGCGCGCGGTCTGCGGCGCATCGGGCTGGGCGGCGCGGACCGCGGTTTCGGGGGCCTGCTCGGGGTCGCGCGTGCGGTCGTGATCGTCGCGCTGGCCGCGGTGGTCGCGCGCTCGACCGGGCTGCATCACGACACCGCGTGGCGGCAGGCCGCGAGCCGGCCGCTGCTGGAGAAACTCGCGACGATGGTCGAACCCTGGTTGCCCCGGCCCCTGGCCCTGATCCAGCGATCCTGATCGCCCGGATCCGCGATGGGCGAACCGAACAGCGAAACGAAGGCGAAACACCCATGTGCGGCATCCTAGGCGTCGTCTCCCGCGGGCCGGTCAACCAGTTGCTGTACGACGGACTGCTGCTGCTGCAGCACCGCGGCCAGGACGCGGCGGGCATCGCGACCGCGATGGGCAAGACGCTGCACATGCACAAGGGCAACGGCCTGGTGCGCGACGTCTTCCGGACCCGCAACATGCGCAGCCTGCCGGGCTCCTCGGGCATCGCCCATGTCCGTTATCCGACCGCCGGTTCGTGGTCCGACGCGGCCGAGGCGCAGCCGTTCTACGTCAACGCGCCGTTCGGCCTGACGCTGGGCCACAACGGCAACCTGACCAACTCCGAGCAGCTCAAGGACGAGCTGTTCCGTCGCGACCGCCGCCACATCAACACCGAGTCGGATTCGGAGGTGTTGCTCAACGTGCTCGCCCACGAGCTGCAGGCCGCCGCCAGCAGCATGTCGCTCGACCCGTCGACGATCTTCAAGGCAGTTTCCGGGCTGCATCGGCGCGCCCGTGGCGCCTACGCGTGTGTGGCCGAGATCTCCGGCGCCGGCATCCTCGCGTTCCGTGATCCGTTCGGCATCCGGCCGCTGTGTTACGGCGTGGCCGAGACCGAGACCGGCACCGAGTACCTGGTCGCCTCGGAGTCGGTCGCGCTCGAGGGCCTGGGCTTCCGGATGGTGCGCGACGTGCAGCCGGGCGAGGCGGTGTTCATCGACCTGGACGGCAACTTCCATTCCCAGCAGTGCGCCGAGTCGTCGTCGCTCAATCCGTGTGTGTTCGAGTACGTGTATTTCGCGCGGCCCGACTCGATCATCGACGGCTGTTCGGTCTACGCGGCCCGGCTCAAGATGGGCGAGTACCTGGCGGATCGGATCAAGCAGGAGTTCCCGCTGGGCGAGATCGACGTCGTGATGCCGATCCCGGACACGTCGCGGCCGTCGGCGATGCAGCTGGCGATGAAACTCGGGCTCGACTACCGCGAGGGGTTCCTGAAGAACCGGTATGTCGGGCGCACGTTCATCATGCCCGGGCAGGCCGTGCGCAAGAAATCGGTGCGCCAGAAGCTGAACGCGATGAGTGTGGAGTTCCGCGGCAAGAACGTGATGCTGGTCGACGACTCGATCGTTCGTGGCACCACGTCGCGCGAGATCGTGCAGATGGCGCGGGACTCGGGGGCCAACAAGGTCTTCTTCGCCTCGGCCGCGCCGCCGGTGCGTTTCCCCAACGTCTACGGCATCGACATGCCGACGCGGGCCGAGCTGATCGCCCATGCCCGCGACGACGAGGAGATCCGCGTGGCGATCGGCGCCGATGCGCTGGTCTACCAGAGCAGCGAGGCGATGAAGCAGTCGGTGCGCGACGTCAACCCGCGTCTGCGCGACTTCGAGGCCTCGTGTTTCGACGGCGTCTACATCACCGGCGACGTGACGCCGGCGTATCTCGACCGGATCGAGAACGCACGGCTCAACGGGCCGGCGGGTATCGAGGAGGAATCGGCGCCGAACCAGATGAACCTGCAGTTCCCGGTCGCGACCGATTCCTGATGTCGACACCACCGCTCGACTCGCTGGCCGCGCAGCTCGACCCGGCGGCGATCCTCGTCGATCCGGCCGACACCGCGCCGTACCTGACCGACTGGCGCCGGCGCTACACCGGGCGCGCGCTGGCGATCGTGCGGCCCGCCGACACCGAGGCGGTCGCCCGCACCGTGCGCTGGTGTGCGGCACACCGGGTCGCGGTCGTTCCCCAGGGCGGCAACACCGGCATGGCCGGCGGCGCGACACCGGACGACAGCGGCCGCTCGATCGTGCTGTCGCTGGCGCGGTTGAACCGGCTCGGCGAGGTCGACCGAAACGCGGACACGCTGATCGCGCAGGCCGGGTGCACACTCGCGTCGGTGCAGGTGGCGGCACGTGCGGCCGGGCGGCTCTTCGCGCTGTCGCTGGCCGCCGAAGGCACGGCGACGATCGGCGGCAACCTGTCGACCAATGCCGGCGGCACCCAGGTGCTCCGTTACGGCAATGCCCGCGCGCAGTGCCTGGGCCTGGAAGTGGTCACCGCGGACGGTGAGATCTGGAACGGCCTGCGCGGCCTGCGCAAGGACAACACCGGCTACGACCTGCGCGACCTGTTCATCGGTGCCGAGGGCACCCTCGGCGTGATCACCGCGGCCTGCCTGGCGCTGCATCCGCTGCCCTCGGCGCAGGTCACCGCGTTCGCCGCGCTCGATTCGCCGGCGCAGGCGCTGGCCCTGCTGTCACTCGCTCGCGATCGGCTCGGCGCCGACCTGACCGCGTTCGAACTGATCTCGTCGTTGTGCCTGGACCTCGTCGAGCGCCATTTCCCGGCTGCCCGCCGTCCGGTCGACGCCCGCACGCCGTATTACGTGCTGCTCGAGACGTCGGACAACGAAGGCGAACATCACGCCCGCGCGGCCTTCGAGTCGCTGCTCGAGGCTGCGCTCGAGCGCGGCCTGATCACCGATGCGGCGATCGCCGCCAGCCTGACCCAGAGCGCCGCGATCTGGTCCCTGCGCGAGAACATCTCCGAGGCGCAGGCGCGCGAAGGCCAGAACGTCAAACACGACATCTCGCTGCCGATCTCGACGATCCCGGCGTTCGTCGAGCGGACCAATGCGGCACTCGAGGCGGCGTTCCCCGGCATCCGGATGGTGGTCTTCGGCCACCTCGGCGACGGCAACCTGCACTACAACGTGTCGCCGGGCGACAGCAGCCGGCAGGCCGAGGCCGCACTGCTCGCGCGCCAGCCGGAGATCCATCGGCTGACCCATGACGCGGTCGTCGCCGCCGGCGGTTCGATCTCGGCGGAACACGGCCTGGGCCAACTGCGCCGCGACGAGGCGGCGCGCTACAAGTCACCGGTCGAGATGGCGCTGATGCGGCGGATCAAGGATGCGTTCGACCCGCTGGGGATCATGAACCCGGGCAAGGTGCTGGCCAGGGCGTTATAATCCGGACACGCGCCGATTTGGCTCGGCTTGCGGGCGCGTTACAAATACTGCTAAAGAGAGGGACCGTCACCCGCACGAAACCCGCTCTGAGTCGCCACGAGCGGGTTTTTTCGTTTTCGGGAGCGAATGATGAGCAATCCGAGTCCCGCCGGCTCCGCTGGAGGCAACGACGAAGGCGACTGGTCGCTGGAGTCCCTGGCGGTGCGTGCCGGCATCGAACGCACGTCCTACGGCGAGCATTGCGAGCCGATCTTCCTCACGTCGAGTTTCGTCTTCGAGAACGCGGCCCAGGCGGCCGCGCGGTTCGGCAACACCGAACCCGGTTACGTGTACTCGCGTTTCAGCAATCCGACCACCGACGCGTTCGCACGTCGGCTCGCCGCGCTCGAAGCGATGCCCGCCTGCCTCGCGACCGGCTCGGGCATGGCGGCGATCCTCGCCGTGCTGATGACGCTGACCCGTGCCGGTGATCACCTGGTCTGCTCCAACGGTGTCTTCGGCGCGACGATCCAGCTCTTCAACTACTTCGAGCGGTTCGGGGTCACGACCAGCTACGTGCCGCTGACCGACGCCGCCGCGTGGCGCGCGGCGATGCGACCGACGACCCGTTTCCTGTACGTCGAATCGCCGGCCAATCCGATCACCGAGGTCGCGGACATCGCCGCGCTGGCCGCGATCGCACATGAACACGGCGCGCAGCTGGTGGTCGACAACTGCTTCTGCACGCCGTTCCTGCAGCGCCCCGCGCAACTGGGCGCCGACATCGTCGTGCATTCGGCGACCAAGTACATCGACGGCCAGGGCAGGGTGCTCGGCGGCGCGGTGCTCGGCAGCGAGGCGTACATTCGCGACCAGCTGCTGCCGGTGCTGCGCAGCGCCGGGCCGAGCCTGTCGCCGTTCAACGCGTGGATCCTGCTCAAGGGACTGGAGACACTCGGCATCCGGATGCGCGAGCAGTCGGCCAATGCGCTGCAGGTCGCCGGCTGGCTCGAACGGCAGCCGGGTGTCGAGCGGGTCTGGTACCCGGGGCTGCCGAGTCATCCGCAGCACGAGCTGGCGATGCGACAGCAGAAAAGCGGCGGCGCGATCATCGCGTTCTCGGTCAGGGGCGACGACGACGCCGATCCGCGCCGGCATGCGTGGCAGGTGATCGACAACTGCCGGATGTTGTCGATCACCGGCAACCTGGGCGACGTGCACACGACGATCACCCATCCGGCGAGCACGACCCACGGCCGGATCACCCCCGAGGCGCGTCGTGCCGCCGGTGTCGGTGAGGGCCTGGTCCGGATCGCGGTCGGGCTGGAATCACCCGAGGATATCTGCCGCGACTTGAGCCGCGGCTTGCGTGGCTGACGAGCCGAGACCAATGCGCGGGCCCGGTGCGGGCCTCGGGCCAGACCGTCGGCTCACACGCGACCTCGAACCTCAGGCGCGAGGGACGCCGCGAGCGAGCACCAGATCGAACCGCGCCGTCGGCGCCGTCGGGTCGCCGCCGACCTGTGCGGTCAGTGCGGCACGGTCCTCGCGCACCATCGAACGGAACAGGCCGTCGCCGGCGTTGCCCGGATCCTCCGGCATGAACATCTGGGTGATCAGCCGCGGGTGACCGCGTGCATGCACCGCGAAGTGGATGTGCGGCGTGCGGCCCGGGTAGGGCACCGGCCGGATCGTCCGGAACGCATACGCGCCGGCCGCATCCGTCGTCTGCCAGCCGAAGCCGGCGAATCCCGGATCGCGCTCGGCAGGCGGCACGTCGCGCGAGTGGTGGTAATGCGCGAGCGGGTCGCACTGCCAGATCTCGACCCGTGCGCCGATCACCGGTGCACCCTGCTCGTCGATGACGCGGCCCGACAGGTCCAGCGTCGGTACCGGGCGCGCCAGCCTGCCGATGATCAGCGATCGGGTGGGGGACGGGTCCCAGCGCTCCGGATAGAACGGCCCCTCGGTCATCGAAGGCGTCGGCCAATGGGCCTGCGCGCTCACCTCCGGGCCGTGGGCGACCGTCAGGCCGAGGAAACCGGCTGCCGACAGGAACTGGCGACGCGACGACATGGATACCCCTTTCCGGTGCCACGATGTCTCACATCGCGGCCTGTGGTTCACCGGCGCATCGACTGCGACCGGCCGGGCCGCCGGTCAGCCGGCGGCGACGAACACCTGCGTCTTCGCTTCGGCGAGTGCAGGTGCGAGTTCGACCGGCGGCTCGGCATCGGTGAAGAGTGCGTCGATCTGCGACAGGTCGCCGAGCCGCACCAGCGCCTGGCGCGAGAACTTGCCGTGGTCGGCCACCAGCCACACGGTGCGCGACTGGGCGATGATGGTCTGCGCGACCTTCACCTCGCGGAAATCATAGTCGCGCAACGTGCCGTCGGGTTCGATGCTCGACACACCGATGATGCCGATGTCGACCTTGAACTGGCGGATGAAGTCGATCGTCGCCTCGCCGACGATGCCGCGGTCGCGTGCACGCACCAGGCCGCCGGCGATGATCACCTCGTTGGCCGGATTGCCGGACAGGATCGCGGCGACGTTCAGGTTGTTGGTGACCACCGACAGGCCCTGGTGGTTCGCCAGCGCGCGGGCGACCTCCTCGGTCGTCGTGCCGATGTTCAGGATCAGCGAGCTGCCGGGCTCGACCTGGGCCGCCACCTGGCGCGCGATGCGGCGTTTGCCGTCGACGTTGAGCGTCTGCCGCTGGTCGTACGACAGGTTCTCGGTGCTCGAGCGCTGGCCCGCGCCGCCGTGATACCGGCGCAGCAGGTTGTGGTCGGCCAGCCACCGGATGTCACGCCGGATCGTCTGCGGGGACGCCTCCAGCGCGCTGGCCAGCTCGTCGATCGACGCGAACCGGTGCTCGCGGACGAAATCCAGCAGTTTCTGCTGACGCGGATGTTGGACCATCGAGCACCGGGAACGGATCTCGGGACCGGATTCTTGCCCGATTCGACCCGAATGTCTACTTGAAACGCTCACAAATGCTTGTCAAACGATCATCCTGGTCCTAAGATCGCGATCCAGTTCCCGACCCCGGGGCACTGGCCGGTTGTCCGGTCCCCACGGCCCGATCGTCCCGGTCGACCCGCGGATCCCTCTTCCAGTCCTCTGTCGAACCACCGGTAGCGGCATGCTCGAACCAGGCGAGGCCTTCGATGTGGTCGTGGTCGGCGGCGGCGTCAATGGCGCCGGCATCACCCGCGACGCGGCCGGCCGCGGCCTGAAGGTGCTGATGGTCGAGCAGCACGACCTGGCCAGCCACACCTCCTCGTCGAGCACCAAGCTGATCCACGGCGGCCTGCGTTACCTCGAGCACTACGACTTCGGACTGGTGCGCAAGGCGCTGCTCGAACGCGAGGTCCTGCTGCGCAGCGCACCCCACATCATCTGGCCGTTGCGTTTCGTGATGCCACACGACCGGGGCCAGCGCCCGGCGTGGATGATCCGCGTCGGCCTGATGCTGTACGACCACCTCGCGCGGCGCGAACTGCTGCCGGCCTCATCGGCGGTCACGCTGACCGGTTCGCCGCTGGGCGCGGCGCTGAAGGACGAGTTCCGGCGCGGGTTCGCGTATTCGGACTGCTGGGTCGACGATGCGCGGCTGGTGGTGTTGTGTGCGGTCGATGCGGCCGAGCGCGGTGCGACCGTGCTGACCCGCACCCGTTGCGTGGCCGCGCAGCGTGACCGGCTGCTGTGGCGCATCGAGCTCGCCGGGCCGGCCGGTGCGGAGACGGTCACCGCGCGGGTGCTGATCAACGCGGCCGGGCCGTGGGCGGGCTCGTTCGTCGGCAGCGTGCCGGGCGCCGGACAACGTGCGCTGCGCCTGATCAAGGGCAGCCACATCGTCGTGCCGCGGCTCTTCGACCATGACCATGCGTACATCTTCCAGAACCCGGACAGCCGGATCGTGTTCGCGATCCCGTACGAGCAGCACTTCACGCTGGTGGGTACCACCGATGTCGACCATCCGGGTGATCCCGGCGAGGTCGCGATCGACGCCGCGGAGACGCAATACCTGTGTTCGGCGATCAATCGGTATTTCCGCCGGCCGATCACGCCGAAGGACGTCGTCTGGAGCTACTCGGGTGTGCGCCCGCTGCTCGAGGACGAGGCCGCGGACGCCTCCAGCGTCACTCGCGACTACGCGCTGGAACTGGACGCCGGTCCCGCCGACAACGAGGCACCGATGCTCAACGTCTTCGGCGGCAAGATCACCACGTTCCGACGGCTCGCCGAGGAGGCGGTCGATTCGCTGATCGGGTTGTTCGAGGATCGGCCGCAGGTCGCACGGCGATGGACCGAGACGGCGCGGCTGCCGGGCGGGGACATCGCCGGCGAGGGTGCGGGTTCGTCCGCGCTGGACGTGTTCGTGACCACGTTGCGCGCCGACTATCCGTTCGTGCCACCGGCCCTGCTGCGTCGACTCGCCGGCGCCTACGGGTCGCGGGCGCGCCGGATCCTCGGGCCCTCGCGTCAGCTCGCCGACCTCGGCCGCGAGGTGCTGCCCGGACTGTTCGATGCGGAACTGCGCTATCTGGTCGACCACGAGTGGGCCCGCACGGCCGACGACGTCCTGTGGCGGCGGAGCAAGCTCGGCCTGCACTGCCAGGGTGATGCGGCCGCGTCCGTGCAGGCATGGCTCGAACAGAACCTGCGGCCGGTGTCGCGCTGGGTGACTCACGCATGACCCGTGACAAGACACTCGCGGCCGACGGCCTGCGCACGGTCCGGATCGTGCCCGAACGTAGAATGGCCGTCACATACAACAGACGGGCGTACGGGTCCGACGACCCGCAACGACGAGGAGACACGATCGATGCGGCTGGCGCTCGAACGCATTGAGCTTCGGGTGGGCGCGGAAACCTGGCTCGACGGGATCGACCTGGCACTGGAACCGGGTCGCATCAACGTGCTGCTGGGCCCGACCCGCGCCGGCAAGACGTCGCTGATGCGGGTGATGGCCGGTCTCGAGCGTCCGAATGCCGGGCGTGTGCTGGAGGATGGCCGCGACGTGACCAGGACGCCGGTGCGCGAGCGCGATCTGGCGATGGTCTACCAGCAGTTCATCAACTATCCGTCGCTGTCGGTGCGCGAGAACATCGCCTCGCCGCTGAAGCTGCGCGGCGAGACGTCCGCGGCGATCGACGCCCGGGTGGCCGAGGTGGCTGCCAAGTTGCGCATCACGCACCTGCTCGACCGCCTGCCCAGCGAGTTGTCCGGCGGGCAGCAGCAGCGCACCGCGCTGGCCCGTGCGCTTGCGAAGGGTGCTCATCTGCTGCTGCTCGACGAGCCGCTGGTCAATCTCGACTACAAGCTGCGCGAGGAACTGCGCAGCGAACTGCGCGCGCTGTTCTCGAGCGGGCAGACGACGGTCGTCTATGCGACCACCGAGCCGATGGAAGCGCTGCTGCTCGGCGGCTCGACCGCGGTGCTCGATCGCGGCCGCCTGCTCCAGTACGGCGACACCCTCGAGGTCTTCCACCGGCCGGCATCGCGTCGGGTGGCCGAGATCTTCAACGATCCGCCGATGAACTTCAGTTCGGCGCGGATCGACGACGACGGCGGCCGTTCCGTCGCCGTGCTGGCCAACGGGGCCAGGCTGGCGGTGCCGGGACTCGAGCAGTGGATCGGTCGCGAGGTCGAGATCGGCATCCGGCCGCCGGAACTGCGTCTCGACAGCGGGCGGCCGGGTGATCTCGCCCTGCAGGCCCAGGTCGCGCTCGCCGAGATCAGCGGCTCGGAGACCTTCGTGCATTTCGATCCGCGCCAGCTCGCCTGGGTCGCGCAACTGGGCGGTGTGCACCGCTTCGAGATCGGCGCGTCGGTGGACGTGTTCGTCGACCCCTGCGACCTGTTCGTCTTCGGCGCCGACGGCCGCCTGCTCAGCGCACCGCTGGACCGAAGCCGGTCCGAGCCGCGGATGGCGATCGGGGCGGCGGGCTGAACGATGGCACGCATCGAACTGCAGGGCATCGCCCACAGCTACCGGCCCGACCCGCGTGGCGACCAGGACTACGCGCTGCGGCCGCTGGAGCTGAGCCTCGCCGACGGCGGTGCGTTCGCGCTGCTCGGACCTTCGGGCTGCGGCAAGACGACGCTGCTCAACATCATCTCCGGGCTGATCCGGCCGTCCCATGGCCGGCTGCTGTTCGACGGTCGCGACGTCACCGGATCCCCGACCGAGGCGCGCAACATCGCGCAGGTGTTCCAGTTCCCGGTGATCTACGACACGATGACGGTCTTCGACAACCTGGCGTTCCCGCTGCGCAACCGGAAGATGGCCGAGGCCGAGGTCCGCCGGCGCGTGCAGGAGATCGCCGAGGTGCTGGAACTCGGCGCGGAACTGAAGTACCGCGCAGCCGGCCTGTCCGCCGACGCGAAGCAGAAGATATCGCTCGGCCGGGGGCTGGTGCGCAAGGACGTCGCGGCGATCCTGTTCGACGAGCCGCTGACCGTGATCGACCCGCACCTGAAGTGGCTGCTGCGCCGCAAGCTCAAGCAGATCCACGAGCAGCTCCGGCTGACGCTGGTCTACGTGACCCACGACCAGACCGAGGCGCTGACATTCGCCGACACCGTGCTGGTGATGTACGCCGGGCAGGTGGTCCAGAGCGGTGCGGCGCAGGATCTGTTCGAGACACCGGCGCACACGTTCGTCGGTTATTTCATCGGCAGCCCGGGCATGAACCTGCTCGAGGCCAATGTCGCCGACGATCGGCTCCAGGTCGGCCCGCTGACGATGCAGCTGGGGCCGGGCGTGGGCGCGGGTCTGCCCGCCGGACCGCTCAAGCTCGGCGTGCGGCCCGAGTTCCTGCGCTGCGAACCGGCGGGATCGGGCGCCGCTGGCGGGTTCACCGTGCCGGTGGTCGGTGTGCAGGACCTGGGCAGCGCCAAGCTGGTCACCGTGAAGATCGGCGAACAGACCGCGATCGCGCGGCTCGGCCGCGAGGCCCGTGCGCCCGGCGGACAGGCGGTCATCAGCTTCGAGCCGCGCCACACGCACCTGTTCGCCGGCGAGGCGCGCGTCGCGGCGCTGGCGCAGCTGGCGGGGGTGGGCGCATGAACAAGATCGTCAACAACCGCGCCTGGTACCTGGTGCTGCCGGTGCTGGTCTGCGTCGCGTTCTCCGCGTTCATGCCGCTGATGACCGTGGTCAACTATTCGGTGCAGGACATCATCGGTCCGCAGCAGCGGGTGTTCGTCGGTCTGGAGTGGTTCCAGAACGTGCTGCGCGACGAGAACCTGCACGGCGCGTTGTACCGCCAGCTGCTGTTCTCGGCGCAGGTGCTGGCGATCCAGATCCCGCTCGGCATCGCGGTCGCACTGGTGATGCCGAAGGACGGCTGGACGGCGTCGCTGACGCTGGTGATCCTGGCCATCCCGCTGCTGATTCCGTGGAACGTGGTCGGCACGATCTGGCAGATCTTCGGCCGCTCCGACATCGGCCTGCTCGGCAACCTGCTCAACCGGATCGGCATCGACTACAACTACACCGCCGACTCGCTCGACGCCTGGCTGACGGTGCTGGTGATGGACGTCTGGCACTGGACCCCGCTGGTGGCGCTGCTGTGTTATGCCGGGCTGCGGGCGATCCCGGACGCCTACTACCAGGCCGCGCGCATCGACGGCGCGTCGCGCTGGGCGGTGTTCCGCTATATCCAGCTGCCCAAGATGCGCGGTGTGCTGATGATCGCGGTGCTGCTGCGTTTCATGGACAGCTTCATGATCTACACCGAACCGTTCGTGCTGACCGGCGGCGGGCCGGGCAACGCGACCACGTTCCTGTCGCAATACCTGACCCAGAAGGCGGTGGGCCAGTTCGACCTCGGGCCCGCGGCCGCGTTCTCGATCGTCTACTTCCTGATCATCCTGCTGTTCTGCTTCGTGCTCTACAACTTCATGCTCAACGTCGGCACCGACCGGTCGGCGACGCGGGCGGAGGCGGCGGGATGAAGGCGCGATCGCTGTTCCTGGTGCTGTACCTGGCGCTGTCGGTGCTGCCCGTGTACTGGATGTTCTCGATGAGCGTCAGGACCAACGCGGCGATCGTCGGCGCGTTCGCCCTGGTGCCGGAATCGCTGTCGCTGGCCAACTACCAGGAGATCCTGACCGATCCGGCCTGGTACTCGGGGTACGTCAACTCGATCATCTACGTCGCGCTGAACATGCTGATCTCGGTGCTGGTGGCGCTGCCGGCGGCCTACGCGTTCTCGCGTTATTCGTTCATCGGCGACAAACACCTGTTCTTCTGGCTGCTGACCAACCGGATGACGCCGCCGGCAGTGTTCCTGCTGCCGTTCTTCCAGCTCTACACGACCGTCGGCCTGATGGACACCCACCTGGCGGTCGCGCTGGCGCACCTGGTGTTCAACGTGCCGCTGGCGGTCTGGATCCTCGAGGGCTTCATGAGCGCGGTGCCCAAGGAGATCGACGAGACCGCGTACATCGACGGCTACACGTTCCCGCGGTTCTTCGTGCGCATCTTCATCCCGCTGATCAAGTCGGGCATCGGTGTGACCGCGTTCTTCTGCTTCATGTTCTCCTGGGTCGAGCTGCTGCTGGCGCGTACGCTGACCTCGGTCAACGCCAAGCCGATCGCCGCGACGATGACCCGGACGGTGTCGGCGGCCGGGATGGACTGGGGCACCCTCGCCGCGGCGGGGATGCTGACCATCGTGCCCGGGGCGATCGTCATCTATTTCGTCCGGCACTACATCGCGAAGGGTTTCGCGATGGGCCGGGTCTGACGCGCCGCCGGCTCGGGGAGAGGTCGATGTTCGACTGGATGTACTGGACGACACCGGTGGCCATCTTCTTCACCGGCGTGCTGCTGATGCTGGTGGGCATGACCGTGCTCGAGCTGCGTGTACCGACGGTGATGCGCAAGGGACTGCTGCCGATCGCCACGACACGCGGCGATCGGCTGTTCATCGGCCTGCTGCTGGCCGCCTACGTCAACCTGGCCTGGTCCGGGCTGACCGACGCCTCGCCCTGGATCGGGGCCGGGCTCGGTTTCCTGATGCTGGCGGCGGTGATGCGGTGGGGCTGATCGATCGGAGTTTCGGCTGTGATCCCGTGCGGCGTTCCCCGCGCACGGGCGGGTGACGAGGTGGGCGGTTCGAGGCGCCGGGAGCTGTCGACGACACTGCCGGTGTCCGATCGGGGAATGTCAACACGAGGAGGAAGACAAATGAAGAGATCGATGATGGTCCTGGCGGTCGCGGCGGCGGTGGGCGCCACCGTACCGTCGATGCGGGCCCACGCCGACATGGATTCGGCGAAGAAGTGGGTCGACTCGGAGTTCCAGCCGTCGACGCTGTCGAAGGATCAGCAGCTCGCCGAGCTGAAGTGGTTCATCGACGCGGCCGACAAGCTGAAGAAGAAGGGGGTGACCTCGATCAACGTGGTCTCCGAGACGATCACCACGCACGAATACGAGGCCAAGACGCTCGCCAAGGCGTTCTCCGAGATCACCGGGCTGAAGGTCACACATGACCTGATTCAGGAAGGCGACGTGGTCGAGAAGCTGCAGACCCAGATGCAGTCGGGCAAGAACATCTACGACGGCTGGATCTCGGACTCGGACCTGATCGGCACCCACTTCCGCTACGGGCAGATCGTGCCGCTGTCGGACTTCATGGCCGGCGAGGGCAAGGAGTTCACCAGCCCGACGCTGGACCTGAACGACTTCATCGGCCTGAAGTTCACCACCGGTCCCGACGGCAAGCTGTACCAGCTGCCCGACCAGCAGTTCGCCAACCTGTACTGGTTCCGCGCCGACTGGTTCGAGCGCAAGGACCTGCGCGACAAGTTCAAGGCGAAATACGGCTACGACCTCGGCGTGCCGCTGAACTGGTCGGCCTACGAGGACATCGCCGAGTTCTTCACCAACGACGTGAAGGAACTCGACGGCAAGGCCGTGTACGGCCACATGGACTACGGCAAGAAGGATCCGTCGCTCGGCTGGCGTTTCACCGACGCCTGGCTGTCGATGGCCGGCACCGCCGACCGCGGCATTCCGAACGGCATGCCGATCGACGAGTGGGGGATCCGGGTCGGTGACGACAAGTGCACGCCGGTGGGTGCGTCGGTCCAGCGGGGTGGTGCCGCCAATTCGCCGGCGGCCGTCTACGCGCTGACGAAGTACGTCGACTGGATGAAGAAGTACTCACCCAAGCAGGCGACCGGCATGACGTTCTCGGAGGCCGGACCGGTGCCCGGGCAGGGTCAGATCGCCCAGCAGATCTTCTGGTACACCGCGTTCACCTCGTCGCTGACGCAGCCTGGCCTGCCGGTGGTCAACCAGGACGGCACGCCGAAGTGGCGGATGGCGCCTTCGCCGTACGGGCCGTACTGGAAGGACGGCATGCAGAACGGCTACCAGGACGTGGGCTCGTGGACGTTCTTCAAGTCCACGCCGCTGGAGCGCCGGCAGGGCGCCTGGCTGTACGCGCAGTTCGTGACCTCGAAGTCGGTGTCGTTGAAGAAGACGATCGTCGGGCTCACGCCGATCCGGGAGTCGGACATCCAGTCCAAGGCGATGACCGAGATGGCACCCAAGCTCGGCGGGCTGGTCGAGTTCTACCGCAGCCCGGCTCGTGTCGCCTGGTCGCCCACCGGCACCAACGTGCCCGACTATCCGAAGCTCGCGCAGCTGTGGTGGAAGAACG
>CADEEH010000097.1 GCA_902826305.1 uncultured Burkholderiales bacterium
ATCACGCAGAACGTGCAGCGGTGGTTGCAGCCCTCGGAGATCTTCAGGTAGGCGTAGTGCCGGGGCGTCAGCTTGACGCCGGCCGCCGGCACCAGGTCGCCGAAGGGCTCGTGCGGGCGCGGCAGCACCCGGTGCACCTGGCTCATCACCTCCTCGGTCGCATGCGGACCGGTGACCGCCAGCACCTTCGGGTGCACCGAGGAGACCAGGTTGGCGCCGTCGCCGCCGCGCCGCGCGCCGAGGCATCCGGTGACGATCACCCGACCGTTCTCGGCGAGCGCCTCGCCGATCGCATCGAGTGATTCCTGGACCGCCTCGTCGATGAAGCCGCAGGTGTTGACGATCACCAGGTCCGAGCCCGCATAGCTGGGGGCGATCGTGTAGCCCTCGGCGCGAAGCTCGGTGACGATACGTTCGGAATCGACCAGCGCCTTCGGGCAGCCGAGCGAGACGAATCCGACACGAGGTGGCGCGGCCACCCGCCTATTTCTTCTCGTTGCCGCCGAACGGGAAGCTCTGGAACATCGAGCGCGCGTTCTGCTGCATCTGGTCCTGCATCTGCATGAACAGGTTCTTGCTCTGTTCGATGTAGCTGCTCATCATCGCCTGCACCATCGGCCCCTGCACCGACATGAACTGCGTCCACAGCTCGGCGTTGGGCACACTCTTGTTGTCGTAGAAGACCTTCGACTGGTCCTGCAGCTTGTTCTGGATCTCGACGAAGGTCTGCATCGTCTTCTCCAGGTACGATCCCATCATGCCCTGCATCGTGTGGCCGTAGAAGCGGATCATCTGCGCCAGCATCGCCGACGAGAACAGCGGGGCCCCGCCGGCCTCCTCCTCGAGGATGATCTGGAGCAGGATCTGGCGCGTCAGGTCGGAATTGCTCTTCGCATCGACGACCTTGAACTCCTCGTTGTCCAGGACGAGCTGCTTGACGTCGGCCAGCGTGATGTAGGCGCTGGTCTGCGTGTCGTACAGCCGGCGGTTCGGATATTTCTTGATGAGCCGGAAGGAAGTAGCCATGTTGGTCCGCCCGAAAGTGCCTGAGTACCGCGATTATTGGGAATCCGGCGAAACAAGCAACCGGGCCCGGGCAATGCCCGGCGGAGTCGGCCGCCGCCCGCCGGTCGGGCGGCAGCCAGCCCGCACGAACCGCCGTCAGCCCATGTGCAGACCGCCGTTGCAGCTGAAGTCCGCGCCGGTGGTGAATCCGGCGTCGTCGGTGGTCAGCCAGCCGACGACCGAACCGATCTCCTCGGCACGCCCAAGCCGTTTGACCGGAATGGTCTGGATGATCTTCTCACGGACATCCTCGCGCACCGCCATCACCATGTCGGTGGCGATGTACCCGGGCGAAACCGTGTTGACGGTGACACCCTTGCTGGCCACCTCCTGCGCCAGGGCCATCGTGAAGCCGTGCATGCCCGCCTTGGCCGCCGAATAGTTGGTCTGGCCGAACTGGCCCTTCTCGCCGTTGACCGACGAGATGTTGACGATCCGTCCCCAGCCCCGGTCGAGCATGCCGTCGATCACCTGCTTGGTGACGTTGAACAGCGAGTTCAAGTTGGTGTCGATCACCGCGCGCCAGTCATCGAGCGTCAGCTTGCGGAACACGCCATCGCGGGTGATCCCTGCGTTGTTCACCAGGATGTCGATCGGCCCGATCTCGCCGCGCGCCTTCTCGAAGGCCGCGCGCGTCGACTCCCAGTCGGCGACGTTGCCGACCGAGGCATGGAACGAGTATCCGTCGGCCTTCTGCTCGTTCAGCCACTTCACGTAATCCCGCGTGGGACCGCAGCCGGCGATCACCACATAACCCATGCCATGGAAATGTCGGCAGATTGCCGTTCCGATCCCGCCCATGCCTCCGGTCACGTATGCGATTCTCTTGGTCATCGTGCAGCACCTCCTCTGTAAACGGTTGCCGGCTCGTGCGCTGTCGGCGGCGCGGCCGGCGGATCAGATGATCCGAACCTTCACGTAGCTGCCGGGCGCGGGCTCGAGCGGGGGAAACGCGCCGGAGCCGAGCGCACCGGGCGCCGCCCGCAGTTCGCCGCGATGCTGGTCGAGCCACTGCGCCCAGTCGTTCCACCAGCTGCCGGGCACCTCGCGCGAGCCGGCGAACCACTGGTCGGCGCTGGACGCGATGGTGTCGCTGATCCAGTAGCTGCGCTTGTTCTTGCTGGCCGGGTTGATCGCCCCTGCGATGTGCCCGCTGGCACCGAGCGTGAATCGTACCGGCCCCTTGAACAGGCGCGCCGACATGTAGCCCGAGCGCCAGGGAACGATGTGATCCTCGCGCGCGGCGAACAGGTAGACCGGCATGTCGAGCCGGCCGAGGTCGATCGGCTGGCCGCAGCAGGTGAGCCTGTCCGGGACCCGCAGTTCGTTCTGCAGGTACATGTGGCGCACATACCAGCAGTAGAACGGCCCAGGGATGTTCGTGCTGTCCGAGTTCCAGTACAGGATGTCGAACGGCGGCGGCTGGTTGCCCTTCAGGTACTTGCTGACGACGTAGTTCCAGATCAGGTCGTTGGGCCGCAGCGCGTTGAACGTCAGCGCCAGATCCTTGCCCGCCATCAGCCCGCCGTCGCCGATCGTCTGCTCGCGGAAGCGCACGTACGCCTCGTCGATGAAGACGTCCAGGGTCCCGGTGTCGGTGAAGTCGAGCAGCGTCGTCATCAGCGTCAGCGCATGCACCGGCTTCTCGCCGCGCGCGGCGAGCACTGCGAGCCCCGAGGCTAGCAGCGTACCGCCGACGCAGAAGCCGAGGGCGTTGATCGTCTTCTGCTTGGTGATCTCGCGCACGACCGCGATCGCGCGGATCACGCCGTGCTCGAGGTAGTCGTCGTAGGTCAGGTTGCCCTGATCGGCACCGACGTTGCGCCAGGAGACCAGGAACACCGTGTGTCCGTGCGACACCGCGAACCGGACCAGCGAATTCTCCGGCTGCAGATCCATCACGTAGAACTTGTTGATGCACGGCGGCACCAGCAGCAGCGGGCGCGAACCGACCTTCGGCGTATCCGGCGAGTACTGGATCAGCTCGATCAGTTCGTTGCGGAAGACGACCGCGCCCGGCGTGACCGCCAGGTTGCGCCCGACCTCGAATGCACTCTCGTCGGTCTGCTGGATGCGACCGCGTTGCATGTCGCCGAGCAGCTGCTCGATGCCGGCGCGCAGGCTGGCGCCATGGGTGTCGAGCAACCGCTGCTGCGCCTCCGGATTGGTGACGAAGAAATTCGCCGGCGACAGCGCGCTCACCCACTGGTCGGTCGCGAAGCGGATCCGCTCACGGGTCTTGTTGTCGCCTTCGACCGAGTCGGCCAGCTTCTGCATGAATTCCGAGTTCAGCAGATAAAGCGCCGCCCCCCAGGAAAACAGCCCGTTGTCGCGCCAGGCCACATCGGCGAAACGTCGATCGGCGAGCGCCGGCGTCGTCTGCGACCCGGCGCTTTCCATCAGCGTCTGGAACCGCTTCAGGTAGTCCGCCTGCAGTTCGGTCAGCTTCTGGGGATCGATCTGCACCGACGCACCCAGCGGCGGCATCATGCCCAGCATCGCGTTGTTCGGAAACGGCGGCAGATGCGAGGCGAGCCCGAACGGATCGGCCGAGCGCGCGGCCTGGGCGGCGAGCGCGGCCGCGCCGAGCGCACTGGCCATCGCCTGCGCGCCCGATTCGTCAGGGCGTGGAGCGTCGGGACGCGTCGCGGTCGGGGCCCCGGAACGACCCGATGCGACCGGTGCCGCCTGGGCAACGGCTGCGGCGGTGCGTCGGGCCGGTGCGCGCTTGGCCGGCGCAGGGCCTTGTGCGGACCCGGCCTTGGCCCGCGTCTTCTTGCCGGCAGCGGTGCTTGCGGTCCGGGGCGGACGGGATGGCGGATTCTTCGGTGCCCGGGACGTGGTGCCTCGCGATGCCTTCCCGGCCTGCCGATCTACCGCCATACATTTCTCCTCGTTCCGGCCTCGCGGGCCCGCTCGGTTTCCTGCACACCACTTGCGCTGTACCGATGTGTTCCTCATTCTGCATCGCATGCTCGATTTGTCAAATCAACAGCCGGGTCGCAACATGGGAGTCCGCCGATGCACATCGTGGTGATCGGATGGCTCTACGTCGTCCTGCTGATGGCCCTGACGGAACCGTCCTTCACGAGTGGCGTCGTCACGTTCCTGCTCTACGGGTTGTTCCCGCTGGGGATCGTGGTCTATCTCGGGCAGGCGCCGGCGCGGCGCCGGCTGCGGCAACGCGCCGAGCAGGCCGAGGCAAGAGCCGCCACGCCGGCGCCGGAACCGTCCGCGCCCCCCGCCGCGCCGTCAGCCGCCGGCGGGCGGGTCGATCCAGATCAGTGAGGCCATCCGGCCGGTGCGACCGTCGCGGCGATACGAGTAGAACCGGCGCACATCGCTGAACGTGCACAGCCCGCCGCCGCCGATCGACGCGACACCGTCGGCCTGCAGCCGCTCGCGCGCCAGCCGATACAGATCGGCGAACCACTTGCCGGGCCGCGGACTCGCCGCGAAGGCGCCACCGGCCCCGGGCAGCGCCGCCCCGAAGGCGGCCAGCACATCCGCGCCGACCTCGAAGGCCTGCGGCCCGATCGCCGGACCGAGCCAGGCGTGGATCTCGGCATCGGGCCGGCGCTTGCGCATCGCCGCCAGCGTGTTGCCGACGACACCCGCGGCCAGCCCGCGCCAGCCCGCGTGAGCGATGCCGACGACGCTGCCGTCCCCGGCGGCCAGCAGCACTGGCAGGCAGTCCGCGCTGAGCACCGCCAGCACCACGCCCGGGGTCGAGGTGATCGCCGCGTCCGCGACCTCGGGCGCCGTCGACGTGACGGCGTCGAATTCGACGACACGCTGGCCGTGGACCTGCTGCAGCCAGCGCGGCGCGGCCGGCAACACCCCGACGAGCCTGCGCCGGTTGGCCGCCACCGCCACCGGATCGTCGCCGCAGTGGTCGCCGAGGTTCAGCCCGCCGCCGCGTGCCGGATCCTGCCCGTACGGCGGATCGCTGCACCCGCCCGCCCGGGTGGTGACCAGCGTGCGCACCCGGGCGTCAACCGGCCACGCCGGCACGATCGTTTCGATCGGCGGCGGCGCGTCGTCGTTCCGGTGCGTTTCGTTCATGATCCGATCCGCGCCTGGACGGCCGCGGCGTCGATCCCCGCCTGCGCGAAGGCGTCGGCCAGATCGGCCGGCAGCGGACTCGAAAAGGTGTGTTCGCGCCCGTCGGCAGGGTGCACGAGGCCGAGTCGTGCCGCGTGCAGGGCCTGGCGGCTGATCAGCCGCTGCGGCCCGCCATACACGGTGTCGCCGAGCAGCGGATGGCCGAGCCACTTCATGTGCACGCGGATCTGGTGTGTCCGTCCGGTCTCGAGCCGGCACTCGATCGCGCTCACCGGATGGGCCTGCGCACTGCCCTCGGCCAGCACCCGCCAGTGGGTGATCGCGGGTCGACCAGAGCGCGCGAGCACCGCCATCCTGAGCCGGTTGCGCGGATCGCGTCCGATCGGTTGCGCGACCTGCCCCGCGCCGGCGAGCCGGCCGCCGGCGAGTGCGAGATACCGCCTCGACATCGTCCGCTCGGCCAACTGCGCGCTCAGCGCGGCGATCGCGCGCTCGCTGCGGCCGACGACCAGCAGTCCGCTGGTGTCGCGATCCAGCCGGTGCACGATCCCGGCGCGGGCGAGTGTGGCCTGTGCCGGCCAGCGCCACAGCAGGCCGTTGAGCAGCGTGCCACGCCAGTGGCCGGGCGCCGGATGCACGACCATGCCGACGGGTTTGTCGATCACGATCAGCTCGTTGTCCTCGTGCACCACCACGAGCTCGAGCCGGTCGGGTTCGAACGCGCGGTCGGCCTCACGAGGTTGCGGCCTGACCTCGATCGATTCGATGCCGGACAGACGCGTCTTCGCCGGCACGGCCACGCCGTCCACCAGAACCGCGCCGAGGGTGATCCAGTGCTGCAGCCGGGAGCGCGAGCAGTCCGGGCAGACCCGCGCCAGGAAGCGGTCGAGCCGCTCACCGGCACCGTCGGCGGCATCGATGAGCCGCACCGGGGACGACGGATCGTCGAGCCGCGGGGCCTCGTCGTCACCCTCTTCCCAGTCTTCGCTCATGGCCGGCCTCGATGCCCGCACATCGCCCCCGTTATAATCGCTGCGCCCGACCGGCGCCGCGCCTGCGGACCGGCCGCGATCCCCGCGGCCCGCAACGCGATCGCAGCCGGCGCAACGACAGGAACGGACCGTGCTGCATACCGTGTTCCGATCGCTCATCACCTGCCTGATCACCGGCCTGCTCGTCGCCTGCGGCACGCCCGGCGAAGGTCCGGATGCCACCATCGGCTGGCCTCCCGAGCGATTGTACAAAGAGGCGCAGGACGACATCGACGGCGGCAACTGGGCCTCGGCGATCCGGAACCTCGAGAAACTCGAATCGCGCTACCCGTTCGGCCGCTGGGCGCAGCAGGCGCAGATCGACATCGCCTACGCGTACTACAAGGAGAACGACCGGCCGATGGCACTGGCCTCGATCGACCGGTTCCTCAAGCTGTATCCGAATCACGCGATCCTCGACTATGCGCTGTACCTGAAGGGGCTGATCAACTTCAACGACCAGAGCGGCGTGCTGGCGCGCCTCGGTGGCCAGGACCTGTCGGAACGTGACCTGCGCGCCGCGCGCGAATCGTTCGATTCGTTCAAGGAACTGCTGACGCGTTTTCCGGAGAGCCGGTACGCCGACGACGCGCGCGCGCGGATGCGTTACCTGGTCAATTCCATGGCCGCCGGCGAGGTGCACGTCGCACGCTTCTACTTCCGGCGCGGTGCCTACGTCGCCGCGGCCAATCGGGCGCAGTCGGTCGTCAAGCTGTACCAGGATGCCCCCGCGATCGAGGAAGCGCTGTTCATCCTGATGCGATCGTACGACCAGCTCGGCCTGACCGGACCACGCGACGATGCCGAACGTGTGCTCAAGCGCACCTTCCCGGACAGCGATTTCCTGGCGCGGGGAATCGCCGAGGACGACGGACGCCGCTGGTGGCAGGTCTGGCGCTGAGGCGCTCTCGCCGGGTTCGCGCGGCGCGGCCGGCCGCCAGTATGCCGTGTCTCCAGGCCAGGCCGTTTCAATTGCTGCCCGTCGGTTCGATGTCGATCACTTCGGGCCCCGCGTCGATGTTTGCATGCCGGATCACCGCGGCGAGCGCGACCGCCGGATCGCGGGTGCGCGCGAACGGCGGCAGGCTCTTGACCAGCGTCCGGCCGTAGCCGCGCGACGCGAGCCGCTCGTCGCCGATCACCAGCACGCCGTGGTCCTGTTCACTCCGGATCAGCCGCCCGGCGCCCTGCTTGAGCATCAGCGCGGCCTGCGGCAGCTGGAGATCGCGAAACGGATCCCGTCCTGATCGGCGCGAGGCGTCGATCCGGGCCCGGAGCACCGGATCGTCCGGCGGGGCGAACGGCAGCTTGTCGATCACCACCAGCGACAGCTGCCGGCCCGGCACGTCGACGCCCTCCCAGAAGCTGGCGCTGCCGACCAGCACCGGCGCCGGCAGCCGGCGGTAGCTGTCGAGCATCTCCGCGCGCGGCATCGCACCCTGGACCAGCAGGTCCAGCGGCTCGCCGGTCGCACCGACCCGCTCCTGCAGCAGGCGACCCATCGCACCGACCATGCGCAACGTGGTGCAGAGGATGAACGCCCGGCCGCGATTGGCCACCAGCAACGGCCAGATCGCCTCGGCGAGTGCCGGTGCGAAGCCGGTGTCGGCCGGCGCCGGCAGCATCGGCGGCACGTAGAGCAGCGCCTGGCGGCCGAAGTCGAACGGGCTCGGCCACACGAACCCGCGCGCATCGTCGAGCCCCAGGGCCGCCTGGAAATGATCGAAGCGTCCGGCGATCGCCAGCGTCGCCGAACAGAAGATCCAGGCCCGCGGGCGACCCGCACGATGTGCGGCGAAGCGTACCGCGATCGACAGCGGCGTCGAGTGCAGGGTGACGCCGGAACCGTGGATCTCGAGCCAATCGACCTGCGGTCCGTCGACCGCCTCGTCCGCGGATGCCACGTCGGGGCCGCCCTCGTCGTCGGTCCCGATCCGGTCGGCTTCCGCGAGCCCGTGCACGCATGTCGGGTCGACCCCGCGCAGCCAGCGCAACAGCCGCTCGTCGAGCTGCTGCCAGCGTGTGTGGCACTGGCGCAGGTCGCGGCCCCGATCGGCCGCCGGTCCGAGCATCCTGCCGAGCGCGTCCAGGCATGTGGCCACGGCGGTGATGGCCGACACCAGGGTCCGGGCCTGGCGAAGGCCCGGACCGTCGATCCGTCGCGGTTCGGTACCGGCGGCCAGCCGCAGTTCGCGCAGTGCCTGCTCCAGGTCACGGCTGGTCTTCGACCAGTCGCCGGCATCGCGGGCTTCGGCCAGGCCGCAGGCCTCGACGTCGCGCGCGAGTTCGAGCAGTTGCCGGGTCGAGACCGTCGCCCCGAAGAAATCGCTGGCAACCGCGGGCAACTGGTGGGCCTCGTCGAAGATGATTGCGTCGGTGCTCGGCAGCAGCTCCGAGACGCCCTCGTCGCGTAGCGCCAGGTCGGCACAGAACAGATGGTGGTTGACGACGACGACGTCGGCGAGCTGCGCCGTCTGCCTCGCCTTGAAGACGAAACAGCGCTCGAAGTCGCCGCAGTCCTGGCCCAGGCAGTTGTCACGGGTGGAGGTCGCCAGCGGCCAGACCGGCGAATCCTCGGGCACGCCGACCACACCCGCGCGGTCACCGTCCTCGCTGAGCTGGGCATGGCGATCGATCCGCCGCAACTGCACACCGCCGTCGCGGCTCTCGAAGCGCCCCTCGTCCAGGTGGCGTCGGATCCGATGCCGGCACAGGTAGTTGGCCCGACCCTTGAGCAACGCGACGGTCACCGGCACGCCGAGGGCCTCCCGCACCGCGGGCAGGTCGCGTCCGAAGAGCTGGTCCTGCAGCGTCTTGCTGCCGGTGGCGATCAGGATCCGGCGCGCGGACAGCAGCGCGGGCACCAGGTAGGCGAAGGTCTTGCCGGTTCCGGTTCCGGCCTCGACGACCAGCGTCGCCGCCTCGTCGATCGCGTCGGCGATCGCCGCGGTCATCGCCACCTGTCCGTCGCGCTCCCGCCAGCCCGGCAGGCGCGCGGCCAGCGGACCGCCGGCGGCGAACACCCTGGTGCAGGCCTCGCGCAGGCTCATCGTCCGCCGACCGGCGGACGAGCCGCGCCGCGACCGACGGCGTTGGTCAAGCGGAGATGTCCGGCGTCAACTGCATCTGCAGCAGCATGATCGAGTCCTTGATCTGCAGCTTGCGTTTCTTCAGCCGCCGCAGCTGCAGTTCGTCGAAACGGGACTGCCCCCCGAGTGCCTCGATCATCGCGTCCAGGCCGCGATGCTCGAGCTGCAGCTCGGCGATCCTGCGCTTGATTTCCTCGACCTCTTTCATGGCTGAATGAGACCACCCGCCGGATGAACGGCCGGTTCCGGCCCAGGGCAACATGGAATAATAGCCCGCACCATGGCAGTGGTTCAATCAGCGCGCGAGCTGGTCGTCGTCGGCTGCACCGGGCAGCACATCGGCGACCGCAAGGAACAGCAGGACCGCGTGTCCGTGCTGCGCAGCCGCTCGTCGCCCCGTTGTGTGCTCGGCGTGCTCGCCGACGGGATGAGCGGGCGCAGCGGCGGCCGCGTGGCCGCCGAAAACGTCGTGTTGACCACGCAGCGGGCGTTCGACGAGTTCAATGCCGGCCATGACCGGGTCGAGGAATTCTTCCGCGGGCTGATCTGGGAGATCCACACGGTGCTGAAGCTGACCGGCCTGGCGGCCGGGCTCGAACCGCACAGCACCTTCGCCGCCGTGCTGCTGCAGCCGCACCGGGTCGACTGGTGCCACGTCGGCGACAGCCGCATCTACCACACCCGCGGCGGGCAGCTGATGCACTGCACCTCCGATCACACGTATGCGATGCAGCTGATCCGATCGGAACAGGTGCCGGTGCATCTCGCGCGCCGTCATCCGTCCGCGCACTGCCTGGTCAACGCGCTCGGCGCGATCGAGAACCCGACCCCCGAGCTCGGGGCGCTGGAATCGCCGCAGGTCGGCGACAGCTTTCTGCTCTGCTCCGACGGCTTGTGGAACTACTTCGACAGCAGCGAACTGGTCGCGACGATCGATCGCGGCCACGCGCGCGAAGCGGCCGAGGCGCTGATCACCGGTGCCCGCGACCGTGCACGCGGCCGCGGCGACAATTGCTCGCTGGTCTTGTTCAAGTTCGAAGAACCCGCCTGAGCGGGATGCCGCCGCGCTGCGGCGGTCTTCACTGCGTCGGACCCGCGCGCCGATCGCGCCGTGCGGCTTCCCGCGCCGCCTCCGCCTCGCGCTCGGCGGCACGCCGGCGAACTTCCTCGCGTCGACGATCGGCGGCTTCGGCCCGTGCCCGCAAGCGCTGCTCGGTCTCGGCCAACGCCTTGTTCCGCTCGGCCGCCTTGTCCGCGGCCCGTCCTTCGCGTTGCTGCATCTCCCGGCGCTTGGCCTCGTTCTCGCGCTGGCGTTGCACACGATCGCTCGCCGCGCGGGCGCGGCGGGCCTGTTCGTCGCGGACATCCTGCGGTCCCTGCACGGACCGCGGCGTGCGCGAGCCGGCGCCTGCTTCGGCACCGCCCGCCGCGGGTGCCGACGCGGCGCGCGCCGCGTCGGCCGACCGCCGCGAGTCCTCGATGCGCAGCGCCTCCTGCTGGTTGCGCTCCAGGTTGCGTGCACGACGCAGCACCTCGACGGCCGCGACCTCGATGTCGTCGAACCGCCGCTCGACCGCCTGCCGCTCGGTGCGCACGTCGGCCAGGCAGGCATTGATCAGCCAGCGCTCGTAACACGCACGTTCGCGTTCACGCAGCTGGTAGGCCCACTGTTCGCGCTCGCGACCGACCGCGGAGAGAGCCGCCTGCGCATCCTCCTCGCTGGCCAGCCGCTGCGGATCGATGTCCGGCAGCAAGGACGGCTGCGCAAAGACGAAGGCCGACAGCAACAAGGCGGCCGCCAGCAGGCCGCCACACACGAACCCGTGGCCGGTGCTCCGCCTCGTCGGTGTCATCGGCCCATTATCGGCGAATTCCTTGCCGCTCACTGCGACCGGCTCGTCTCTACGAGATGCGCGTGGCAACCGTCCGGCGCGGACCCTGGAGGTACTCGCGGGTCTGCATCTCGATGATCCGGCTCACGGTACGGTGGAACTCGCCGGCCATGGCGCCGACCGTGTACAGCGCCTCGGGCTCGACCTCGGCCGACATCAGCAGATTGACCCGCTGGTCGTACAACACGTCGATCAGCCAGACGAAACGACGCGCCTCAGAGGCCATCGCCGCCGACATCCGCGGCACGTCCGACAGGACCACCGTATGGAACTGGCTCGCCAGTTCCAGGTAGTCGTTCTGCGACCGGGGCCCGCCGCACAGGGTCTTGAAGTCGAACCAGACGACCCCGCCGGCACGCCGCAGCGCACGGATCTCGCGGTTCTCGATGAACAGCCGCGGATCCTGGTCGGCGGTCTCGGCGAGCGAGGTGAACGCCTGGCGCAGCGCGGCGTCCGCGGCGGCCCCGGTCGGTGTGTGATACGCCTCGATGCGCTCCATCGATCGACGCCGGTAGTCGTTTCCGGCATCGACGCCGAGCACGTCGAGGTTGTGCTCGATCAGCGCGATCGCCGGCAGGATCCGGTCGCGGTGCAGGCCTTCGGGATACAGGCCGCGAGGCGCGTAGTTCGAGGTCACGACAAATGTCACGCGCTGCTCGAAGAGGCCGCGCATTAGCCGCTCGAGGATCATCGCGTCGGCGATGTCGGAGACGTGGAACTCGTCGAAGCAGATCAGGCGGTAGCGCCTGGCCACCCGTTCGGCGACCGCGACCAGCGGGTCCGGGGTGCCCTTCAGTTCGTCGAGTTCGCGGTGCACGCCGCGCATGAACTCGTGGAAGTGGATGCGGGTCTTGCGCACCACCGGGATCGCCGAATAGAAACAATCCATCAGGAAGCTCTTGCCGCGCCCGACCCCGCCGTGCATCCAGACGCCACGCGGGACGTCCGGCGAATAGATCATCTTGCGCAGCCGGCTCGACCGCTTGGCCTTGTAGGCGACGAACTGCTCGTACATCGCCTGCAGCCGCGCGACCGCCCGCTCCTGGGCGGCGTCGGACGTGTAGCCCCGCTGCGCGAGTGCGTGGCGATAGGTCTCGACGACGTCCAGGTTCGATGCGGTCGACGGCACGACGATGCGAAGCAGTGGTCGCCCCGCCCTTCACATGTTCAGCGCGCGCTTGTCGCTGGCCAGCGCGGCTTCGCGGACGACCTCGGACATCGACGGGTGCGGATGGCAGATCCGCCCGATGTCCTCGGCCGAGGCCTTGAACTCCATCGCGACCGCGGCCTCCGAGATCAGGTCCGACGCATTGGCGGCGATGATGTGGACACCGAGGATCTCGTCCGTCCGCGAATCGACCAGCACCTTGACGAAGCCTTCCGCCAGGCCCATGCCGAGGGCGCGGCCGTTGGCCGCGAACGGGAACTGTCCCGCCTTGTAGTCGCGCCCGGCCTGCTTGAGCTGCTGCTCGCTCTGGCCGACCCAGGCGATCTCCGGCGAGGTGTAGATCACCCAGGGGATCGTGTTGTAGTCGATGTGCGGCTTCTGGCCGGCGATCGTCTCGGCGACCATCACCCCTTCGTCCTCGCCCTTGTGGGCGAGCATCGGCCCGCGGACCACGTCGCCGATCGCGAAGATCCCCGGCAGCCGCGTCTGGCAATGGTCGTCGACTTCGATGAAGCCCCGATCGTTCGCGGTCAGCCCGACCGCGTCGAGTCCGAGCCCGTCGGTGTTCGGGACCCGGCCGACCGAGACGATCAGCTTGTCGACCTCGAGCGTCTGCGCGGCGCCCTGCGCGTCGGTGTACGAGACCACCACGCCCTTCTTCTTGTCGACCTCGACCTTCGCGATCTTCACGCCGAGCTGGATGTCCAGACCCTGCTTGACGAAGATCTTGTGCGCCTCCTTGGCCACCGCGTCGTCGGCCGCGGCCAGGAAACTCGGCAGCGCCTCGAGCACCGTGACCTTCGCGCCGAGACGGCGCCAGACCGAACCCAGCTCCAGGCCGATCACCCCGGCGCCGATCACACCGAGCCGCTTGGGCACCTCGCCCAGCGCGAGCGCGCCTTCGTTGTCGAGCACCGTCTTGTTGTCGACCTCGATGCCCGGCAGGTGGCGTGCCTTCGAACCGGTGGCGATGATCACGTTGCGTGCTTCGGCCAGCTGCGATTCACCCTCGCCGGAGATCTCGATCGCGTACATCGCCTCGTTCTCGTTCTGGCCGACGAGCTTGCCGTGGCCCTTGAGCCAGGTGATCTTGTTCTTGCGGAACAGGAACTCGATCCCCTTGGTCATCTTGCCGACGATCGCATCCTTGCGCGCGATCATCCGGGCGACGTCGACGCGAACGCCGTCGACCTGGATGCCGTGATCGGCGGCGTGATGTGTGATCTTCTCGAACTCCTCCGAGGAGGCGAGCAGCGCCTTGGACGGAATGCAGCCGACGTTCAGGCAGGTGCCTCCGAGTGCGAGCTCGCCATTGGGGTTGCGCCACTTCTCGACACACGCGACCTTGAAGCCGAGCTGCGCGGCGCGGATCGCCGCAATGTAGCCGGCCGGGCCGGCGCCGATGACGACGACGTCGTAACGTTCAGACATGATGTTTGCTCCCTGGGAGTCCAGCGGACTCCTGAAGCGCCGTCGAAGGGCCGGCTGCGGACCGGCCGTCCGACACGCGCTGACGATTGTTTCAAAGATCCAGCAGCAGGCGCGCCGGATCCTCCAGCGCCTCCTTCATCGCAACCAGTGCCAGCACCGCCTCGCGACCGTCGATGATCCGGTGGTCGTACGACATCGCCAGGTAGTTGATCGGGCGGATGACGACCTGGCCGTTCTCGACCACCGGGCGGTCCTTGGTCGCGTGGATGCCGAGGATCGCCGACTGCGGCGGGTTGATGATCGGCGTCGACAGCATCGAACCGAACACCCCGCCATTGCTGATCGAGAACGTGCCGCCGGTGAGCTCCTCGATGCCGAGCTTGCCGTCACCGGCACGCTTGCCGAAATCGGCGATCGTCTTCTCGATCTGCGCGAACGTCAGCTGGTCGGCGTTGCGGATCACCGGCACCACCAGGCCGCGCGGCGAGCCGACGGCCACGCCGATGTCGAAGTAGCCGTGGTACACGATGTCGGTGCCGTCGACCGAGGCGTTGACCACCGGGTACTTCTTCAGCGCAAAAACCGCGGCCTTGACGAAGAACGACATGAAGCCCAGGCGAACGCCGTGTTCCTTCTCGAACTTGTCCTGGAACTTCTTGCGCATGTCCATCACCGGCTGCATGTTCACTTCGTTGAACGTGGTGAGGATCGCGTTGGTCGCCTGCGACTGCAGCAGCCGCTCGGCCACGCGCTGGCGCAGGCGCGACATCGGCACCCGCTGCTCGGGGCGTCCCTCGAGCAGCGCGCGGCTGTCGATCGGCGCCTTGACCTGCGGCAGCGACGACGAGGGCACCCCGGTCGGCGGCACGACCATCGGCGCGACGGCCGGTGCCTGCGCCGGGGCCGCACCGCCGGCGAGCGCGCCGAGCACGTCACCCTTGGTGATCCGACCGTCGCGGCCGGTGCCTGGCACCTGGGCGGTGCCGAGGTTGTGTTCGGCCATCAGCTTGGCCGCCGAGGGCATCGCGACATCACCCTTCAGACCCGAGGGCACCGGCGCGGGCGCCGACATCGAGCCGGGCGCGACCTGCTGCACCGGGCTGGACGGCGGCGGCGGGGGTGGTGGCGGCGTCGGCGCGGCGGCGGCCGGTGCCGGTGCCGTTGCGGCGGCACCGTCCGAATCGATGACGGCGATCACTTCGCCGCTGGTCACCGTGCTGCCGTCGGCCTTGGCGATCGACTTCAGCACGCCGCCGGTGGGCGCCGGCAACTCGAGCACGACCTTGTCGGTCTCGATGTCGATCAGGTTCTCGTCGCGCGCGACCGCATCGCCGACCTTCTTGTGCCACTGCAACAGCGTGGCTTCCGCAACCGATTCCGACAGTTGCGGCACCTTAACTTCGATCAAAGCCATGAGGAACTCCGGGATTCTCGTGATGAGCCGGGTCCGCCCGCGACCGGTCTTGCGGTCGCGGGGAACCGGTCGGGTATGGGGTCAGCTCGCCTTGCGGGACCGTGAACGGACTTCGCCGAGCGCAGTGGCAATCAGCTCTTTCTGCTGCGCGTAGTGCTTGTCGTAGTAGCCCACCGCCGGCGAGGCGGACGCGGGACGACCCGAATACGACAACTTCTGGCCTTCCTTGAGCACCTCGAGGATGTGGTGCTGCACGTAGTACCAGGCGCCCTGGTTCTGCGGTTCGTCCTGGCACCAGACGAACTGCGTGGCCGCCGGATACTTCTTGACCTCGTTCTCGAAGGCCTTGTGCGGGAAGGGATAGAGCTGCTCGATGCGCAGGATGGCAACGTCGTCACTTTCGCGTTCGCGTCGCGTCGTGCGCAGGTCGTAGTAGACCTTGCCGCTGCAGACCACGACCCGCTTGACCTTGCGTGCATCGACCTGGGCATCGGCCTCGCCGAGCACCGTGTGGAACGAACCGCGTGCGAGTTCGTCCAGGCTCGAGGTCGCGTCCTTGTTGCGCAGCAGGGACTTGGGCGTCAGGATGACCAGCGGCTTCCTGAACAGCCGGATCATCTGCCGGCGCAACAGATGGAAGATCTGCGCCGGCGTCGTCGGCTGGCAGACCTGCATGTTGTTCTCCGCGCACATCTGCAGGAAACGCTCCGGGCGCGCCGACGAATGTTCCGGCCCCTGCCCCTCGTACCCGTGCGGCAGCATCAGCGTCAGTCCGCAGACCCGGCCCCACTTGGTCTCGCCGGAGGCGATGAACTGGTCGATCACCACCTGGGCGCCGTTGACGAAGTCGCCGAACTGGGCCTCCCAGATCACCAGCGTGTTCGGCTCGGCCGACGCGAAGCCGTACTCGAACGCGAGCACCGCCTCCTCGGACAGCACCGAATCGATGACGGTGAACGGACCCTGGTTGTCGGCGACGCGGGTCAGCGGGATGCAGGTGCCCGAATCCCAGCGTTCGCGATTCTGGTCGTGCAGCACCGCGTGCCGGTGAGTGAACGTGCCGCGACCGGAATCCTGGCCCGACAGTCGGACCCCGTAGCCGGAGGCGAGCAGCGTCGCGAACGCCATGTGTTCGGCCATGCCCCAGTCGAACATCAGGTCGCCGGCGATCATCGCGCGCCGGTCGGCGATCACCTTCTCGACCAGCGGATGCGCCTTGAAGTCGCGCGGCAGCGTCGTGATCCGCTCGCCGATGCGACGCAGTTCCGCGCGCGGCACCGCGGTGTCGGCAGCGTCGGTCCACTTGCGGTTCAGGAACGGCACCCAGTCGACGGCGTATTTGCTCTTGTAGTTCGAGAGCACCGGATCGATCGTGTGCCGGCCTTCGTCCATCGCCGCGCGGAAACGCAACGCCATGTTGTCCGGTTCGTCGGCGGCCAGCACCCCCTGGGTGACGAGTTTCTCGCCGTACAGCTTGCGCGTGCCCGGATGCTGCGCGATCTTCTTGTACATCAGCGGCTGCGTCAGCGCCGGTGTGTCCTGTTCGTTGTGGCCGAGCTTGCGGAAACAGACGATGTCGACCACCACGTCCTTGCCGAACGCCATCCGGAAGTCGAGCGCGATCTGCGTCGCGAAGACAACCGCCTCCGGATCGTCGCCGTTGACGTGCAGCACCGGCGCCTCGATCATCTTGACGACGTCCGAGCAGTACAGCGTCGAGCGCGAGTCGCGCGGATCCGAGGTGGTGAAGCCGATCTGGTTGTTGATGACCAGGTGCACCGTGCCCCCGGTGCCGTAACCGCGGGTCTGGGCGAGGTTCAGCGTCTCCATCACGACGCCCTGCCCGGCGAACGCGGCATCCCCGTGCACGATCACCGGCAGCACCTTGACGCCGGTCTCGTCGCCGCGCCGTTCCTGCCGGGCCATCGTCGAGCCCTCGACCACCGGGTTGACGATCTCCAGGTGCGACGGATTGAACGCCAGCGACAGGTGCACCGGCCCGCCGGGGGTGGTGACGTCACTGGAGAATCCCTGGTGGTACTTGACGTCGCCCGAGGGCAGGTCGTCGGCGTGACGCCCCTCGAATTCGGCGAACAGATCCTTGGGCATCTTGCCCAGCGTGTTGACCAGCACGTTCAGGCGGCCGCGGTGCGCCATGCCGATCACGATCTCCTCGACGCCTTTCTCGCCGGCGCGCTGGATCAGTTCGTCCATCGCCGGGATGAACGAGTCGCCGCCTTCGAGCGAGAACCGCTTCTGGCCGACGTAGCGCGTGTGCAGGTACTTCTCGAGTCCCTCGGCCGCGGTCAGGCGATCGAGGATGCGCCGCTTCTTGGCCGCCGAGAAGTTCGGCTTGGCGCGGCTGCTCTCGAGCCGCTCCTGCAGCCAGCGCTTCTGCGCCGGGTCGGTGATGTACATGAACTCGGCGCCGATCGTGCCGCAGTAGGTGTCGCGCAGCGCCTTGAGCAGGTCGCGCAGCGTGCCCGATTCGAAGCCGAAGTAGGTGTTGGCCGCCGAGAAGATGTTGGCCATCTCCCCTTCGGTGAAATCGTAGAACGCCGGTTCGAGTTCCGGGATCGGCGTGCGTTCCTGGCGCTTGAGCGGGTCGAGGTCGGCCCAGCGCTGTCCGAGGAAACGGTAGGCGGCGACCAGCTGCTGGACGTAGACCTGCTTGCGGGCGGCAGCGGCATCACCACCCATCACCTTGGGCTGAAGCGTGCCGGCCTTGGAACGTTCGGCGAACGACTGCACGATCGGCGCGTGGGCGACGTCGCGGGTCTGGGGGTTTCCGTCGGCCGCGGGAACGGCCTGCATGTTGTCGAAGTACGCCCGCCACGCCTCCG
>CADEEH010000098.1:0-15374 GCA_902826305.1 uncultured Burkholderiales bacterium
AGCGCGGCGAAGCCGACAAGGCGAGCGAGATCGGCCGCTTCCCGCGGCTGTTCCGCAACGTCGAGACGGTGCCGGCGGGACTGACCTGGCCGACGCTGACGTTCACCGGAAAGATGACGCTGTGGCTGGGCAAACTCGAGGTGCAACTGCTGCAGCTCGGCCGCGGCCACACCAAGGGCGACACCGTGGTCTGGCTGCCGCAGGAAAAGACGATGCTCTCCGGCGACCTGGTCGAGTTCGACGCGACACCGTACGCCGGCGATGCGTATTTCCGCGACTGGCCGAGCACACTCGACCGGCTCGCCGCACTCGGTCCGCACACGCTGGTCCCCGGGCGTGGACCGGCCCTGGTGGGCCAGGCGCAGGTGGCACGCGGCCTGCAGGTCACGCGCGATTTCATCGCCGACGTCTGGAGCAGCGTGCAGACCGGTGTCGGCGCGGGTCACGAACTGAAGCAGGTCTACCGCGACACCTATGCGCGGCTCAAGCCGAAGTACGGTCATTGGGTGATCTTCGATCACTGCATGCCGTTCGACGTCACCCGGGCCTTCGACGAGGCGTCGAAACACCCGGACCCGCGCATCTGGACCGCCGAGCGCGACAACGCGATGTGGGCGGCGCTCGAAGGCTGAGCGCCGGATCTCGACCGGGAGGCGCCGGGCATGCTGAAGACCTACACCTATCCGAAGTTCGCGTACACGAAGCCGCCGGAACTGGACGGCGCGCCTTCCGGCCGGCATCCGGTGATCATCGTGGGCGCCGGCCCGATCGGCCTGGCCGCGGCGATCGACTGCCGGCTGCACGGCCTGCCGGTGCTGCTGCTCGACGAGGACGACACGGTCTCGGTCGGCTCGCGCGGGTTGTGTTATTCGAAGCGCACACTCGAGATCCTCGATCGCTGCGGCGTCGGCGATCCGATCGTCGAGCGCGGCGTGAACTGGAGCGTCGGCCGGACGTTCTTCGGCGAACACGAGGTGTTCAACTTCGACCTGCTGCCGGATCCGGACCACAAACGACCGGGCATGGTCAACCTGCAGCAATACCATCTCGAAGAGGCGCTGGTGCGGCGCGCGGTCGAACTCGGCGTTCGGATCCGCTGGAAGAACAAGGTCGTCTCCGTGCGGCCGGATGCCGACGGCGTCGCGCTGCAGGTCGAGACCGCGGACGGCGTGTACACACTCGAGGCCGACTGGCTTCTCGCCTGCGACGGTGCACGCAGCCCGGTCCGCGCGATGCTCGGCCTGGACGTCGAGGGCCGGATCTTCATGGACCGGTTCCTGATCGCCGACGTGGTGATGAAGGCGCAGTTTCCTGCCGAGCGCTGGTTCTGGTTCGACCCGCCGTTCCATCGCAACCAGTCGGTGCTGCTGCACCGTGAGGCCGACGACGTCTGGCGGATCGACTTCCAGCTCGGCTGGGACGCCGACCCGGTCGAGGCGAAAAAGCCCGAGAACGTGATTCCGCGGATCCGCGCGATGCTCGGCGAGGATCGCGAGTTCGAACTCGAGTGGGTCAGCGTCTACACGTTCCAGTGTCGGCGGATGGGCCGCTTCAATCACGGCCGGGTGCTGTTCGCCGGCGACGCGGCGCACCAGGTGTCGCCGTTCGGTGCGCGCGGCGCCAACTCCGGCATCCAGGACACCGACAACCTGGTCTGGAAACTGAAGCTGGTGATCGACGGCAAGGCGCCGCCGCGCCTGCTCGACAGCTACTCGGCGGAGCGCACCTTCGCGGCCGACGAGAACATCCTGAACTCGACACGGTCGACCGACTTCATCACGCCGAAGAGCGCGGCCAGCCGGACCTTCCGCAACGCGGTGCTGCAACTCGCGCGGGAACATGCGTTCGCACGCAAGCTGGTCAACTCGGGGCGCCTGTCGGTGCCTGCGTTCTATTCGGCCTCGCCGCTGAACAGCGCCGACGACGACACCTTCGCCGGCGACATGGGGCCGGGTGCCCCGATGGACGACGCGCCGGTGACGATCGACGGTGATGCCGGATGGCTGCTCGACCAGATCGGCAACCGCTTCCAGTTGCTGGTCTACGTGCAGGACGCGGCAGGCATCGATCCGCGCGGCCTGGCCGCGGTTGCCGACTCGCCGATCCCGATCGAGCCGATCGTGATCGCGGCCCGGCCCGGTCGTCACACCGGCATGCGCGTGATGCACGACGTGAAGGGCCTGTTCGCCCGACGCTACGATGCCCGCGACGGCAGCGCCTGGCTGCTGCGGCCGGACCAGCACGTGGCCGCTCGCTGGCGCCATGTCGAGGCGGCGAAGGTCCGGGCCGCACTCGCCCGCGCCACCTGCAATGCCTGAGGCGGAGTCGACGATGAGCCTGACGCTGAAGCCCAACTTCCATGAACCCGGCCGGCACACGCTGCGCGACTTCTCGCCCGGCGACGACTTCTACCAGATGCTGATCGACACCCATCGCGACCTGACCGACGAACAGAGCGCGATGGTCAATGCAAAACTGGTGCTGCTGCTGGCCAATCATGTCGGCGACATCGGCGTCTTGCGCGAGGCGATGACGATCGCACGCGACGGCGTCTGACTTCGCCGCGAGCATCACCCGGCCGACATCGCCGCATCGCTGCCCGGCGCCGCGACTGCGGTAGCCTTGCCGGATGGATTCCCTGATCGCGGCGGCCGCCCGGGCGCTGGCCGCCGGCGACACCCTCGCGGGGCTCACCCATGTCGCGTTGCGCGAAGACCCGCCGGCGTTGGCGCTGCGCGGCATCGCGATGGCCCAGCTGGGTGAACACGCGCGGGCGCGCGAACTGCTGCGTCGCGCGGCGCGCGGCTTCGGTCCACGCGAGGCGCTGTCACGCGCCCGTTGTGTGGTCGCCGAAGCCGAGGTCGCACTCGCGATGCGCGACCTGCGCGGTTCGCCCCGCGCGCTGGCGGCCGCAGCGACCACGCTCGAGATCCGTGCGGACCATGCCAACGCGTTGCAGGCTCGGCTGATCGGCGTGCGGCGGTCGCTGCTGCTGGGCCGGCTCGTCGAGGCGCGGACGATGCTCGCGAGCCTGGATCTGCGCGGCGTCCCGCCGTCACTGGCCGCCGTTGCCGACATGGCACTCGCCGAGGTGGCGCTGCGCTCGCTGCGCACCGCCGAGGCCCGGAAGGCGCTCGATCGCGCAGCGGCGGCCGCGCAGGCGGCACGGATCCCGGCCCTGCTCGCCGAAGTGGCCGAGGCACGACTGGCGCTGACCCGGCCGGCCGCACGCCGCATCGACGCCGGTCACGAGGTGCTGCTGCGGCTCGACGAGGTCGAGGGGTTGCTCGACTCCGATGTGATGGTCGTCGATGCCTGTCGCCGCATGTTGCGTCTCGGGGATATCAGCCGCCCGCTGCTGCGCCGGCCGATCCTGTTCACGCTCGCCCGTTGCCTGGCGCAGGCCTGGCCGGGCGACGTCGATCGCGGCGAGCTGATCACACGTGCCTTCCGCATCCGGCGTGCCGACGAATCGCACCGTGCGCGCCTGCGCGTCGAGATCGGACGGCTGCGTGCGCTGGTCGCCCCGATGGCACGGATCGAAGCCAGCGAACGCGGGTTCGCGCTCAGGCCGCTCGGAGACCGTCGCGCCGTGCTGCTGCTGCCGCCGTTCGAGGGAGAACAGGCGTCACTGCTCGCCCTGCTGGCCGACGGCGCGCCCTGGTCGACGTCGGCCCTGGCATTGGCCACCGGAGCCAGCCAGCGCACGGTGCAACGCGCGCTCGGCCAGATGCAGGCCACGAGGCGGGTACGGTCCATCGGCGACGGCCGGGCCCGTCGCTGGCTGGCGCCGGCGTTGTCCGGATTCACGACGATCTTGTTACTCCCGGCGTCGCTGCCGCCCGGTTAGATTGACCCCGTCGGCGCCCTGCCCGGCGCCTCCATCGAAGGAGTCGTGATGACCACCAGCCCCGTGACCGCCACGCGATCGAGCACCGCTTCCGAGCCGCGGACCGCCGAGATCGTCCGCGAATACGGCCCGTTTCCCGATGCCGAGGTGATCCACGGCGTCACCCATGACGGCCGCGACATCTGGGTCGCGACCGGCGCACGGCTGCTCGCGATCGATCCGGCCAGTGGCCAGGTGGTGCGCACACTCGAGCGCGCCGGGGATGCCGGTTCCGCTTTCGACGGCACGTATCTGTATCAGATCGCCGAGGCGCGGATCGACAAGATCGATCCGGCCACCGGCGAGGTGCTGGCCTCGATCCCGGCGCCTGGACATGGTGCGGACTCGGGCCTGGCCTGGGCCGAGGGCAGCCTCTGGGTGGGCCAGTATCGCGACCGCAAGATCCATCGCATCGATCCCACGTCCGGAGAGATCCTGCGCACGATCGAATCGAACCGGTTCGTGACCGGCGTGACCTGGGTCGACCACCAGTTGTGGCATGGCACCTGGGAAGGCGACGAGAGCGAGGTGCGTCGTGTCGACCCCGACTCGGGCGCGGTGATCGAGCGCCTGCGCATGCCCGCGGGCATCGGCGTCAGCGGCCTGGAATCCGACGGTGCTGACCTGCTCTACTGCGGCGGTGGACCGAGCGGCAAGGTGCGTGCGGTGCGGCGGCCGAAGTGAACGACCTCAGGCCCGGCGTCGCGCCCGGTACAACATGTCCAGCGTGATGTGCCGGACCTCGAGTTTGCTCTGCTCGACGTGAACACGCAGCAGCCGCTGCGCCTCCTCGGTCCGCCGGCGGGTGATCGCGCGCAGGATGCGCCCGTGTTCGTCGTAGGTCGCCTCGACACGCGCCGGTTTCGTGAAGTCCAGCCGGCGGATGATCCGGATCCGCTCGGTGATCTCCTGGTGCACACGTGCCATCTCGCGGTTGCCGCTGCCCTGGACCAGCAGCATGTGGAATCGTTCGTCGAGTTCACCGACGGTCGCGCTGTCGGCTTCGCGTTCGGCTGCCGGCACCAGCCAGGCGTCGGCGAGGATCCGAAGCTCGGGACGTTGTTCACTTTCCGCGAGATGGCGCACCGCGTCGGACTCGATCAGGATGCGCAGGTCGTACAACTCGTCCATCACGTCGAAATCGAGCGGAGCGACCCGCCATCCTTGCTTGCCCGGCAGCAGTTGCAGGAAGCCGTCGCGGGCCAGTCGTTGCAGCGCGGCGCGCAGCGGGGTGCGACTGACCTCGACGCGATGACTGAGCTCGGTCTCGGAGAAGCGGTCCCCCGGCATCAGCGCGAAGTCGAAGATCATCTGCTTGACCCGCGCGTAGACCTGGTCGGCCAGCGTCGCGGGCTCGGTGCCCACGGCGGTCAATGACGGGGTGCTCGGGGAACGGGTGCTCACGGCAAGCCTGCGGATCCGGACTGCGATGATAACGTCAGCGCGGATCCTCGAACGGGATCATGCTGACGTGGGCCGCGACGATGCGCCAGCCGGCGGGCATCCGTACCCAGGTCTGCGTCTGGAATCCGCGCAGCGAGGTGTCGGTGCGAACGAACTCGACCTGGGCCACGGCGAAGTCGGGGCCGAACGCATGCAGGCGCAGGTGATGCAACGTGCGCGTGAACGCCGGCGGCGGCGACGACGCGCGGTAGGCGACCAGTTCCTCGATGCCCCACTGCCGGTCGGCGATCCCGTAGCGGGTCACCCGCGGGTCATCCCAGAAGAACGCGTTCAGTGCCGCGACGTCGTTGGACATCAGCGCCTGTTCGTAGCGCTCGAACACGTCGGCCAGTTCCGCGAGCACCGCCGGCGGGTCGATCTCCCGGTCGACGATCACGCGCGTGTTTCCTGTCGCGAGGCGAGGTAGCCGCGCCATCCCCCCCAGCGGCTGATGTCGGGCGCACCAGCCAGCGCGGCGCCTTCGCAGATGAAACCCTTGACCCAGCGGCCGTCGGCGAGCTCCAGGTTGCCCAGCCCGAGCGGCGGCGGGATCAGTGCGAGGAAGGAGCCGACCTCGGCCACCGGCATCTGGTAGACCTCGACTTCGATCGGATGCCCGCCTTCGCCGTCCGGCATCCGCGCCAGGCCGGGCTTCGGTGGCGTGGTCCCCGGCAACGCGTGCAGCCGATAGCGCGCCGCGGTGTGTGTCCGCTCGACCAGGCGCGCGTGCCGTTCCCGCAACTGTCCGTGCAGCGGCAGGCCCTCCAGGTGCGCGCCGACCACCGCAAGCTCGAGCGTCGGTGCACTCGCCGGTCGTGTGAGTGGTACGCGGTCGTCGGGCCGGGCGTCCCGCAGGTGCGCGCCCAGCATCCCCGAGCCGCCCGCTTCCCAGCGCAAGGCCCAGTCGACCAGCGCGGCGTCGGCACCGCCGGGAGCGATGAAGGTCACGCCGAACGGAAGTCCTTCGCGCGCCACGGCCGCCGGCAACGCCAGCGCCGACCAGCCGAGCAGGTTGACGAAGTTCGTGTAGCGGCCGAGTTCGCTGTTGCGCGCCACCGGCGCCGCGGCGACCGCCTCGCGGCTCGGACAGGTCGGTGCCGTGGGCACCATCAGCGCATCGACCCGTCGCCAGATCGCGCACGCCTCGACCCGGTACTCCTCGAGCTGGTAACGGGCGCGAAACGCGTTGGTCGCGTCATAACACCGCGCGCCCCGGATCACGTCGGCGACCGTCGGATCCAGCGCATGCGGCTGGCTGGCCATCAGGTCCTCGACGACGGCGTGGCGTTCGGCCACCCACGGTCCGTCGTAGAGCAGCGCGGCGACCCGGAACAGCGGTGCAAAATCCAGCGGCACGATCTCGGCGCCCGTGCGCGCCGCCCGTTCGATCGCGGTCTCGAACGCACGGTCCCAGCCGAGGGCCTTGTCGCAACCCGGATCGATCGGCACGCCGAGTCGAAGTGTGCGACGCGAATCACCCAGCCACGGCACTTGCAGCTGCGGCCAGGCGAAACGCGGCTCGTCGTCGGCACCTTCGATCAGCCGCATCACCTGGGCGGCGTCGGCGACCGTGAGCGCGAACACGCTGACCACGTCGAGTGTGCGGCACGCCGGCAACACGCCGGCCATCGGCACCCGCCCCGGCGTCGGCTTCAATCCGACCAGGTTGTTGAAGCCCGCGGGCACCCGCCCCGACCCCGCGGTGTCGGTGCCGAGGGCGAACGGCACCAGTCCGCGCGCGACCACCGACGCCGAACCCGAGCTCGAGCCACCGCTCACGTAGCGGGCATCGAAGGTGTTGGGCACCTCGCCGTACGGTGACCTCGTCCCGACGAGCCCGGTGGCGAACTGGTCGAGATTGGTCTTGCCGACCAGGATCGCACCCGCGTGCTGCAGCCGGGTGACCACCGTCGCCGTGATCGTCGCGGTGTAGGCGAACGCGGGACAGGCCGCGGTGGTCACCAGCCCGGCCACGTCGATGTTGTCCTTGACCGCGAACGGGATACCCCACAGCGGCGTTGCCGGCCCGCGCGGCGGCAGTGTCGCAACCTGGGCATCGACGAGGCCCTCGTCGCCGCGCAGGATCCACGCCGTATCGTCGGCCCGAAGCTGCCGCACGAGCGCCTGCAGCAGCCGTTTCGGATCGGCACCTTCGTCATAGGCACGTCGCCAGTCGGCCAGCGTGTGGGGTGCCGGGGTCATCGCGCCAGCGCCCCGATCAGCTCGGCCGAATCCGCCACCCAGCCCACGATCGCCCCCTGCGCGGTGATCATCGCCAGCGTGGCGGCCTTGAACTCCGGGAAGTAGCTCTCGGTGCCGTCCTCGATCAGCAGGCATTCGTAGCCACGGTCGTTGGCCTCGCGCATCGAGGTCTGCACGCAGACCTCGGTGGTCACGCCGGTGAAGACCAGGTGGGTGATGCCCTGGGCGTGCAGCAGGCTGTCCAGCCCGGTGGCGTGGAACATCCCCTTGCCCGGCTTGTCGATCACCACTTCACCCGGCGCGGGCGCCAGCTCGGCGACGATCTGGCTGCCGGGCTCGCCGGTGACCAGGATCCGGCCCATCGGCCCGGCATCACCGATGCGCAGCGACGGCGTGCCGCGCAGCCGTTTGGACGGCGGACAGTCCGACAGATCCCGGGCATGGGCCTCGCGCGTGTGCACGATCAGTCCACCGGTCGCGCGCCAGGCATCGAGCAGCCGGCGCACCGTCGGCACGATCGCCTGCAGCCGGGTCACGTCGTTGCCCAGCGATGCGCCGAAGCCGCCGGGTTCGATGAAGTCGCGCTGCATGTCGATGACCACCAGGGCGCTGGTCGCCGGATCGAAGCGATAGGTGAACGGGCGCGCGCCGGCGAGTTCGATCGTGCTCATGCCGCGGCTCGCTCCGGGGCATGGGCCTTGCCGCCCATGAAATGCCCGAGCGACTGCCGGTCGGCATCACCGACCGGGACGTCATGGACGATACGACCCTCGCTGATGACGACGATCCGGTCGGCGAGTTCGAGCAGCTCGTCGAGGTCCTCGCTGATCAGCAGCACCGCCGCGCCACGATCACGTGCGGCGACCAGCCGTCCATGGATCTCCGCCACCGCGGCGAAGTCCAGGCCGAACACCGGATTGCTGACCAGCAGCAACTCGGCCTCGCCGGCGAGTTCGCGGGCGAGCACCGCGCGTTGGACATTGCCGCCGGACAACGTGCGGATCGCGGCCCGTTCACCCTGTGTCTTGACGCCGTACTCGGCGATCCAGCCGCGGGCGCGCTCGCGAAGCGCGCCCCAGCGCACCCAACCTCCCCGCGCCCACGGCGCTTCGTCGAAGTGACGCAACGCCATGTTGTGGGCCACGCTGAGTTCACCGACACAGGCATTGGCCAGCGGCTCCTCGGGCAGGCTGCGGACGCGGTGTTCGCGGTTGTCGGCACGGCGCGCACGGAACGGTCGCCCGTCGACGCGCACTTCGCCGCCGTCGAGCACGCGTTGCCCGGTCAGCGCCTGCATCAGTTCCCGCTGGCCGTTGCCGCTGACGCCGGCCATGCCGACGATCTCGCCGGCGGCCACCGAGAGGCTCAGGCCGCGGACGGCGGGTTCGCCACGGTCGCCCATGACCCGGATGGCGTCGATCGACAGCTTGACCGGACCCGCCGCGCGCCGCACGCGGGGCACCGGCAGCGCGGTCGCGGTTGCGGCCTTGCCCTCGCCGACCATCGCCGTGGCCAGCCGCTGCGGCGTGCACTCGGCCACCGGCAGGCTTTCGACCCGCTGGCCACGCCGCAGCACGGTGACATCGTCGGCGTGCTCGGTGACCTCGCGGAACTTGTGGGTGATCAGGATCACCGAGCAGGCGCCGCTGCGGGCCCGATCGCGCAACGCACCGAGCACCTCGTCGGCTTCCTGCGGCGTCAGCACCGAAGTCGGCTCGTCCAGGATCAGCAGCCGGGGCTTCAGGAACAGCTGCTTGAGGATCTCCAGCTTCTGCTTCTCGCCCGCCGACAGGTCGAGCGGCGTCGCATCGAGCGGCAGCTTGAACGGCGTGGTGCGCAGGAACGCGTCGAGCTCGGCGCGGGCGGCCTTCCAGTCGATCACCAGCGGCAGGCGGCCACGGGCGAGCAGCAGGTTCTCGGCCACACTCATGCCCGGCACGACCGTGAAATGCTGGTAGACCATGCCGATGCCCAGGTCGCGGGCGACGGTCGGCGAGTCGATCAGCTGCTCGCGACCGTCGACCAGCACCGTGCCCTCGTCGGGACGGTAGTAGCCGACGATGCACTTGACCAGCGTGCTCTTGCCCGCGCCGTTTTCTCCCAGCAACGCGTGCACGGTGCCCGGCCGCACGACAAGCGACACGGCATCGAGCGCCGTGAATGCGCCGAAGCGTTTGGTGAGCTGGACGGTCTCCAGCGACAGCGCGGTGCTCACGCCGCCATCTCCCTGCGGAAAACCTCGAGGGTGTGCGCCTTGACGCGGACGAAGTCCGGATCGGCGACCGCCTCCGGGGCCCGTGGTCGCGGCATCTCGAACGGAACGATCTCGGCGATGCGCGTCGGTCGCCGGGTCAGCAGCAGGATCCGGTCGGCCAGGAAGACCGCGTCCTCGAGGTCGTGGCTGACGATGATCATCGTCGTGCCGGTCTGGATGTGGGCCTCCTGCAGCTTGGCGCGGATGAACAGCGTCATCTCGAAGTCGAGCGCGGAGAACGGTTCGTCGAGGAACAGCACCTCGGGCCGCGTCGCCAGCGAGCGCATGATGCAGACGGTCTGCATCTGCCCGCCCGAGAGCTCGTACGGATACCGCTTCAGGTCGAACCGGATCTCGAACAGCGCGACCAGTTCCTCGACGCGCTGGCGGACCTGCGCCGACGCCATGCCACGACGCTTCAGCGGATAGGCGATGTTGTCCCAGGCATTCATCCAGGGGAACAGCGCATCGCGGTAGTTCTGGAACACGTACCCGATGTCGGTGTCCTTCAGGCTCTTGCCGTCGAACAGGATCTCGCCGGCATCCGGTTGCACCAGTCCGGCGATCATGTTCATCAGCGTCGACTTGCCGCAGCCGTTCGGCCCGAAGATCGACGTGATCCTCGAGCGCGCGAGGTCGAGGTTGAATCCGGTGTACAGCGGCGAGCCGGCGAAACTCTTCGACAACCCGCGGACGGTCACGTGGGTCTTCGGCGGCGCCGGCAGGTCGACCACGCTGGCCGAGCCGGGCGCGAGCAGATGGGCGGGGATCGGGACACTCATGCCTTGCCGCTCCAGTGGATCAGCCGCTTCTCGGCCAGCAGGAAGAGCAGGTTCAGGAAATACCCCAGCGCGCCGGTCACCAGGATCGAGCAGTACATGTCCTTGACGTTGAACACCTGCTGGGCGTCGATGATCCGATGACCCAGGCCGGTCTCGCTGCCGATGAACATCTCGGCGACGATCACGATCACCAGCGCCATGCTGACCGCGCTGCGCAGGCCGACGAAGGTCTGCGGCAGGCTCTCCATCAGCATCACGTCCTTGAACACGTGCCACCGGGACACACCCATGATCTGCGCGGCCATGACCCGTGTCTTCTTGGCGTTCATCACGCCGTAGGCGCTGTTGAAGAGCACGATCAGCATCGCCCCGAAGCTGGCGATCGCGATCTTGTTGATGTCGGTGATGCCGAAGATCAGCAGGAACAGCGGGATCAGTGCCGAACTGGGCGTGCTGCGGAAGAAGTCGATCACGAACTCGACGCTGCGGTACGCACCTTCACTCGAGCCGAGGACGACCCCGAGCGGCACGCCGATCGCGACGGCGATCGCGAAACTCGCCAGCGTCCGGTAGACCGTCGCCCACAGGTCCGGCAGGATGGCCCCGGTCGCGAGCACCTGGCCCAGGTGCGCGATCGTGTCGGCGGGCGGCGGCAGCAGCACCGGCTTGACCAGCTGGGTGCTGATCATCAGCTGCCACACCGCCAGCAGCAGCAACGGCCCGATCGCGGGCAGCCAGCGCCGGCTCATGCGGTGTACAGCAGGGACTTGACGTCCAGCCGCCTGCTGAAGATCTTGCGGTCGGTGAAGACGTCGAAGAACTTCTGGAAATACTCGACGTCGCTCGGCTTGAACTCGTCGTACAGCGTGAACCCGGCCAGCGGCACTTCCTTGACCAAGCCCTCCTCGATCGCGGTGAAGCCGTCCAGGTGCTTGCGTGCCTCGTCGGTGTTCTTGCGCACCCAGTCGACCGCCTGCGCGTAGGCGGCGACGTACCGCTTCGCGAGTTCGGGCTTGTCCTTCAGGAACGCGGTCGTGACCGTCGCCGAGCCGCCGAACCACGGCGCATCCGGATCACCGAGCACGTACTTGGCGATGACACCGTTCTCGAGCACCCGGGTCAGGCCCTTGACCCGGCCCGCGGTGCCGGTGGGTTCGAGTGTGTAGACCGCGTCGATCTGCCCGGCCGCGAGCGCGGGCACGTGCTGGCCGACCGGCAGCTCGGTGACCTGCGGATTGGTGATCCCGTTCTTCTCGAGGATGATCTTCGCCAGGGTCACGTTCTGGATGCCCGGGCCCGAGGCGATCTTCCTGCCGCCGAGTTCGCGGATCGCCTGGACCGTCGAGTCCTTGGGTACCAGGAACTGATCGAGCACCAGCGTCCGGTTGCTGGGGTTGCTGCAGACGATCTTCAGCAGCCCCGGACTGGTGATCTCGGCCAGTGCGAGCGCGGCGCTCGCGGTGCCGTTCGCGCTGCCCTGGATCCGGCCGGCGATCATCGCCTCGGCCACCTGCTGCGCGCTGGCGAACTTCGCGCCCTCGACCTGCAGGCCCGCCTGCTTGAAGATGCCGCGCTCGAGCCCGGCATACAGCGGCAGCCCGCTGGCGATCGGCCAGAAGCCGATCAGGATCTTGTCATCGGCTCGCGCCTTCGGGGTCAGGCCGACCAGGGCGGGGAACACGAGGCCGGTCTTCACGAACCGGCGGCGCTGGGACGAACGGATCATCGGTGACGACCTTTCAGGTTCGGAATGTCTTCAACACGTCGAGCACGGCCCTGGAGTCCGACACCGCGCCGAACACGCCCCCTTGCATCCGGATCATCTTCAGGGCCGCCTCGTGATTGCCGGCATCGGTCGCCCCGGTGCAATCGGACAACATCACACACTCGAAGCCACGGTCGTTGGCCTCGCGCATCGTCGTGTGCACACACACGTCGGTGGTGATGCCGGTCAGGATCAGGTTGCGGATGCCGCGGGTGTGCAGGATCAGCTCGAGGTCGGTGGCGCAGAAGCTGCCTTTGCCCGGCTTGTCGATGATCGGTTCACCGTCGACCGGATAGAGCTCGGGGATGATGTCCCAGCCGGGTTCGCCGCGAACCAGGATCCGCCCGCACGGACCGGGATCGCCGATGCCGGCACCGATCTGCCGGGATCGCCAGCGTTTGTTCGCCGGCAGGTCGGCCAGGTCGGGCCGATGACCCTCGCGGGTATGGATCACGTGCATGCCGACACCCCGCGCCTGGCCGAGCAGCGCGCGGATCGGTTCGATCGGCGCCCGGGTCAGCGACAGGTCGTAGCCCATCTTGTCGACGTAACCGCCGACGCCGCAGAAGTCGGTCTGCATGTCGATGATCACCAGCGCGGTGTTCGCCGGCGCGAAGGCCCCGTCGTAGGGCCAGGCGTAGGGTTCGGATCGGATCGTCGGCATCGTGGGCTCACTCCTCGATCGGACGCGGTGTCGGATGGGCGACGCGAGTCATCGCGACATCCCCAGTTCCATCGGCGCGCCTTTCAGCGAACGGCGCGGCGAGCAGGTGGCGACCAGGATCGCCAAGGTCAATGCATACGGCATCGCGTTGAACAGGTAGTAGCCGCCGCCGATGCCGACACTCTGCAGCGCCGGGCCGATCGCCCCGGCGCCGCCGAACAGCAACGCCGCCCCCAGGCAACGCCACGGTCGCCAGCGGGCGAAGATCACCAGCGCGACCGCGATCAGTCCCTGGCCGCTGGACAGCCCTTCGTTCCAGCTGCCCGGGTAGTGCAGCGACAGCGATGCCCCACCGAGGCCGGCGATGAAACCGCCGGCGGTGGTCGCCGCGATGCGGACCTGGTTGACCGAATAGCCGAGTGCACGCGCCGCGTCGCTGGAGTCACCCGCCATGCGCACGACCAGGCCGATCCGGGTGTTCGCGAAGCCCCAGGCGAGCAGCCCTGCAAGGGCGATCCCGACCGGGAACAGCGCGTTGATCGACAGGGCCGACTGCACGTTCGCGGTGTCGCTCCAGGCGCCCAGCGGGAGCGCCGGGATCTGTGGTGCCTGCGGCTGGATCAGCGGTTTGCCGAGGTAGAACGCGAGCCCGGCGCCGAGCAGCATCAGCGCGATGCCGGTGGCGATGTCCGACACCCGCGGCAACGAACAGAGCAGTCCGTGCAGCAGCGCGAGCAGCGCCCCGCTCAGGCCGGCGAGAAGCACGCCCAGCCAGGCCGAGCCGGTCAGGTAGGCACCACCGAACCCGGCCATCGCCGAGAACACCAGCACCCCTTCCAGCCCGAGATTGATCCGCCCGCTCTTCTCCGTCAGGCATTCGGCGAGACTGACGAAGAGGAACGGCGTGCCGACCCGGACCGCTCCGCCGATGATCGCGAGCAGCAGATCGAACATGACCTGCCCGGTCATCAGGCCGCCGCCCTGCCGGCGGCCGCGAGTGCCAGTCGCGGGCGCGGCCTGCGCATCGAGAACAGCTTGCCGCGCAGCGCCTCGGCCGCGAGGATGAAGACGAAGGCGAACCCCTGCAGCACCAGCACCGACGCATCGGGCAGGCCGAGGCGGCGCTGCAACAGGCTGCCCGCTGCCGCGAAGCCGCCGAACAGGATCGCCACCGGCGGGATCGCCCACGGGTTGTGGCGGGCGACGAAACTGACCAGGATGCCGGCGTAACCGAGTCCGGCGATCACCGAGGCATTGGCCGCGGTGTGCACCGCCGCCACCTCGATCGCGCCGGCGAGTCCCGCGCAGGCCCCGCCCAGCGCACAGGCGAGCAGGATCAGGCCATCGGTGGGCAGGCCGACCAGGCGCGCGGTCCGTGCGTTGCCGCCGACCACACGCAACGCGAATCCCTGCGGCGTGAAGGCGAGCCAGGCACCGGCGGCCAGGCAGGCGACCACACCCAGGACCAGTCCCCAATGCACGTCACCCAGCAGCGAATCGGGTGCGATCGCGCCGATCCTCAGCGCCTCGTCGAGCGGCCGGGTCGACGGCTTGTTCAAGCTCGCGGGATCACGCATCGGACCTTCGACCAGGTGCTTGAAGAGCGCGATCGCGATGTAGCCGAGCAGCAGGCTCGAGATCGTCTCGTTGACGCCGCGCCATTGGCGCAGCACACCGGCAAACAGGATCCATGCGGCACCGGCCAGTGCGCCGGCGACCAGCACCATCGCGCTGCCGGTCGTGCCCCCGGGCAGCGGCATCAGGTAAGGCAGGCCGGCGCAGCCCAGTGCCCCGAGCACCAGCGCGCCCTCGCCGCCGATCACGGTCAGCCCGGCGCGCGCCGGCAGCGCGACCGCGAGCGCGGTCAGCATCAGCGGCGCGGCGCGCTGCAGCGTGTTCTGCCAGGAGAAGGCATCGCCGAATGCGCCCTGGAAGAGCAGCGTCCATGCCTCGAGCGGACTGGCCCCGCCCAGCCAGACGAACACGCCGAACAGCAGCAGCGCGGCGGCCAGTGCGATCAACGGCAACAGCACCGCCTCCAGCGGGGCCTGCCAGTCGGACGGCACGTTCATCACGTCATGCCTTGCCGATGACCCCGTCGACCAGGTAGTTCATGCTCTCCAGCTCCAGGTCGGTCTGCCTGAGCACCTTGCCGCCGGGGATCACGACCTTGCCGGTGTTGTCCTTCAACTCACCCTTGAAGATGTCGAAGGAGCCCTTCATCATCTGCGCGCGGATCGCCTCGGCCTGGGTTCGCGCCGCCTCGGGCACCGCACTGCCGTACGGGCTGCTCTTGACGAACCCGTCCTTCAGACCGCCGCGGACGAAGTTCGGATGCGGCTTGCCTTCGCGTGCGGCGTCGATGATCTGCGTGT
>CADEEH010000098.1:15474-17825 GCA_902826305.1 uncultured Burkholderiales bacterium
CGGACGAAGTTCGGATGCGGCTTGCCTTCGCGTGCGGCGTCGATGATCTGCGTGTACGCGGTGATCCAGTTCCACTCGGCGCCGGTCAGGTATGCCTGCGGCGCGAGCTTGGCCTGGCTCGCGTGATAGCCGCAGACGAAACGTCCGCGCTTGGCGGCGGTCTCGACGATCACCTTCGGGCCGTCGACGTGCATCGTGAAGACGTCGACACCCTGGTCCGAGAGGCTGTTGGTCGCCTCGGCCTCCTTGACCGGCATGCTCCAGTCGCCGGTGAAGATCACCGTGGTGGTGATGTCCGGCTTCACGCTGCGTGCCCCGAGCGTGAATGCGTTGATGTTGCGCAGCACCTGCGGGATCGGCTTGGCCGCGACGAAACCGAGCTTGCCGCTCTTGGTGACGTGGCCCGCGATCACGCCGTTCAGGTACTGCGCCTCGTCGATGTAGCCGAAGAAGCTGCCCGCGTTCTTCGGATGTTTGGCCTCGTTCCACAACCCGCCGCAATGGGCGAAGCGCACGTTCGCGTTCTTGGGCGCCAGGCCGAGGATGTGCGGATCGAAGTAGCCGAACGAGGTCGGAAACAGCAGCGTGGCGCCATCCTGCGCGATCATCGCCTGCATCGTCTTCTGGACCGCATTGGTCTCGGGAACGTTCTCCTCCTCGACCACCTTCACACCCGCCAGCTTGCGCACCTGCGCGACCGACTCGGCGTGCGCCTGGTTGTAGCCGTAGTCGTCGCGCGGGCCGACGTAGATGAAACCGACGGTGATCGGCTTCTGGCCCACCGCCAGGCCAGGCCAGCCGGCGGTCGCGATGCCCGCGCCCAGGGCCCCCGCACCCCCCAGCCACTGCCGGCGGTTCCAGGCTGTTCGTGTCATCCGCTTCTCCTTGTCTTGGTCGCGGAACCGCTCGATCGGGTCATGTCCCGATCGGTGTCCCGATCTGTATACAAGCAAGGAAAGGACCAGCCCTCCGCAGGCCGTTTCAGCGCGAATCCGCACCGCGGATGGAGTGTCGCCCGCTGTCGATGCGCCGGCTTGACGCGTGTTGCACCAGCGCGGTTCGGCGCGGCGCACGCCGGTGTGCCGCGATCGGCGGCCTCACGATGCGCGGATCGACGGGGGCGCTTGCCCGGGCCGGTCGCCCGGTCAGGTGTTCAGGACGAGACGGGCTGGCGCAGCTGCGTGGCCGCGTCGACCACCAGCGGGTGCACACCGCTGCCACCGGCGCGATCGAGATGGGCGAGCAGTTCGCGCCGCATCCGAGGCTCCCAGAACTTGCGCAGGTGTTGTGTGACCCCGTCGACCGCCTCGTCGTGATCCGGCATCGCCTGGAAGAACTCGCCGATGCGGTTGGCCATGTGGATCAGGTTGTCGATGTCCATGTTCATCCGACGGTCGGGGTCGAGGAGTCGGCGGCGCCGGGCACGAGACCGAGCCGCTCGGGAAAGGTGTAGGCGACCAGGTCGTCGCCACGAACGAATCCGGCCAGCAGTTGCCCGCTGGCGCGCGCCAGGTCGACCGCCATCGTCGTCGGCGCGGACACCGCGGCCAGCACCGCGATGCCGGCCCGGGTGCTCTTCTGCACCATCTCGAAACTCGCGCGACTGGTGATGCACACGAAGCCCCGGCGAGGATCGAGACCGGCGCGGATCATCGCACCGATCAGCTTGTCCAGCGCGTTGTGGCGTCCGATGTCCTCGCGGACCTGGACCACCACGCCGTCCGGCGAACACCAGGCGGCGGCATGGGTGGCGCCGGTCAGCTGCTGGACCGACTGCCAGCGGCGCAGCTCGCGCTGCGCGGCCGCGATCGCGCCGGCGCCGACGGCCAGCGGCTCGACCACGGCCACCGGTTGCCGCACCGTCGCCAGGCTGTCGGTACCACACAACCCGCAGCCGGTCCGCCCGGCCAAGGTCCGCCGGCGTTCACGCAGTCGCCACTCGGCGGCCGCGGCCACCTCGAGGCGCAGTTCGATCCCGTCCGCCACGACAACGACCTCGACGTCGTGCAGTTCCGCCCGGCTGTCGATGAGCCCCTCGGACAGGCAGAAGCCGAGTGCGAAGTCCTCGAGGTCCGCCGGCGTGGCCAGCATCACCGCATGCGAGATGCCGTTGAAGACGAGTGCGACCGGCACCTCCTCGGCGAGCCAGTCGCGTGACGCGGTGGCACGGCCCGAACGCAGCGTGACCACCTCGGTGGCACGCACGCCCTCCGGTGTCAACCCGGGCTCCACCGGCTTCACTTGGCGACGACCTCCGAGGTGCGGGCCTGCTCGAGCAGCGCGAGCTGGCGGCGGCTGAACTCGTCGAACTCCCGCTGCCACTGGCTCGGCTGCATCACCTTGGTCACCTG
>CADEEH010000099.1 GCA_902826305.1 uncultured Burkholderiales bacterium
CACGGCCAGAAGCAGTGGCTCGAGATCGGCATGCTGCTGATGCAGGAGCCGCGTGTGCTGCTGCTCGACGAGCCGGCCGCCGGGATGACCGACGAGGAGACCGAGAAGAGCGCCGACCTGTTCCTGAGGCTGGCCGGCCGCTACACGCTGATCGTCGTCGAACACGACATGGATTTCGTCGCCCGGATCGCCGAACGGGTGACCGTGCTGCACGAGGGTTCGGTGCTGGCCGAGGGATCGATCGACGAAGTGAAATCCGATCCGCAGGTGATCGAGGTCTACCTGGGCCGCTGATCCGACGGCCGCCCTCCAACCAAGATGCTCAAAGTCACCGATCTCGAACACTACTACGGCGGCAGCCACGTGCTGCGCTCGATCTCGTTCGACGTGCCGGACCGCGCCTGCACCGTCATCATGGGTCGCAACGGGGTCGGCAAGACGACGCTGCTCAAGTGCCTGACCGGTGTCCTGCTGCCGCGTTCCGGCCGCATCGAATTCGACGGCGAGGACATCACCCGGCTGACGTCGTACGAGCGCGCCCGGCGCGGCATCGCCTACGTGCCGCAGGGGCGCGAGATCTTCCCCCGGCTGACGGTGCGCGAGAACCTGCAGATGGGCCTCGCCAACCAGGGCGGACGCGGCGGGGTGCCCGACGAGATCTTCGACATGTTCCCGGTCCTGCGCGGCATGCTCGAGCGGCGAGGCGGTGATCTGTCGGGCGGCCAGCAGCAGCAGCTCGCGATCGGCCGTGCACTCGCGATGCGCCCGAAACTGCTGATCCTCGACGAACCGACCGAAGGCATCCAGCCGTCGATCATCAAGGACATTGAACGTGCGATCTCGCAGCTGTCGGCCGGCGGGCGGATGTCGATCCTGCTGGTCGAGCAGTACCTGGACTTCGCGACTTCGCTCGCCGACAGTTTCGCGGTGATGTCGCGCGGGGCGATCGTGACGCGGGGGGCGAGGGCGGATCTGGATCGGGAGTCGGTCGCCCGCCTGATGGTCTGACTCCGGGGGTGGTTGGGGGCTGCTGCGCGTCCCGATTTGCTCCCTGTGGTGCTCAGCGTGCACCAGCACGCTTGCGCTCCTCGGAAGCAACTCGGGCCTGCTCGCTACGCCCCCCAACCGCCCCCGGGCTTGTCACTAGGGGCGAGGTCAGCGGATCACGATGCGTTCGGCAGTGGTGGCACCTGCGGCGGTCAGCGTGATGCTGACCGGCAGGCCGACGCGCAGGTCGGCGGTGGTGGCAGCCGAGCCGTCGGCGCGGACGATCGCGGCGCGGGTGATGTCGATCCGCACCGCGTTGACCGTCAGCGAGGTCGTGTCCAGGGCCTCGATCGTGCCCTCGATCAGGCGGGGATCGGCGATCGGGGCCTGGGCCGCCCCGGGAACACCGGAGCCGCCAGAGCCCGGATCGGAGCAGCCGGGCAGCATCGACGATCCGGCGATGAACAGCGCGGTGGCGACGGCACCCGACACGAGGCGCGAGAGGCCAGGCAACTCGCGGCCGGACGACCGACGCGTCCGGTCGTTGGCACGGACGGTTCCAGCAGCGGGTGTCGGGGTCATCGTCGGCCTCGTTTCGGCGCGGGGGTTGCCGGCGGTTCGTCGGCCGGTTCGAGCGCCGCGGGATCGCGTCGGGCCACCACACCGTACATGCCGAGCCGCACGCGGTGTGTCATCTCGAGCCCTTCGCGCCGGTCGCGCTCGAACAGCCGTCGCAGCCGCGGCATCATCTGCGTGAACATCACCTCCCAGGCCTCGCGGGTCGCCGTGTTGAATTCCTCGGCCGATCGCTGCGACAGTTCGTCGGCGTAGATCGCCTGCTCGAGAAAGCGGGTCGGTCCGTCGCGAAGGTTCAGGTCGGTGGCGTGCAGGTGATCGGCGACATTGGCGGCCGCGAAGCGCAGCAGCGCGTCGCGGTCCCGCCCGGGGACGAATGCGGGCGCGGTCAGGCGGACCCGGTCGCGTCCGTCCAGCGCCGCGAGGCCGAGCCGCTGCAGCTCGTCGAGCACCCCGCGCGGATGGACATCGCGCGAGATCGATGCGACCAGCCCATCGAAACTGCGGCCGGCTCCGTCGGGCCGGTTGCGAGGCAGCACCCGCGGGCGCCCCCGATGGGTCAGGAAAAGCGGGTCCGACAACCAGCGCGAGAAGGCCTCGGCGGCGATCGAACGCCGGCGCAGCAGAAGCCGTTCGCCGCGTTCGCGCAGCCGGCGCAGGTCCTTGCGGTGCACGCCGGTCATCACCGCGATCCGCGAGTCCGACCGTGCGGTGGCGGGCCGCGCGCGGGCGGCCTCGGTCAGCGCGATCTTGGTCAGCTCGACCAGTTCCGGCAGCTTCAGGCCGAGTGTCAACGCGATGCCGGCGAGTGGCCGCAACATCGCCAGCATCGCTTCGGCACCCGCCGCGTCTCCGTCGGTCGGCCCGGTAGGCGCGTCTGTGTCCTGTGTCACAGGGAAATAATCCCAGATCTTGACGGCCTTGTCAAAGTCTGGGAATATTTCCCAACTTTCGAGCGCGTGGGTCCGTTGCCTGCACCCGCCGACCGGCCCGCCGCGAAGCCCATCCAACGCCCCGTCGACTGTCCCATCACTCATGTCCACTGTCCGCCGTTCCGGCTTCCGCGGTCATCTCGTCCCCGCACCGATCATCCTGGCCGTCACACTCACCGCCTGCGGCGGATCCGAAACCGTACCGACGCCGGCCCCGACGCCGCCCCCGACGTCGGCCTCGCTCAAGTACTTCACCGGCGAGGACGCCTGCGGCGCACTCGAACAGCACATCGAGGACCGTGCGCAGGCGATGATCGAAGACCAGCTCGTCTCGATGCGCGATGGCCGGGGCGGCGGCTTCGACGTGTTGCCCGCTCCGGTGACATCTGTCGGCGCCCCATCGAGCGCAGCGCCAGCGCCGGCGCCGGCCGCACCGCGCCACTCGACGACCAACGTCCAGGTCGCCGGGGTCGACGAGTTCGACACGATCAGGAACGACGACCGGCACTTGTACGGTTTCAAGGCCGACGGCTCGCAGCTCGCGCTCAGCAAGCTGCGCTTGTGGCCGGCCGAATCGATGGCGATGCTCGGACAGGTCCGCTGGTCACCCGAGTCGACGGCGTCCGGCCATCAGATGCCGGTCGGGATGGTGCAGCTCGACGCCGGACGGCTGGTGTCGCTCAGCACCGGCGCCGCGTCGGTCGAGGTGATGATGGGCGGGCCCGTCCCGCCCGCCGGTGCGCCGATGATCTGTGCACTGGGCCGTTGCGGCGAACCACCTTCCGCGTGGAAGCCGCCGCGGACGGTGCTGACGTTGTTCGACACCACCGCCGACGCCGCGCCGGCAGCGACCTGGTCGACCACGCTGCCCGGTCGTCTGCTCGGCGCGCGCCGGATCGACGGCAAGGTCTATGCGGTCACCGAGACCGACCTGCAGATGCCGCCGGCGGTGCGCTGGTGGCCCGCCTCGCTGCCGGCCGACCCGACGTCGGAACAATGGCGGGCCGCGTTCGACCGGCTGATCGCCGACAACCGCACGGCGATCCGCGCCGCCACGCTCGTGCACTGGCTGGCACCACTCGACATCGACGGTGCGGCGACGACGCCGACCGCGGGGCAGTGCCGCGGGTTCGCGCAGATCGACGTGCCGACGAGGCTGGCCTGGCTCCGGGTGCACACGATCGATGTCGACGCACGCAGCGTCGCCCACGACACCGTGCTCGCCGAAGGTGCCACCGTCGCGATGTCAGCCCAGGCGCTGTACGTGAACACGACCTACTGGCGCCGCGACAACAGCACCGGCGGGCGGACCGCGACCTACCTGCATCGTTTCGCTCTCGAACCGTCCGGCCGTGCCAGATACATGTCCACCGGCGCCCTGGCCGGCACGATGCTCGATGCGTACGCGCTGGACGAGGACAGCAACGGCGTGCTCCGGGTCGCGATGTCGGACTTCGACGACCGCGGCCGGCCGTTCACCTATCTCGCCACGTCCCGTCCCGGCGCGCCATCCTGGAGGGCACTTGGCCGCACGGCGGCGATCGCCACCGGCGAGACGTTGCAGTCGGTCCGTTTCGTCGGCCCGCGCGCCTACCTGGTGACGTTCCGTCAGATCGATCCGTTCTTCGTGTTCGACCTCTCCGATCCGACACAACCGCGGCAGCTCGGCGAGCTGAAGTTGCCCGGCTTCTCGACCTACCTTCATCCCGCCGATGCCACCCATCTGATCGGAGTCGGCTACGACGACGGCGGCTGGCCGCGGCGCGTGAAGGCGAGCCTCTTCGACGTCGGCGATGCGACCCGTCCGGTCGAACAGTCGAGTCTCGCGCTGGGCAACGTCTACAGCGGCAGCGAGGCGTTGTGGGATCCGCACGCGTTCACCTGGCTGCCGGGAGCGAGCGCACAGGACGACGCGCTGATGGCGATCCCGATGCGCAGCTTCGAGGCCGCCATCCACGGCACACCACAGCGGTCACAGGTTCGGCTGGCCCGTTTCCATCCGGACCGCGGCCTGCGGGATGCCGGCACGCTGACGATGCCCGCACCGTCCGCATCGTCCCCCTGGACCGGTTATGCGCGCCGGGCGGTGTTCGTCGGCGACGTGGTGTACGGCTATTCGGACTTCGCGGTGCGTGCCGCGAGGGTCGCCGATCCGTCGACGCCGGTGGCGACCGTGTCGATCCCTTGAACGCCGGTCGACGTTTCTCGCCGGTCGGGGACTCGCGCGGCCGGGGATCGCCGCCGGTCCGCCGCGGCCGACCATCCGCCGTGTGCCGGTCGGCGCAGGCAACCCGCCGCCACGGGTCGTCGCTACCATGTGTGAACGATTTCACACGCTGTCGGATGCGCCCGCGTCCGACCTGTCCATGGGCGCCGGATCGATCCCCGAACTCTCACGCATCCAGGATGCCGCCACGTGCCGCGAATGGCTCGCGTCGATCGAGGGCCGTGAAGGCCAGCGGCTGGAGCTGATCGAGCGGCTGCTGCGCAGCCTCGAACGCGGTGCGCTGGCGCCGGATGCGATGTTCGCGATCCTGGAGCAGGCGCGAGTCGCCCAGATCGCCGAGACCGACGTCGCGCTGCGCGAGATGCGGGGCGCGCCGGTGCCGTTTTCCGACGGCGCCTGGTCGCGGTTCCGGACCCTGGCGCACGGACTGCGGATGGCGCGCAACCTGTACAAGCGTGTCCACACCGAGTGGATGGAGGCGGGAGACCACGAGGCACGCGCGATCATCCAGGGCGCGACCGATTCGCTGGCCACGGTGATGCCGCTGGCACGCGCACTCGACTATCAGGCGCGGCTGATCGGCGCCGCGATGCGGATGCGGGTGACCGTCGATCCGCAGGACTGGGACGAACTGTGCGGGCTCGCCCGGCGCCTGCGGGCGAGCACCTTCCTCGACGAACGGCTGCCCGATCCGGTGCCGCTGGTCCGTTCGCCGACCGCGCGCGCGGTGTTCGTCTATCCGGTGCTGCTGGCGCTCTCGAGGCCCGAACTGCGCACCGTCAACGAAGTCGAGCTGATCGACCGGCTGTCGCGGCGCTGGGCCGAGAAGGTGGGGTTCCGGGTCGACCCGGACGGGCTGCTGCGCGAGAACAAACACGGGCCGACCTTCGCGGCGACGATCGAGCATTCGGTTCGGCTGGACACCCACCGGCTGCTGCGCAGCGTGGACGGTCGGCGCTCCAATTTCAACGAAGGCGAGGACCTCGCCGCCGCGGCGGCCGACCTCAAGGTGCCCGAGACGATGCCGCCGGAGGCGGCCCGGCGGGTGCTCGAGGAGCTGCGGATCTGCTGGAGCGGGGCGTATCGACCGGTGCGTCGGCTGCCGGCGCCGTGCAAGCAGGCCGCGCTGTCGTTCGGATTCCCGAAGGTCTACTCGATCGACGCCGCGATCATCGACCGGGCGCATGCGATGGGGGCCGACGATCCGCGGCTGACCGCGATGATCACGCGCAGTCCGTACCTCTACGGCAATCGCGAACCCGACACGATCATGCGGCTGGCCAATGCCTGCGCCGCACCGGGCGCGGCGACCGCGGTCGAATCGTCGCTCGCGAAGTCCGAGTCGGTGACCTGGCATGCGATCGAAGGCGACTGCGCCTGGTTCGAACGCTTGATGCCGCTGCCGGCGGCGGCGGTCGGCGCGCTGGTCGTGATCCTGCCTCAGCCGCGCACCGAGCAGGCGACCCACTCGCGCCGTCCGGGCGGCGTCGTCGGCAAGCTGATGATCGGGCGGGTCGTCGCGGTCGTGCAGGACGGCAGCAACGATCCGAAACGTGCCCGTCACCATCATCTGGGGATCCATTTCTGGCCCGGCGAACCGGTGCTGGTCGGCGTGCAGACCACGGAACTGATCTATTTCGAGGATTCGTTCCTGTTGCCGGGTGACCTCCAGACACGCGAGCCGCCGAGCCTGGTGATCCCCGCAGGTCGCTACCGGATCAACGCGACGGCCGTGCTCCGTGAACCGGGCCGCGACCTGCGCATCCGCTTCGATGCGCTGGTCGAGCGCGCCCGCGGCTTCGACCGGGTCCGCTTCACGCCGCTGGGCACCGAGATCGGCCTGAGCGGCTGACCGGTCGCGCGACCGGGTGTCCCGGATCGGCTACCATCGAGGCTGAGCTGGCCCGGAGTCGGGCCACGCCGTCTTCGCGGACCCGATCGAATGGCAGGACTCGACAAGTCCACACCGGTACCGACTCGCATCGTCGTGCACAACGTCTCGCACGTGCTCGAGCTCGAATTCGCCGACGGCCGGTCGTTCAGGCTGCCGTTCGAGTTCCTGCGCGTGTTCTCGCCATCGGCCGAGGTGCGTGGCCACGGCCCCGGCCAGGAGACCCTGCAGACCGGCAAACGCGACGTGCTCATCGAGGCGGTCGAACCGGTCGGCCACTATGCGATCCAGCCGCGGTTCTCCGATGGTCACACGAGCGGGATCTACTCGTGGGACTACCTGTACGACCTGGGCATTCACCAGGACACCCGTTGGGCCGACTACCTGGCCCGGCTCGAGGCGGCGGGTGCGACGCGGGGGCCGGCCGACGACGCCGGTGCACCGGTCGCCGCGACGGCACTGTCGCGACCGCGCTGAACGGTGACACGATGATGAACGATCCGACACCACGAGGCGAAGCCGACACCGGCGCGACCGGTGGCCGTGCCGCGGAATCGACCACCCACTTCGGCTACGAGACGGTGCCGGAGTCGCAGAAGTCGCGCCGGGTCGCTGCGGTGTTCGACTCGGTCGCCACCCGTTACGACCTGATGAACGACCTGATGTCCGCGGGCCTGCATCGGCTCTGGAAACACTTCACGATCGGCCAGGCCGCGGTGCGCCCGGGCATGAAGCTGCTGGACGTCGCTTCCGGAACCGGGGATCTCGCGCGGGCGTTCGCACGCCGGATCGGACCGACCGGCGAGGTCTGGCTCACCGACATCAACGCGTCGATGCTGACCCTCGGCCGCGACCGGGCGATCGATGACGGCCATGCGTCGCCCGCGGTGCAGTGTGACGCCGAGCGGCTGCCGTTTCCCACCGGTTATTTCGACCGGGTCACGGTGGCCTTCGGGCTGCGCAACATGACCCGCAAGGAGCACGCACTCGCCGAGATGGCCCGGGTGCTGGCACCCGGGGGCAAGCTGCTGGTGCTCGAGTTCTCCCGCGTCTGGAAGCCGCTCGAACCCGCGTACGGCCTGTACACGTTCAACGTGCTGCCGTGGCTCGGCCGCCGGATCACCGGGGATGGGGACAGCTACCGCTACCTGGCCGAGTCGATCCGCGTGCACCCGGACCAGGAGACACTGAAGCGGATGCTCGAGTCGGCCGGACTGTCCCGTGTCCGTTATTTCAACTTGGCGGCTGGGGCTGTTGCCTTGCACGAGGGTATCCGCCTGTAGGCTTTTTTTGTGTCCGCTCCGGACTGTCGGTCCGGGCGGTTCGAATGCGCCGATCGCGCGGGGCCACCGCGCTGGTCGGGCCATCACGAGCTCCGGATCAGCCGGAGCCAACGGTTCTTGGGGGACAAGTCAATGCCACGTGGTTCACATCGCCGTACCGCCGTGCTGTCCGCAGTGATCGCGCTGACGGCCGCGATCACGTTCGCCGGTTTCGCCGATCTGGCCGAGGCCAAACGCGTCGGCGGCGGCAAGTCGATCGGTCGCCAGTCGCAGAGCGTGACCCGTGACGCGGCCCCGCCACCGGCACGCTCGCCGCAGGATGCCGCCGGGGCACAGAAGTCCGCGCAGCCGCCGGCCGCCGCGCCGAACGCACCCGGTCAGTCGAACGCGGTGGCACCGAATGCCGCGGCCCGTCCCGCGACCGCGGGGGCCGCGCAGGCGGCAGCGGCTCCGGCGCGAAGCCGCTGGCTGGCGCCGCTGGCCGGCCTGGCCGCCGGGCTCGGCCTGGCCGCCCTCGCCAGTTCACTCGGCTTCGGCGAGGAACTGGCGTCGATGATGATGCTGCTCCTGCTCGTGCTGGCGGCGGTCTTCGTGGTCCGGATGGTGCTGGCTCGCCGGTCGGCGCGCGGGGGCATGCGCCCGGCGCTGGCGCCCGCCGGTTATCCGCAGACGGTGATGGGCCCCGAGGCCACGGTCCAAGGGTATCGTCCGACCGCCGATGTCTCGTATCCGGCCCAGCGCGCCGACCTGGGCGGCCAGGGCGCCGCATCGGCCACCGCATCGGCCGCGGCGCCGACGGCCTCGTGGCGCGTGCCCGACGGATTCGACGTCGATGGATTCGTCCGCAACGCGCGCTCCCATTTCATCCGCCTGCAGGCGTCGTTCGATGCCGGCGACCTGGGCGATCTGCGCGAGTTCACGACACCCGAGATGTTCGAACGACTGAAGTTCGAGATCGAGCAGCGCAACGGAGCGTCCAACCGCACCGACGTCGTCACGCTGCAGGCCGATCTGCTGGGCGTCGAGAGCACCGATGTCGAGCACGTGGCCAGCGTGCGCTACTCGGGCATGTTGCGCGAGGCGGCCGAGGAGTCGGCGTCGCCGTTCGACGAGGTCTGGAACCTGACCAAGCCGGTCGACGGTTCCACGGGCTGGGTGCTGGCCGGCATCCAGCAGCTCGCCGGCCGGTCGGAGGCCGCGCCGACCGAGTTCTGAGTCACCGGTACCGGGCCGCGCCCCGGGGCGGGAAGAAGGCATCGGCCAGGCGGCCGGTGCCTCGTCGATCGGGCCTCGCCGATACGCTGTTCAGTGCTTCGCGGCGGATTTCGCCGGTTCCTTCGCCTTGGCCTTGGCCTTCGGCGCGCTGCCGACGACTTCGAGGCGGGCATCACCGATGCCCGCCTTCACGATGTCCAGCTTCACCGCGGCCGCATACGACAGGTCGGCCACCCGATCCGGCTGCGTCGGACCCCGGTCATTGACCCGCACCGTCACACTCTTGCCGGTCTTCGTGTTCGTCACCCGGACCATGGTGCCGAACGGCAGCGTCTTGTGTGCCATCGTCATCGCGTTCGGATCGAACCGTTCCCCGCTGGCGGTGCGGCGGCCGGCGAACTTGCGGCTGTAGTAGGCGACCTTGCCTTCCATCGCCGATGCACGTGACGAAGCGTCGGCCGGTGCGGGCGCCGCGGCAGGTTCCGGCGCGGGTGTGCTCTGCGCGGCCGGAGGTGCCGGCGCAGGGCTCGCCTGTGCGGGCGCCGGCGCGGGTTCACTGGGCGTCGGCCGCTTGACGCCCGGACGGAACTGGGCGGAAGCGTCGTCCGAGCAGCCGGTCGTCCCGAGGAGTGCGGCGACGACGAACATGGCGAGTGTGCAACGAGTCGAGCATCGTGAGATGTGCATCGTGATCGTCCTTGACTGTGAGCGAGCAGTGCTCGATGGCGGGTGCCCGGATTGTACGGCGGCTCGCGCCGTATCATGGCGGGAGGAACAATCGAATAGTCGAAGCGAGGTGCAACGATGCAAGGTGATCCGGCATCCGCGGCGGGTGGCGCGCCGCAATCGGCAGCGGGCTCCGCGCTGAATGACGCGGACTCGGCGCTGCGTGGTGTCGTGCAGCGCCTGCAGGTGCCCGCGTTGTCGGCGCTGCTGGCGGCGGTCAACCATCTGCTCGGCCAGCATGCCTGGGCGCGCCACAAGCTCGCGATGTTTGCCCGCAAACACGTGCGTTTCGGCCTCGACGGTTCGCTGTTCGGCCTGCCTGCGCCGGAACTGTGGGCACTGATCTCGCCCGATGGCCTGCTGGTGCTCGCCGGGACCGAGACCCCGCCGCCCGAACCGGCGCTGGCGCTGCTGCTGCGCCCGTCGATCGAAGCGGTCTTCGCGGCCGCGCGCGACGGCGCGCAGGGACTGTCGCGCCATCTGCGCGTCGAGGGCGACGTGATGCTTGCGGCCACGCTGGGCGAACTCGTGCAGCAGGTCCGCTGGGATCCGGAGGAGGACCTGAGCCGGGTCGTGGGTGACGCGGCCGCGCACCGGATCGGCCGCGCCGCCGGGCAGGCGCGTGTGGTCGCCGACGATCTGCGTCGCCGACTGGAACGCACCGCGGTGTCGTTCCTGACGGTCGAGCAGCCGCAACTGGTGTCCCGATCGATGGTCGACGGCTGGGTCGCGCAGATGTCGGCACTCGCCGGTCGACTCGACGCGATCGAGCGCCGTGTCGCGCGGCTCGATCCCAAGCCCTGACCGCCGCGATCCCCGCGGAACCGATGTCGTCGTTGCTGGTGATCGCGCAGTTCACGATGATCGCCTGGTTGGCCCTGCTGGCGCCGGGCGGACAGTGGCGGGCGCCCGCGATGCTGGCGATGCTCGCGGGCATCGTCCTCGGCGTCGCCGCGATCGGTATCAACCGGCCGGGCAACTTCAACATCCGCCCGGAGCCGAAGCCCGGCGCAAAGCTCGCGACCGCCGGACCGTATCGCCTGATCCGACATCCGATGTACAGCGCGGTGATGCTCTGCGGCGCCGGTGTGGTGTTCGCACGGCCCGGTGCACCGGCGCTGATCGCCTGGCTCGTCCTGTCGGCCGTCCTGGTGCTCAAGGCGTTGCGGGAGGAGCGCGGGCTGCTTCGCATCGATGCCGCCTACGCCCTCTACGTGCAACGAACCCGCCGTTTCATTCCATGGCTCGTCTGACCACCGCCACCGCCGCATCCGTGCTGCCCGCCCTCGGTGCGGCGCTGGCCGTGCTGTCGTTCGTCGGCGGGGTACGGGCGATGCAGGTCGCCGAGCTGTCGCCGACGGTGCTCAAGCAGGCCCGCAACGCCGGGCTGGTCACGCAGGGCATCGATCCGATACCGCGCTTCAGCTGGTCGCTCGAGCAGCGCCGGCCGCTGCGCTCGACTCGTCGGATGTCCGAATCGTTCCAGGGCAGCGACGCGGCAACCGCCGGACTCAGTCCGATGACCCGGATCACGATGCGCGACGACGGTGACCGTCGTGTCGACGGTGTGAGCCTGCGCGGCCTGATGGCATTCTCGCCGGAGGACGAGGCGCTCGACGCACGGATCGAAGGCTTCACGCTGCCGATGCGCACCGGCGCGCGTTTCACGCTGAACTACCAGCACGACGACGGCCGCGCGCAGCAGTCCTGCACCGTCGGGGCGTCGCAGCCGGCGAGCAGCGTGTTCGCCGCCATCCCGGGCGACGTGTTCCTGATCGACTGCAACGGTGACGCGCGTTATCGCGGCATTCGCGTCGGCCTGAGCTCGCGTGTCGCCTACTTCCAGAAGCTCGGCATGTTCGTGAACCTGGCCGACGTGATCGACACGCCGCTGGGCAGGATCCACTCGGGCACGAAGATCACCGCGTTCCGATTCGGATCCTGACCGACCGCGCCGACGCCGCGCGAGCCACTCGTCATCGGTTCGTCGTCGTTTCGACATGGGATCGTCATCGTCGGCGCCGGGCCCGGCCGCCGGCTGCCACACGCTCTTCACATCGGACCTCTACATTGCGGCTCGCCATCCACATCGGGAGATCGCAATGCAAACCAGGGCACTCTGCTGGCTGATCGCATCAGTCGTCGTCGTGTTGTGCCAGCCGGCCCGGGCCGACCGCGGCCACGGCGATCCCGACCGCCAGGTCGAGCTCGGCCCGCGACCGTTCTACCTGGTCGACGGCATGCAGCCCGGGTCGCTGAAGGACAAGCTGCAGCAGTGCAAGGCGGGTCCGTTCCACCGCACCGACTTCTCGATCGGTCACCGCGGTGCCGCGCTGCAGTTCCCGGAACACACGAAGGAGTCGTACGAGGCCGGCGCGCGGATGGGTGCCGGCATCGTCGAATGCGACGTCACGTTCACGAAGGACGGCGAACTGGTCTGCCGGCATTCCGAGTGTGACCTGCACACCACCACCAACATCGTCGCCACGCCGCTGAACGGACAATGCAGTGTCCCCTGGTCGGGGCCGAACCAGTCGCCCGCGCCGAAGTGCTGCACCAGCGACCTGACACTGTCGCAGTACCGCACGCTGCGCGGCAAGATGGATGCGAGCGATCCGACCGCGACGACGGCCGAGGAATACCTCGGCGGCACCGCTTCCTGGCGCACGGACCTGTATACCGGCCGGGGCACGCTGATGAGCCTTCGCGAGAGCCTGGCGCTCAACGAGCGGCTCGGCGTCAAGCACACGCCGGAACTCAAGGGCGGTGACGCCGCCCGGATCGCGCAGGTCTTCGGCAGCCAGGCCCACTACGCGCAGAAGATGATCGACGAGTTGCGCGCCGCGGGCATCCGTCCGCGCGACGTCTGGATGCAATCGTTCGACAAACGCGACGTGTTGTACTGGGTGCAGTCCGCGCCCGAGTACGGTCGCCAGGCGGTGTACCTCGACAGCGTCGATCCGACCGCGAGCCCGCCGGTGCCGAGACAGACCCTTCCCGAGCTGCGCGAGCTGCATCAGAAGGGTGTGCGCTACTTCGCCCCGCCGATGCCCGCGCTGCTCGACGTCGACGCCTCAGGCAATGTCGTGCCCTCGGCCTACGCGAAGGACATCAAGCGTGTCGGCTTCAAGATCATCGCCTGGACGTTCGAGCGCTCGGATCTTCGCGCGGGTGCGAGCAAGGGAGGGTTCTACTACGCGTTCGATCCGCAGGGCAAGGCGATCCGCACCGACGGCGACATGTACAAGGCGCTCGACGTCCTCGCACGTGACGTCGGCATCGAGGGCATCTTCTCGGACTGGCCCGCGACGGTCACCTACTACGCAAACTGCATGGGCCTGAAGTAGCCCGGCCCGGTGGGCGACGGTGATGACGTCGCCCACAATGACCCTGCCGGCAGCAGGTTCGCCGCCGTCCTACAACCTTGTGCAATCGAGTCCGACATCCGAAGCGTGCCTCGCCGGTCACACTCCCGCATCACCACGAAGAAGCCTCGGGAGGCCCCATGCGGCGCGCTGCAAAATCCACTCTGCTGTCCCTGTCTCTGCTTGCCGGCGGGCCGGTTGTCGCCGCCGAAGACCTGTCGGTCGGCCTGTCCAACAACTTCGCGGAGATCGACTACCGTCGCGATTTCCGGGTCGGGGGGCTCGAGAACTCGCAGTTGAACGCCGGTCTGCTGATGACCGAGAACAACACGCTGGTCGGACGGCTCGGGCTGGCGGGCAATGTGTTCGATCGCAACTCGCCGTTGTCTCTCGACGTCGGCGCGCGTCTGTACTTCGTCAACCTGACCAACCCGGACGATGACATCGCGGGCGTGGCACTGGGGGCGCGGTTGCGCTACTCGCTGGCGCCGTTCCATCTGTCGACCGGCGCGTACTTCGCGCCCGAGGTCGTCACCAGCGGCGGTGGCACGAGCATCCTCGATTTCGACGTGGTGCGACTGGAGGTCGACCTGAACAAGCGCCTGAGTGCCTTCGCTGGCGTCCGGCGCTTCAAGGTCGCACGCGATGTCGGTGGCGATCGCAAGCTGGTCGACAACCGGGTCTACGTCGGCGCTCGCTTCGACTTCTGATCGCGGTCGACCCTTCCTTGCCGGGGGTCAGTGGCGATGCTCGAAGAGCATCAGCCCGGTGGCGGTGTTGGAGATCGGGATGTGGTAGTTGCGGTACAGCTCGGTGACCGACCCCGTCATCGTGCCGCGGGCGACCAGCCAATTGAGCAGCTCGATCCCCTGCGTGCCGGCCTGCCTGACCAGCTCGTTGATCGATTGTTGCGCGGCCCATTCGGGCTCGAGCGCCAGGCTGTCCATGAAACGCTGGTCGAACTCGCGGTTGATGTGACCGGCGCGCCGGCCGTCGAGCTGGTGTGACAGTCCGCCCGAGCCGATCACCAGCACACGCGCGTCATTGTCCCAGGCGTCGATCGCACGTCCGATCGACTGGCCGAGCCGCAGGCAACGCGCGGCACTCGGCAGGGGGAACAGCACGGTGTTGACGCAGACCGGCACCACACGCACCGGCCATGGCCGCTGGGGCCACAACAGCGCGAGCGGCAGCGTGAACGCGTGGTCGACCAGCATTTCCTGGCAGGTGACGATGTCGAACTCGTCGGCCACCAGCGACTCGACCAGATGCCACGACAGGTCCTCGTCGCCCTGGAAGGACGGCATCTGCGGCAGCCCCCAGCCCTCGTCGGCGTTGCGATACGACGGCGCCGCGCCGATTGCGAAGGTCGGCATCTTGTCGAGGAAGAAGTTCAAGCCGTGGTCGTTGTACACGACGACCACGACCTCCGGCTTCGTCTCGTCGAGCCAGCGACGCACCGGCAGGTAGCCCTCGAAGAAGGCACTCCAGTAGGGATCGTGTTGCCGTCCGCGTGCGATCGCCGCGCCGATCGCAGGCACGTGCGAGGTCGTCACCGCGCCGATGAGGTTGGCCATTCTTGTCGTCTCCGTGATCCTCGTCAGCGCGTCTCGACGTCGTCGCCGGGCCACGGCATCGACAGCCTCGCCGCCCGATCCCCGGGTCGGCTCGCGTGCGCCGCCAGCATCGCCTTGAATTCGTCCTTGGTCATGCCGGTCTGCTGGGCGCCGATGTCCTGCATGTCGAGCCCGAAGATGCCGGCGAACTTGGCGAGGTAGTAGGCGTTGCCGCCGGCAGCCAGCAGCGCGAGCACATCGCGGCTGCGGATCGCGGCGCGCTGTTCGGCCGACAGGTCGTACAGTGCGCAGTACGCGGCCTCGTCGCGCAGGAATGCCTCCCGGTTGCCCGCGCTGTTGAACGAAAAACACATCCGGTTCAGCGTATAACCCTTGCGGGCCAGGCGGCCGTCGAACAGGACGGTACCGTCGATGTCGTCTTTCACTTGTCGCGTCGTCGCCATGGTGGGGTGGGCCTTGCCTGAACGTCCGGACGGTTGTGCCATTTCGGCAGTGGCCTTAGTATGGACCTCCCGATTCATGAGAGATACATGGGGCCGCTCATGTGTTCCATGAGCCAGATCGATCATTTGAGCCTTGACGGCCGTCAGTTGCAGCTGTTGCTGGCGGTGATCGAGGAAGAATCGATCACCCGGGCCGCACATCGCCTCGGGGTCACCCAGTCGGCTGTCAGCCACGGTCTCGAGCGACTCAGGGCAATCGCCGGCGATCCGCTGTTCGTCCGCTCCGGGCGTGGCATCGTCCCGACCGCCCACGCCGAGGCGCTCGCGGTGCGGGCACGGGTGCTGCTCGACGAGTTGCGGGGATTCGTCGCCGCCGGATCCTTCGACCCGGCCAAGCTGCAGACGACGATCCGGATCGCCGCCAACGACCTGCAACGTGATCTGCTGCTGCCGCGCCTGTTCACCCGGCTGAAGGCGATGGCGCCGGGGCTGATGCTGCGGATCGTCCGCTCGGACGTGCCGACCGCGGCGATGCTGCGCGATGCCGCCTGCCACCTGGTGATCTCGCCGCGTCCGCCGGAAGCCAGCGACATCGTCCAGAAGCGCCTTTTCGACGATCACTACCGGGTCTTCTATGACCCGGCGCAGCGTGATCCTCCGGCGACACTGTCCGAGTTCGAGCAGGCCGAACACGTGTCGGTCCGCCGCGACGGCGAAGCCGGGCTGACGATCGACCGGCTGCTCGATGACGACGGGGTCAAGCGGCGATTCGTGGTCACCGTGTCGGACTTCGCCGCGGTCGCGCCGTTCGTGCGCGGCAGCCGGCGCCTGGCGACGCTGCCGGGTCTGCTGCGCTCGGGGCTGTTGAGCCAGCTCGCCGACGCCGAGGTGCCGGTGCCGTGTCCGCCGATGCCGATGTACATGATCTGGCACCTGCGCTACCAGGTCGATCCGATGCACCAGTGGCTGCGCGGCGAGCTGGAGGCGGTGAGCGGGCCGGCGCTCGCCGCAGCCAGGGTGCGCTGACCGGTCAGCGCGGGGTGGCCGAGGCCGGCTGGCGCGTCGCGAGCTGCTGCTCGAGCCGGTGCAGCACCTGGTAACACGGCAGCACCTGCGCGACACTCGCGTTCGGTTCGCGACCCTCGCGGATCGCCGCGAAGAACTCCCGGTCCTGCAGTTCGATGCCGTTCATCGACACGTCCACCCGGCTGACGTCGATCTTCTGTTCCTTGCCGTCGAACAGGTCGTCGTAGCGGGCGATGTAGGTGCCGGTGTCGCCGATGTAGCGGAAGAACGTGCCCAGCGGCCCCTCGTTGTTGAACGACAGCGACAGCGTGCAGATCGCGCCGCTCGCCGCCAGCAGCTGGATGCTCATGTCCATCGCGATGCCCAGCACCGGGTGGATCGGGCCCTGGATCGCGTTCGCCTTCACGATCGGACTGCCGGCCTGGTAGGCGAACAGGTCGACCGTGTGCGCCGCGTGGTGCCACAACAGGTGGTCGGTCCAGCTGCGCGGCTGGCCGAGTGCGTTCATGTTCGTGCGCCGGAAGAAATACGTCTGCACGTCCATCTGCTGGATGTTGTACTCGCCGGCAAGGATCCGCTGGCGGACCCACTGGTGGCTCGGGTTGAAGCGCCGGGTGTGGCCACACATCGCCACCTTGCCGGCCTCGCGCTGCGCGGCGATGACCGCCTCGCCGTCGGCCAGTGCATCACACAGCGGGATCTCGACCTGCACGTGTTTGCCCGCGCTCAGACAGGCGATCGCCTGCGCCGCGTGCATCTGGGTCGGCGTGCACAGGATCACCGCGTCGACCTCGGCGATGGCCAGGCTGTCGGCCAGCTCGGTCGTGCAGTGGGTGATGCCGTAGCGCTCGGCGACCTCACGGGTCTTGCCGAGATCTCGACTGACCAGCGAGACCACCTCGACGTCGTCGATCAGCCGGATCGCGTCGAGGTGCTTGATGCCGAACGCGCCGGCGCCGGCGAGGGCGACTTTGATCGTCACTGCGGGTTCTCCAGGATCAGGTGGCCGACCGCGGTGTTGGACGCGGGCACGTGGTAGAAGCGATGGGCGACACGCGGTGCGGCGCCGCCGGTGACGTCACTCATCGCGCCGCGCGCGATCAGCCACATCACCAGCTCGATGCCCTCGGAGCCGGCCTCGCGCACGTAGTCGATGTGCGGCAGCTGCGCGAGCGCCGCCGGCTCGGCGATCAGCCGGTCGAGGAACCGGGTGTCCCATTCGCGGTTGATCAGCCCCGCGCGTGGACCCTGCAACTGGTGGCTCATGCCGCCGGTGCCCCAGATCTGGACCTTCAGCGGCTCGTCGTAGGACGCGATCGCGCGCGCGATCGCCTGGCCGAGTGCGAAGCAGCGCCGGCCCGACGGCACCGGGTACTGGACGACGTTGACCGCGAACGGGATCACCGGGCACGGCCAGGCGGCCGGCTGCCCGCAGACCAGCGACAGCGGCACCGTCAGGCCGTGGTCGACGTCCATCCGGTTGACGATCGTCAGGTCGAAGTCGTCCTGGATCA
>CADEEH010000100.1 GCA_902826305.1 uncultured Burkholderiales bacterium
CGTAGCTCATCGCGGCCGGCACGACACCGGCCCAGATCGGCAGCGCGTAGTCCGGTTCGTCGTCGACCGGCGGGCCGGTGCGGGTCTTGGCCGACACCTCGTCGAGTGTCATCCACAAGACCGTAGTCGCGCGCAGTTCCTTCGCGGTGGCCGGCCGCAGTTCGCGCCAGCGTCCCGGATACAGCCGTTCGACGAAGGTCTCCAGCGCGGCGAGTTTTTCGCCGGTGTCGGTGACCCGGTGCGCGGTGCCGAATGCCATCACCGCGCGATAGTTGATCGAGTGATGGAACGCGGAACGGGCGAGCACCAGTCCGTCGACGTGGCTGACCGTCAGGCAGCAGCGGGCGCCCTCGCTGTCCAGCGTGCGCAGCATCCGGCTCGCCGACGAGCCGTGCCAGTAGACCCGATCCCCTTCGCGCCAGTACGAGGTCGGCGTGACGAACGGCTGGCCGTCGATCACGTAGCCGACGTGGCACAGGTACCCGGCATCGAGGAACGCGTGCACGGTCTCGCGGTCATAGCGACCGCGGGTGTGCAGTCGCTTGACGCGGGTGCGGGCGGTGGGCTTGAAGTCGGCGGGGGCGGCGGGTTTCAACGCGGTGTCTCCGGAGTGATCCTCGACGTTGTCGGGTGCTCGATCGCCGAACGGATGCCGGCTCGTTTTCAGCGACGCTGGCGAGTCATCAGCGCCGGCACGATCAGCACCGCGATCAGCGCGGACAGCGCGACGCTCCAGAGCGGAAACGGCACACCGAGCAGCGGTGCACTGGCCTCGTCGCACGGGCCGGTCGCCGCGAACACCTCCGGGGCGAGCTGGTCGAGCCGCAGTGTCGACATCACCTTGTCGGCGAACGTCAGTGCACACGAGGACGTCTTCGAGGCCCAGCCGTACTGGTAGATGCCGGCGGCCATGCCGCCGAACGCGGTCAGCAGCGCCAGCGCGTTCACCGAGCGCCAAGCGGCCGGCCGGCCGCGCAGCGGCCAGGCGACGATCGCCCAGACGGCGATCAGCAGGTACAGGAACCGCTGCATCACACACCAGGCACACGGCAACATGTCGTAGCGGTGCTGCAGCACCAGCGCGATGCCCACGCTGATCACACCCAGCAACGCACCAATCACCAATCCCATCGGAGGGCTCTTCCGGCAAAACCCTATTGTCGCATCGTGCCAGGAGGTTCTCGGCCCGCGTGCTAGTCGAGCAACGACCAGCCGTCGGGTGTCGCGAGTTCGATGCCGATCGCCGCGTGCCCGGGCTGTGCCGGTGTGATCTCGAGCCTCGGCTCGTGCGCCCGCAGGCCCGCGAGCACGGCAGCAATCGCCGGCGGAGCGGCCAGCCGGACCGCGATCAGCGTGACGCCGCGAAACACGAGGCGGGTCGACGGATGGGCGGCATCACCCCAGTCGATCAGCGTCGGCAGCAGGCCACCCGCGGCCTCGCCGTCCGGCAGGCACGGCAGGCCGTCCGGCGAATCGCCGGGGATCGTGATCTGCCAGGCGAGATCACCACGACGCATCGCCGTCAGGTGTCCCGGCCGCCAGGGCAGCCCGGGCAGCACCGATGCGAGCCCCGGGCATTGCATCGCCAGGTGGATCACCCGTGGGCGTGACGCGATCCGCGTCCGCTGCGTGCCGTCGAGGCCGAACAGTCGTGGACGTGTCGGCTCGGGCTGCGCCGGATCCGGCGCGATCAGTTCGAGATAGGTGCCGCCGCCGAGTTGCAGCAGCCGGTTGTGGGTGCCCCAGCCGGTGTGTGATCCGCCCGGATCGAGCCCGACCCCGAGTCGCGCACGCAGCCAGGCCTCGCCTTCGTCGAGGGTGTTGGCGGCGACGATCACGTGGTCGAGGCGGATCGATGGCGGCATCGTCGCCGAGTGTAACGCGCCGCCCGCCGGCGGCGGGTTAGCATGTCGGCGCGTATGAACGGATCGTGAGAAGACCGAGGTGCCCCGATGAAACATGCCGGCTGGATCGGAACGATGATGATGTTCGGCGCGAGCCTGCAGGGCGCATGGGCGGCCGAGTCCGGCGAGGGGGTCTATCGCGAGGTCTGCGCGGCCTGCCATGCGGCCGGCGTCGCCAACGCACCGAAGCTCGGTGACAAGAAGCGCTGGGCACCGCTGATCCGCGAGGGGCAGCACGTGTTGACCGCCCACGCCTGGGTGGGCGTGCGGGCGATGCCGGCGCGCGGCGGCAAGGCCGACCTGTCGCTGCCGGAATTCGCGAGTGCCACCGCCTACATGGCGCGGGCGGGCGGCGGCACCTGGCAGGATCCGGCCCCGGCGGTGCTCGCGAAGATCGAAGCCGAGGTCGCGCGGCGCGAGAGCAAGCTGAAGGCGAAGAAGCCCTGAGCGCCCGGCGGACCGTGCCTCAGCGCGACGGGATCCGCCAGAGATAGATCCAGTCGCCGCCGACCTTCTCGGTCGCGTCGGGTTTCCAGTCGGCGCCCATGTCGAAGTCGTGTGACACCAGCCGCGTGCCGGCCTTGAGTTCCTTGCGCAGCCGCGGCTTCAGCTCCAGGTTCACCGACGGCAGCAGGTACATCGTGACCACGGTCGCCTTGGAGACGTCGTAGGTGAACACGTCGCCGAGTTCGAACCGGGTCAGCGCCTCGACCTTGCGTCGTTTCGCGTTGGCCTGGGCGTCGCGGATCCGGTTCGGGTCGATGTCGACCCCGATGCCGTGGGTGCCGAAACGTTCGGCCGCCCGCACGACGATGCGCCCGTCGCCGCAACCCAGGTCGAGCAGCCGGTCCTTGCGGCCGACCTGGGCGATGTCGAGCATCCGGTCGACCACTTCCATCCGGGTCGGCACGTACGGCACGTCCGGAGCACGCGCCGGCTGGTCGGCCGCACTTGCCTGCGCGAGCCGGATCGGATCACCGATCGGCGCCCGGGGGGTCGCGCGTGTGCCCGTCGACAGCACCAGCACACCGCCGGCGATCAGCCATTGCCGCCGCGCGTTCATCGCGTGGCTCCCGCGCCGCGGCCGAGTGCGAGCCGCAGCAGTGCACCGAGCGCGAGCACGATCAGGCCGATCAGGCCGGCGTTCAGGCCACCGACCTTCTGGCCGAGTGCGTAGTCGACCGTCCGCCACAACATGTAGGCCGAGGTGAGGCAGAACACAAGCGGCGTCAGCGGATACAGCGGCACCCGGAACGGGCGCGGCGCCTGCGGCTCCTTGGCGCGCAGCACGAACAGCGCGATGCCCACCAGCAGGATGAAGAACCAGAACACCGGCGAGGTCAGTTCGATGATCGCCTTGAAGCCTTCACCCATCGTCGAGGCGCCGATCGCGACATAACCGAGCGCGAGCACGCCCTGCACCAGCAACGCGTTGATCGGCGTGCCGCGCACCTCGTCCCATTCGGCCAGGCGGGCGAACGGCGGCCAGTCGCGACCGAGGGCGAACGTGGTCCGCGCGCCGACGATCATCGTCGCGTTGATCGAGGTCAGCGCGGCGATCGCGACCATCAGCGCCATCAGCGTCGCACCGGTCGGGCCGAACGCGGCGCCGAGCAGGTCGGCGGCGACCGCCTTCGACTCCGCCATGCCTTTCAGGCCGAGCCCGTGCAGGTAGGCCCAGTTCACCAGCAGGTACAACACGGTGATCAGCGCGATCGAGATCACCAGCGCCTTGACCATGTTGTGGCGTTCGTCCTTCAGTTCGGCGCTGATGTACGCGGCCTCGTTCCAGCCGCTGTAGGTGAACAGCACGAAGACCATCGCCAGGCCGAACATCGGCGGCATGCCGCTGCTTGCCGCCGCGGGCGCGGCGGGCGCCACCCCCGCACCCGCGCCGTTGGAGGCGAGGAACAGGCCGGCAACGATGATCAGCACCAGCCCGCCGACCTCGGCGGTGGTGAGCCAGGTCTGGAACGCCGCGCCCGAGCGCATGCCGCGCACGTTGATCCAGGTCAGCAGCACGATCGAGATGGCGGCGTAGACAGCCGATCCGTGGCGCCCGATCGGCAGGATCTGCGACGCGTAGTCGCCGAACACGAAACCCAGCAGTGCGATCGCGCCGGTGTTGATGACCGCGAACCGGGCCCAGGCGAACAGGAACGAGACCGGACCGCCGAATGCCCGGTGCAGGAAGTGGTAGTCGCCGCCGGCATCCGGATACGCGGTCGCGAGTTCGGCGTAGCAGAGTGCACCGATCAGCGAGATCAGCCCGCCGAGTGCCCAGGCGCCGAACATCCAGGCCGGATCGCCGGTGAAGGTGGCCACCAGCGACGGTGCCTTGAAGATGCCGGCGCCGATCACGATGCCGACGATGATCGCCACCGCCTCGCGCAGGCCGAGCACCTCGCGCGGACGGCCGGCGGCCGGGGCCAACGGTTTGTCGATCACACTCGCCATGGCGCGGTCCGCTCGACTAGTGACCGGCGGCGTTCAGCGAATACCGCCCGACGGAATGTTCGGCGCTCATCTTCGATTCGCGGATCGGCGGTGCCTCGCCGACGCGGGTCGCGGTGAACGTGCCGGTCGCCCCGCCGGCGACGGTGGTCGTGCCCTGGATCTTGTCGGCACCGACCTCGCCTTCGAACCGGCGCAGCGTCCCTTCGTCGTCGCGCAGTTCGAACTGCAGGCGCTGGCCGCGCAGCGTCGGCTCGCGCAGGCTCGCTTCGAACTTGGCGAAACGGGCGCTGCCCTTGACGCGCTGGAACGCCTGTTCCAGCGTCACGTCGGCACTGCCCTGGCCGGCCGGATCGCGGTAGGTCAGCTTCCACTGGCCACCGGCGTTGGCCGGCACGATCCACAACAGGCCGCGACGGCCTTCGACCCACGAGATCTCGTCGGGGTCCCACTCGCCCATGTTGAACTCGTGGGTGACCAGCCGCGTGCCCGGCTTGAGCTTGAGCAGTGACGGGCGCAGCTGCATGTTGAGCACCGGCAGCAGGTACATCGTGATCACGGTGGCGGCGCTCAGGTCGGTCTTGAAGATGTCGCCCTGTTCGATCGTCGCCCGCTCGCCGACCCCGGCGCTGCGCGCATTGCGCTGGCCGAGTTCGACCATGTCCGGATTGAATTCGATGCCCTTGGCGCGGGCCTTGAAGTTCTTGGCCGCGGCGATGACGATCTTGCCGTCGCCGGCACCCAGGTCCATCACGAAGTCCTCGGGGGTCACCTGGGCCATGCGCAGCATCCGGTCGACCAGGTAGTCCGGTGTCGGCACCCAGACCACGTCCTTGCCCGCCTGTCCCACTTGTGGGACGAACTCGCCGCTGCGCTGCTGCGCGTGGGCGGGGTCGCCACCGGTGGCTGCGGCAGTCGACAGCAGCGCCGAGGCGAACATCGCCGCGAGGAGCGGCCGGCGGGAACGCGCGGTGATCGGGGATCGGTCCTCGATCGGGGTGCGGGACCGGACAGGGGCGGGAAACATGGCACAGGCGACGGCACATACGGCCGCGCGGGCGCGACGGGCTGGGCTCATGGGATGTCGTCTCGTCGAAGTGGTGGGAGCGGGTCTTGGTGGCCCGCCTCGGCACGGTAGGTTATATCACCTCCTCGCGGCTGCCCCCGTCGCCGACCGGGTTCCTCGGTCGGACCGCGGCCGCACCCCGCATCCGCCGCCGGGGGTCGGGCCGCGGCGGCACCGCGTCGACCCGTCGCGGGACCGGGGTGGCGGCCAAGTAGAATCGCCCGGATGTCCACCCCGTTGAAGAGTGAACTCGCGCGGCTGTTCGGCCGGGCCCTGGCGGTCGAACTCGGCGCCGAGCGGCTCGAGTCGCTGCGTGGTGATCCGCGCGGACCGGATGCCGAGGGCGTGATCGCGGTCGAACTCGACCGGCCGCGGCAGGCCGATCATGGCGACCTCGCCTGCAACGCCGCGCTGCAGTGGGCCAAGCTGCTGAAGGTGGCGCCGCGGGTGCTCGCCGAGCGGCTGGTCGAGCGGGTCCGCGGGCTCGATGCCGGCGGGCTGGTCGAGTCGCTGGAGATCGCCGGGCCCGGCTTCATCAACATCCGCCTCGCGGCGAGTGCCAAGCGACGCGTGATCACACTCGTGCACGCGCAGCGCGACACCTTCGGCCGCAACGATCGCGGCGCCCGCTCGCCGGTGATGGTCGAGTTCGTGTCGGCCAATCCGACCGGACCGCTGCATGTCGGCCACGGCCGCCAGGCTGCGCTCGGCGACGCATTGGCCGAGCTGCTCCAGGCCAACGGCTGGAAGGTCACCCGCGAGTTCTACTACAACGATGCCGGCGCGCAGATCGCGAACCTCGCGTTGTCGGTGCAGGCGCGCGGCCGCGGCATCGAGCCCGGCGATCCGGCGTTCCCGGCCGACGGCTACAGGGGCGACTACATCAGCGACATCGCCGCCGACTACCTGGCCGGCAAGACGATCGGTGCCGAGAGCGTCGCGCCGGTCACCGCGAGCGGTGATCTCGACGACCTGGACGCGATCCGCCGCTTCGCGGTCGCGTACCTGCGCCACGAGCAGGACATGGACCTGCAGGCGTTCGGTGTGCGCTTCGACAACTACTACCTCGAGTCGTCGTTGTACGACGACGGCCGGGTCGACAGGACCGTCGATGCGCTGCGAACGGCCGGGGCGACGTTCGAGGACGGCGGCGCGTTGTGGCTGCGCACGACCACCTGGGGCGACGACAAGGACCGGGTGATGCGCAAGTCGGCCGGCGGCTACACCTACTTCGTGCCGGACGTCGCGTACCACGTGACCAAGTGGGAGCGTGGGTATCACAAGGTGATCAACGTCCAGGGCTCGGACCACCACGGCACGATCGCCCGCGTGCGGGCGGGGCTGCAGGCGCTGGGCTCCGGCGTGCCGGCCGGTTATCCGGACTACGTGCTGCACAAGATGGTCACCGTGATGAAAGGCGGCGAGGAGGTGAAGATCTCCAAACGCGCCGGCTCGTACGTGACGCTGCGCGACCTGATCGAGTGGAGCGGCAACGGTGATGCGGTCCGTGGCCGCGATGCGGTGCGTTACTTCCTGATCTCGCGCAAGGCCGACACCGAGTTCGTGTTCGACGTCGATCTGGCGCTTGCGCGCTCCGACGAGAACCCGGTGTATTACGTGCAATACGCCCACGCGCGGATCTGCTCGGTGCTCGGCGAGGCCGCCAGCCGCTTCGGCGCCGCGGCGGTTGCGTCGCTCGAGGCGAGTGACCTGTCGCCGCTGACGTCGCCGCGCGAGTTCGCGCTCGCGGCACGGCTCGCCGGGTTTCCCGAGGTGGTGGCGAGTGCCTGCGACGAACTGGCGCCACACGCGGTGGCCTTCTACCTGAAGGAGTTCGCCGCCGATATCCACAGTTACTATAATGCCGAGCGTTTCCTCGTCGAGGATGCGGCGCTGCGCGACGCGAGACTGTCGCTGCTGGTCGCCTGTCGCCAGGTGCTGCGCAACGGATTGTCGCTGCTCGGCGTCTCGGCGCCCGAAAGGATGTGATGCTCGAGGTTTCGCGCCGGGGTCAGCGCGGCGGAACGATCCTGGGATTCATGATCGGGCTGATCGTCGGCCTCGGCATCGCCGTGTTCGTCGCGATCTTCGTCACCCGCGCGCCGGTTCCGTTCGTCAACAAGGCGAACAAGTCGTCGGACCGTGTCGTCGAGCCGAAGTCACCGGCCGAGGCGCCGGATCCGAACAAGCCGATGTATTCGAAGTCGCGTCCCAACGGCACACCGGCCGACGGCTCGGCGCCCCCGACCGCCGGAGCGCCCGTCCCCGCCCCCGCCCCGGCCGCGCCGCCGGCCGCCGCTCCGGTGCCGCCGCAGGCCGCGACCGTGATCAAGCCGCCCGAGGTGAAGACACCGGAGCCGCGCCCGCTCGATCCGAAGGCCGGCGACGCGACGAAGGATGACCGGGCGTCGTACCTGCTGCAGGCCGGCGCGTTCCGGTCGCAGGGTGATGCCGACGGCATGAAGGCCAAGCTGGCCCTGCTGGGCTTCGAGGCCAGGGTGCTGACCGCCGACGTCAATGGCCAGACCATGTTCCGGGTGCGGGTCGGCCCCTATGGGCAGTTGGAGGACATGAACCGGGTCCGTGCCAAGCTGGCTGAAAATGGCATCGAGGCGTCGGTGATCCGCCAGCGCTGACGGCGGCGGGCGACGGTCCGGGGCGACGGTCCGGGGCGACGACTGGGGTGGCCGTCGGGGCGACCGATGGGGTGACCAACGGGGACGACCGTCGGCAACCGCCGGGAGTGTTCACGGGCACGCCCGTCGGCCGTGATGGTCAGGAAAAGCCGGTCGGCGGCGACGATGTGTCCCGACAGGTCAACGGCCAGGGCCCCCCCGGTCGTTAGCAGGACGCCGGGAGCCACACCCCGGCACCCGGATCGGCCGTCGTCGATCCGGTCGGCATCAACCACCCGATGGGATGAACACTGACATGACAACTGCCTTCGATCCCCGCACACGCGACTTCCTCCGGGTCGTGGCCGGCGGCGCGCTGGTCCTGGCCGGTGCACCGGTCGCGTTCGCGCAGCGTGCCCCGGTCGAGGGGACCGAGTTCCGCCGGATCAAGCCGGCCGTGCCGACCGAAAGCGACAAGAAACTCGAGGTGATCGAGTTCTTCTGGTACGGCTGCCCGCACTGCTTCTCGCTGGAGCCGGCGATCAAGGACTGGGCCAAGAAACTGCCGGCCGACGTCGCCTTCCGCAAGGTGCACGTGCCGTTTCGCGAGGTGCGGCATCAGCAGCTGTTCTTCACGCTCGATTCGATGGGCAAGGCCGACGAACTCGCCGACAAGGTGTTCGCGGCGATCCACAACGAGCGCAATCCGCTGAACACGCCGGAGAAGATGGCCGACCTGCTCGCCAAGTCCGGCGTCGATCGCAAGCAGTTCATGGACACGTTCGAGTCGTTCTCGGTGAAGACGCGGATGCGCAAGGCGACCCAGCTCACCGAGGCGTTCCAGGTCGACGGCGTGCCCGCGCTCGGCATCAACGGCAAGTACTTCACCGCGCCGTCGATGGCCGGGGGCAATGCGCAGGCGCTGGCCGTGGCCGACTTCCTGCTCGACGCGGAGCGCAAGGGCGCGAAATGACCGACGCCCGCGCCGGGCGGCAGCCCTCTTCGGGGCCTCCCGGGTTGCGGGTGTTCATCACCGGCGCCTCCAGCGGACTCGGCGAAGCGCTCGCCTGGGAGTACACGCGGCGGGGCGGGAACGAGGCGAAGGCGCCCTGCCTCGGGCTGGTCGCGCGCCGGGGCGAGCGGCTGCAGGCCCTGGCGGCCGCACTGACCGCACAACGCGCCGATCTGCAGGTCGCGATCTATCCGATCGACATCACCTCGCGCGCCGACCTGTCGGCGGCGGCCGCCGATTTTGTCACCCGCTTCGGGGCGCCGGACGTGGTGATCGCCAATGCCGGCATCAGCGTCGGCACCCATGCCGGCGAGCCCGGTGACGCCGAGGTCTTCGAGCGCCTGATCCGGTTGAACCTGATCGCGGTCAACGACACGTTTGCCTCGTTCATCCCGGCGATGACCACACGCGGCAGCGGGCGCCTGGTCGCGATCGCCAGCGTCAAGGGTGTGCGCGGTTTCCCGGGCTCCGGGGCCTACAGCGCATCCAAGGCCGCGGTGATCACCTACTGCGAGTCGCTGCGGGTCGACCTGCACGGCACCGGGGTGTCGGTGGTCACGATCGCCCCGGGCTACGTGCGCACCGAACTCACGCAGGTCAATCGCTACAAGATGCCGTTCATCATCGCGGCGCCGGTGTTCGCCGCGGCGGCAGTGTCGGTGATCGAAGCCGGCCACCGCTACCGGGTGATCCCGCGGCGGATGGCGATCGTCGCGCGGCTGCTGAGCTGGCTGCCCAACGTCGTCTACGATCGCCTGATCGCGCGCGCTCCGCGCAAGGCACGCGGACCACATCGCGACAGCGTGGGTCCGTCCGCGCCGCGTTGATCGTCGCGGACGTTGATCGATGACGGCGGGCACCGACGGTTCCTGGATCGACGCGACCGGCACCGCGTTCCGGCGTGCCGATCCGCAATGCCGGATCGTCTCGCTGGTGCCGAGCCTGACCGACCTGCTCTGTGCCCTCGAGCTGGCGCCACGGCTGGTCGGGCGCACCGGATTCTGCATCCATCCGCGCGAGATCGTGCGCCGGATCCCGAAGGTCGGCGGCACCAAGAGTCTCGATGCCGACAAGGTGCGTGCGCTGGCGCCGACGCACCTGATCGTCAACATCGACGAGAACGAGAAGCCGTCCATCGACGCTTTGCGGCCGTTCGTGCCGAACATCGTTGTGACCCATCCGATCGAGCTCGACGATAACTTCGGGCTGTATCGCCTGCTGGGCGGGATCTTCGACCGCGAGCTCCAGGCGGCACGATTGACGGACGCATTGCGCGACGAGCTGGGCAATCCCCCGCCGTGTGCGCGCGTGATCCGGGCGCTGTACCTGATCTGGAAGGATCCGTGGATGACCATCGGATCGCAGACGTACATCTCGCGCATGCTGCGCTGGGCGGGCATCGAGACGGTCGCACCCCTGACCGATATCCGTTATCCGGTGCTCGATCTCGCCGACTTCGGGCGTGATGCCTGCGACCTGGTGCTGCTGTCGAGTGAACCGTACCGGTTCACCGAGCGCCATCGCCGCGCGCTGGCGGGTGATCCGCGGCTGGCGGGTGTGCCGGTGGCGCTGATCGACGGCGAGATGGTGTCCTGGTACGGCGCTCGGGCGATCGAAGGCCTGCGTTACCTGCGTGATCTGCGCGGCCGGCTCGATGCCGCGCCGGACGGGGCGCCCGGCTCGGCCTGACGATGCGGGTTCGATCGATTCGATGCGCGGCACTTGCCGCGCTCGCGTTGCTCGCGGCCGCGTGTGCGACGCCGGGACCGGGTCCACAGACCGTGGAGCCGGAACCGCCGCCGGTGATGCCCGCGCTGCCGGAACCGGACATCGCGCCGTCATCCGAACCACCGGCGCCGATCACGGTCCCGCCGAGCGCGCCGGCACCGGCGCCGATGCGGCGCGGCGGCGGTTATTTCCAGAACGACGGCCCCGGTGATCGCCCGGCGGCGGAGCTCGAGCGTGTACCCGACGCGCGTCCGCGGCGTGAATCGCTGATGACCGCGGCCAATCGTCCGTACACGGTGATGGGCCGTCGCTACGAACCGCTGACCCGGCTGCAGCCGTTTCGCCAGCGCGGCTCGGCGTCCTGGTACGGCCGGCAGTTCCACGGCAGGAAGACCGCGATCGGCGAGATCTACGACATGTACGCGATGAGTGCCGCCCATCCGACACTGCCGCTGCCGTCGTACGCACGGGTCACCAACGTGCGCAACGGGCGCACGATCGTGGTCCGCGTCAATGATCGCGGGCCGTTCCTCGGCGGGCGTGTCATCGACCTGTCGCACGCGGCCGCGGTGCGCCTGGGCTTCATCGAACACGGGCGCACCGAGGTCGATGTCGCGCTGATCACCACCTTCGACGACGAGCCGGGCAGGCCGCCGCTGGCGACGATCGGCGAGTGAGACGGCCGCGGGCATTCGGTCCGTGCGGCCTGTCGACGCGGAACGATCCGGCCGGGCGGCCATTGCCGCGGGTGTGCGATCCGGTCAGCCGCCCGATCCGGCGACACCCTTGAGTTCCAGCGCGCGGGCATAGATCTCGCGGTGGCCGCGACCACTCACCGCCTGCGCGACCTTGACCACGCGACTGACCGGCAGCTCGTCGAGCAGCAGCGACAGCAGCGCATCGAGGTCGATCTCGATCGCTTCGCTGGGCGCGGCCGCCTTCACCGGGTCGGCCTTTTCCTTCGTGTCCGTGCCGATCACCAGCACGTATTCGCCGCGTGTGCGCTCGGGCCGGGCGTTGAACCATGCACCGGCCTGCTCGAGTGGCAGGCAGGTGATCTCCTCGAACTTCTTCGTCAGCTCGCGGCCGATGCACACGGGACGCGAGCCGCCGAACTGCGCGAGGGCGTCGGCCAGCGTCGCCTCGATGCGATGAGGTGCCTCGAACAGCACCAGGTGCGCGCCGGTGGCATCAAGTTGACGGGCCAGCAGCGCCAGCCGCTCGCGGCGTGCACTCGCGCGGTTCGGCAGGAACCCCTGGAACAGGAACGGCGCCGGCGGCAGGCCGCTGGCCGACAGCAGCGTCATCACCGCACTCGGCCCGGGGATCGGGACCACGGTGCATCCGGCCGCCCGCGCGGCCGCGACGATGCGGGCCCCCGGATCGCTGATCGCCGGTGTGCCCGCGTCGGTGACCAGCGCGACATCGCGTCCGGCGGCCAGTCGGGTCACGATCGCCTCGGCGGCTTCGTCCTCGTTGTGCCGGTGCGCGGCGATCATCTCGGCCCGGCTGCCGATCACACCGAGCAACGTGCGCGTCACGCGCGTGTCCTCGGCCGCGACGCAGGACACCCCGCGCAGGACCTCGGTGGCCCTCTGGCCTAGATCAGACAGGTTACCGATGGGGGTGGCGACTACATATAATTGCCCGGCCATGCGCGCGTTCCAATCGATTCCATGATGCATCGTCGCCGTGCGTTCGCCACGGTGGTGGTCGGATGGCTCGGTGCGCGCGCATTGTCGGCTGTTGCGCAGTCGACCACAAGCTCGGATCCGGCGCGACGCGCGGGTGGTGCGGGCGACAAGGCCAAACCCGCGGACGCCGCCAAACCCGCAACGCCCCCAACGACTGCAAAACCCGCCAACCCGGCCCGACCCGCGGTGCCGGGCAAACCCGGTGGCACCAATCGCCCGTTGTACGGCAGCGGGTCGATCCGCGTCGCGCTGCTGCTGCCGGCGCCGGCCGGCACCTATGGCAAGGCGCAGGCGGCACTGCTGGCCGGCATCCGCGCCGCCCATCAGCGCGACGGCCAGGGAGTGCAGCTGGAACTGCTCGAGATCTCCGATGATGGCGCCGAGCTGGCGGCGGTGTACAAGGAGCTGGACGGCCGCGGCTTTGCGCTGGCGATCGGGCCGCTGACCCGCAGCGCGGTGCATGCGGTGATCGACACCGGCGGCCCGCCGGTGCCGACGCTGGCGCTGAACCAGCCCGACGCCGACCGGGTGCTGCCGTCGAACGTGGTCGTGTTCGGCCTGGCGATCGAAAGCGAGGGACGGCAGGCCGCGATCGCCGCGTTCGACGATGCCGCCGAACGAATCCCCCAGCGTCGGCCGCTGCGTGCGGTGTGTCTCGTGCAGGGGTCACCACTCGCGCGGCGCAGCGCCGCCGCGTTCGCCGATGCCTGGGCCGGCATGGGTGGCCAGATGCTGGCGCCGATCGAGTCCGATGCCCGCACGTCGGAGCAGGTCGCCGCCGCGGCATCCGGTGCCCGCGCCGACGTGGTCTTCCTCGCGGTGCCGGCCGAGGTGGTGCGCAATCTGCGCGCCGCGTTGCCCCAGGGCACCGGGTTGTATGCGACCTCGCTGCTGAACTCGGGCGCGATGCCGGAGAAGGCGGCCGGCTCGATCGGTGCGATCCGCACGCCGGAGCTCGACGGGCTGCGCATCGTGGAGATGCCCTGGCAGGTGGCGCCGGAACACCTGGCCGTCGTCACCTATCCGAAGGCGCCGATGCTGCGCAACCTGGAGCTGCAGCGCCTGTATGCACTCGGCATCGATGCCTGGCGGGTCGCCGCCGAGCTGCTGCAGCAGCGACAACATTTCGAGATCGATGGGGTCACCGGCCGCTTGCGGTTCGACCTGGCACACGACGCCCGAATCGACCGCACGTCGATGCTGGCCGAGTATCGCAACGGCGTGCTGGTCCCGCTGGGCAGCCGCTGAGTCCCGAACGAGCGCCCTCCCGGAATCCGCGCAGCCCTGCCGCGAGCACCAGCAGCGATCGATGCCGTCACCGACCCAGCGCACCGGTTCCGCGTTCGAGGACGATGCCCTCGCCTATCTGGCCAGGCACGGGCTCGAGCTGCGGGCACGCAACCTGCGGACGAAGACCGGCGAGATCGACCTGGTGATGACCGACGGCGACGAATGGGTGTTCGTCGAGGTCCGTCGCCGTCGCAATGCCGGCTTCGGCGGTGCCGCCGCCAGCGTCTCGGCGGCCAAGCAGCGACGGGTGCGGCTCGCCGCGCAGTGGTACCTGGCGCGACACTACGGCGACCGGGCATGGCCACCGGTGCGGTTCGACGTGGTCGCGTTCGACGCCGGGCGCCTCGAGTGGCTGCGCGCGGCGTTCTGAGACACACCCATCGCGACCGCGCAGCGGTGTCGAGTTAGGTTCTATAATCCGCGGCACTCGCGGCGATCGGGAAGATGATGGATCCGTTGACGCGCATCCGGCGCCAGTTCGAGGACAACGCGCAACTCGCGCAGGACAGTGCCGCACAACTCGCGGAGCCGATCGCGCAGGCGATCGATCTGCTGGTCGCCGTGCTGGCCAACGACCGCAAGATCCTGGTCTGCGGCAACGGCGGCTCGGCGGCCGACGCGCAGCACTTCGCGGCCGAACTGGTCGGCCGCTTCGAGCGTGAACGGCCCGAACTCGCCGCGCTCGCGTTGAACGTCGACACCTCCGCGCTGACCGCGATCGGCAACGACTACGGATTCGACCAGGTCTTCGCCAAGCAGGTGCGCGGGCTGGGCCAGGCCGGCGACGCGCTGATGGCGATCTCGACCGGCGGCGGTTCGGCCAACGTGCTGGCGGCGATCGACGCGGCCCATGAACGCGGCCTGTCGGTCATCGGCCTCAGCGGCAAGGGCGGTGGCCGCTTCAACGAGGTCCTCGGACCCGGCGACGTGCACATCTGCGTGCCGCACGAGCGGACCGCACGCATCCAGGAGATCCACATCCTGGCGATCCACTGCATCTGCGACGGCATCGACGCCGCGCTGCTCGGAGAGGGTTGACGATGACGAGAACACCTGGGGCGCGGGCACACGGAGGCGTGCCGATCCGGCCGCTGATGCAGCGCTGCCTGCACGCGGCCTGCCTCGTCGCCGGCCTGTCGGCCACACTCGCGATGTCGGGCTGCTTCGGATTGGCCGCCGGCGGCGCCGCGATCGGCACGCTGGCCTTCGTCGACCGGCGCACGATCGGCACCCAGACCGAGGACCAGGGCATCGAGCTGAAGGCCGTGTCGCGGCTGCGCGAGGGCTTGCGCGACGCGGCCTCCAACGTCAGCGTGACCAGCTACAACCGCAAGCTGCTGCTGTCCGGCAAGGTCGCCGACGAGCAGGCGCGCACCAGCGCGCAGTCGCTGGTGGCCAAGGTCGAGAACGTCCGTTCGATCCACAACGAACTGGTGGTCGACCCGTCGGCGACGACGCTGTCGGACGCAACCACCGATTCGACGATCACCGCGCGTGTGAAGGCCTCGTTCGTCGATGCGAAGGACCTGCACACCCAGGCCTTCAAGGTCGTCACCGACACCGGCATCGTCTACCTGATGGGCATCGTCACCCAGCGCGAGGGTGAACGCGGCGCGCAGATCGCCAGTCGCGTGTCCGGCGTGCGCAAGGTGGTGACGATCTATGACCTGGTGACCGAAGACGAGCTGGCCAGGCTGAACCAGCAGACACCGCGCTAGAACCGTCTCAAAGCTACTGCGCGTCCCGATTTGCGCGCTGCGGTGCTCAGCGACTGCCGTACGCTTGCGCGGCGTCCGTTACCAGACGACGGGCCAGCCGAGGCGCCGGCTGACGCGTGCGTGGCGCTCGCGCAGGTCATTCTCGTCGTCGCCATGCAGGTGCAGCACCGCGTAGCGGTGACTGCCCAGCCACTTCAGTTCGCGCCGCAGGCCGTTGCCGAGTTTGCGGAAGTCGTGCAGGCGGTGCTCGGGAAACTCGGTGGCCAGCCAGCGTTGCGCGGACTCGTCCGGCAGAGGCGGCGGCGTGTGTTCGTCGAAGGTCCGGTACACCAGGCTCGCGGCGGCGCCACCGAGCGGCGCCAGGCGCGCGACCCCGGCCGGATCCTCGCCGCAGGCCAGCGCGAGTGTCATGCCGAACACGTCGAGCCCATCGACGCGCTGGTACAGGTCGGCCATCTGCGCCGACAGGCGTGCGTTGAACTCGATGATCCGGATCGACCCGGTCCGCGGATCATGGAAGAACTCCATGTTGAACATGCCGTGGGTGAATCCGATCGCCTCCAGGAACACACGGGCCAGCTCGACGGCTCGACGCTGGACGTCGGCGGGCAGGCGCGAGGGGTAGACGAAACGCAGGAACGCCTGGGTGCCCGGGTACATGATCTCGTCGACGACGCCGAGTGCATGGGTGCGGCCGTTGAAGACGTAGCCGTCGAGGTTGAACTGCGGCGCGTCGATCGGTTCCTCGATGATCATCCGCCGCGCATCGGTCGAATCGGGCGCCAGCCGTCGCGCGACCGCATCGAACGGGGCGACCAGGCGGTCGATGATCCATCGCTCGCGACGTCCGAAACGCAGGTGCGAGTCCAGCTCGGCGGGACTGCCGATCCGGCGTGCGAGCACCGAGAACGCGGCCTTGATCGGTTTCAGGAACAGCGGATAGTCGAGATCGACGGTCGGGCGGTCGCCCAGCACGGTGGGCAGCACGAAGTGGCGCAGGTTCGCCTCCGGGGCCACACGATCGAGGATCTGGCGACAGACGTGTTTGTGCTGGCAGGCGACGATCGCCGCCGGCGGCGTGCCGGGCAGTCCGAGCCGTTCGGCGACCAGCGCCGCGGCCAGCGCGCCGAACTGCTCATGATTCGACACCACCCCCGCCAGCCCGCGACTGCGAAAGCGACGCGCGAGGCGATCGGCGAAACGATCGAGGTCGAACCAGGCGAGCTGGACGTTGCTCGGAAACGAGAAAAGATCGAAGCCCGCGTAGTGGAAGCGGAATCGATCGTGGAAGCGGTCGAAGCTTCGGCGATCCCAGTCGTCGTTGAACAGCCACAGGACATCGCGTGTGGCGATGCCCGCTTCGTTCAGGGTCGACTGGCGCAGCATCGTGGCTCGTTGTCGTGGGGTGAAGGCCGGAACGTGGCGAGCATACTCGTAGTCCGATCGGGGCGGCCCGCTTCGGCGGCAAACGCGGTGTCGTCGCAACGCCGTTGGTGATCGGCGTCACCGGACGATACGACGTCGTTGTGACAGATACGGCCGGCCGCCGTCGCCGGATTCAGCCGCCCACGGCGGCGACACCGGCGGCATGGGCCTGCTGGTCCGCGTGATACGAGGACCGTACCATCGCGCCGACGGCGGCATGGGCGAAACCCATGTCGGTCGCCGCGGTCTCGAACAGTCCGAACACGTCCGGGTGCACGTAGCGGCGCACCGGCAGGTGGTGGTTCGACGGGGCCAGGTACTGACCGATCGTCAGCATGTCGACGTCATGGGCGCGCAGGTCGCGCATCACCTCGAGGATCTCCTCGTCGGTCTCGCCGAGCCCGACCATCAGTCCGGACTTGGTCGGCACCTGCGGATGGCGCGCCTTGAACGCACGCAGCAGTTCCAGCGAGTGCCGGTAGTCCGCGCCCGGGCGTGCTTCCTTATACAGCCGCGGCACCGTCTCGAGGTTGTGGTTCATCACGTCCGGCGGCGCGTCGGCGAAGATGTCGAGCGCACGATCGAGCCGGCCGCGGAAGTCGGGCACCAGCACCTCGATCCGGGTCGCGGGCGAGGCCGCGCGGACGGCCCGGATGCAGTCGACGAAGTGGCCGGCGCCACCGTCACGCAGGTCGTCGCGATCGACGCTGGTGATGACGACGTACGACAGCTTCAACGCGGCGATCGTCTGCGCGAGGTTGTGCGGCTCCTCGGTGTCCAGCGGATCCGGCCGGCCGTGGCCGACGTCGCAGAACGGGCAGCGCCGGGTGC
>CADEEH010000101.1 GCA_902826305.1 uncultured Burkholderiales bacterium
CCGGTGGGCTTGAGCAGGATCTTGAAGCCGCCGACGAAGTCGTTGATGTCCGGCACGTGGGCGACCACGTTGTTGGCCGGCATCAGGTCCGCGGCGTGGCCGGCGGCCTTCAGCGCGGTCGCGGTCTCGCGGCCGAAGAAACGGACCTCGACCGGGATCCCCAGCGCGGCCGCGGCCTTCGCGGTGCTGGCGGTCGGCTCGACGCCGAGCACCGGCACACCCTTGGGCAGGAACCAGCGCAGCAGATAGCCGTCGTTGGCGGCGATCTCCACCACCTTGCTGGTCGCGCCCAGGTGGAAGCGCGTGGTCATGTCCTCGACGTATTTCTTCGCGTGGGCCAGCCATGCGTCCGAATACGACGCGAAGTACGCGTAGTCGGCCGAGAACATGTTCTCGGCGCTCTCGAACTCCTGTGCCTGCACCAGCTTGCACGAACCGCAGACCAGCGCACGCAGCGGGAAGAACGGCTCCATCTTGTGCAGTTCCTCCGGCCGGCGGTAGGCGTTGGCGATCGGCTGCATGCCGAGGTCGGCCATCACGTGTTGCACCGGCGTGCCGCAGAACTTGCAGGCGGGAGCGCCCGCTTGGGCGGAAAGCTTCGGGTCGGCGCGCAGGGCCGCGGCAAGGTTGGCACTCATGGATTTCTCGTCGGAGGGTAAGAGGAGGATATTAAGTCGTTCGTTCGTCGGCCGCCGGTCGGATCACCACCGGCCGTCGGCTCGCGTCCGCGGTCAGGCGGCCGCCGCGGGGCCGCGCAGTCCGCGCAGCTCCCCGGTGATGCCGGTGTCGAAGTCCGGATAACCGGCGTCGCGTTCGTGGATCGTCCGCTCGGCCTGCGGCCAACGGATGCCGAACGCCGGGTCGTCCCAGCGCACGCCCCGGGCCAGGGAAGGCTCGAAGAAGTCGGTCATCTGGTACAGCACTTCGGTGTCGTCGGCGAGTGTCTGGAAGCCGTGGGCACAGCCGGGCGGGATGAACAAGGCATCACGGTTGGCCTGGCTCAGTTCGAACGCCTGGTGTTGCATGAAGGTCGGCGAGTCGGGCCGCAGGTCGAGGATCACGTCGTGGATCGCCCCGGCCGTGCAGCGCACCAGCTTGGCCTCCCGCGATGGCGAGGCCGCGTAGTGCATGCCGCGCAGGGTGCCCGCACGGCGGTTGTACGAGATGCTCGCCTGCACCATCGCGATCCGACGTCCGGGACCCTTCTGCTCGAACTCGTGTTCGCACCAGGTCCGCGCGAAGAAGCCCCGGAAGTCCTCGAGGCGTTCGACGCCGACCAGCCAGGCGTCGGCGATCGAGGTCTCCCGGAAACGCATGACCCGGCCTTTCGTCTTCCGATCAGTACTTCCAGAAGAACTCGGCGTCGACCTGTTTCGTCCTGATCAGGTACTCGAGCTGCTTCAGGCGGGTGAACGCGCGGTACTGGAAGGTCTCGGCCGGCATGTTGATGCGCTGGAACAGTTCGTGCAGCTGGGCCGCACCCTTCCTCGCGTCCCACTCGCACTTGAAGCCGGGAAGCTGATGGGTGATCTTGTCGAAGTTGACGCGGTAGCTGCGGTTGTCGCCGGCACTGGTGCCGATCGTGACCTCGCAGCCGGGGAACTCGTTGCCGACGATCTCGGCGATCTCGCGCACGCGATAGTTGTCGCCGCTGTGGCCGACGTTGAAGATCTGGTTGTGGATCGACTGGCGCGGCGCGGTCACCGCGCACATCGCCGCGTTGCAGATGTCGCGGATGTGCACCAGCGGTCGCCACGGCGTGCCGTCGCTGGTCATCGCGATCTTCTTCGTCGTCCAGGCCAGGCCCGACAGGTTGTTCAGCACGATGTCGAAACGCAGCCGCGGCGACGCGCCATACGCGGTCGCGTTGCGCAGGAAGGTCGGCGAGAACTTGTCGTCGGCCATCGCGCCGACGTCCTTCTCGACCTTGACCTTGCACTCGGCGTACGCGGTCTGCGGATTGACGGCATCGGTCTCGCTGAGGAATTCACCCGAGCCTAGGCCGTAGACGCTGCACGACGAGAAATAGACGAAACGCTGGATGCCGATCGACTTGGCCTTCTTCGCCAGGTTCACCGAACCCTGGTGGTTGATCTTGAAGGTCACTTCCGGCGAGTTCTGCCCGAGCGGATCGTTGGACAGCTCGGCCAGATGGATCACCGCATCACAGCCTTCGATATCCTTCTCGTCGATCAGGCGCAGGTCCTTGTTGATCAGCCGGGGGAACGACTTCATCCCCTTGGTCTCCGAATACAGCCAGCCGTCGCGGTAGTAGCCGGTGTCCAGGCCGACGACCTCGTGGCCGTTGTCGATCAGCAGCGGAGCGAGGACGGAACCGATGTAGCCTTCGATGCCGGTAACAAAAAGCTTCACGAGCGAATTTCCCTAAAGGATGAGGGGTGCCGGACGGCGCCGACCGCCGGGGTAGGCAACGACTGTAACATCGGCCGACGCCCCCGGTTGTGACGTAATTCAACAGGGCCCGGGGTGTCGCGAAAACGACGCGACGAGAGGTCCTGCCCCGGCGGATCAGCGACCGACCGGCACGCCGGTGCTCTCGATCCAGCCCATCTGGTTCGCGAACAGGATGAACAGGAACAGCAGGATCGAGAAGCCGACCCGGAAACCGAGCGCGCGCACGACGTTGTTGGTGCGGCCCTGGTCCTTGACCAGGAACACCAGCGCGGAAACCAGGCTGCCGATGATCAGTGCGAACGCGACGACGATGACCACCTTCATCGCGGGATCTTACCAGCCGGCCCCTCGGCCTGCCGCCCGTTGCGCCCCGCGCGCCATCGGTGGCGATTCGGTCACTCGTGCAACGGCTGCTCGATGCCCCTGGTCACGGTGCCCCGACAGGGGCGCCGGTAGAATCCGGCGGATGACCAACGCGGGATTTGTCCGATGAACGGCACCGACGCGGCGCGTTCCGGCCCGTCCGTGGCGCCGGGACCCGAGGCCGGGCCGGTGGTCGACAGCCCGGCCGGTGCGGGTGGCACCCGGCGAGGCCGCTGGATCCTGGTCGCGATCATCGCGGTCTGCGTCGCTCCGGTCGTGGCGTCGTACCTGAGTTATTACGTCATCCAGCCGGGCGGACGAACCAACTACGGTGACCTGATCGAGCCACAACAGGCGGTCGGTGAAACGGCCGGCCGGTCGCTCGACGGCGCGCCGGCGACACTCGGCCAGTGGCGCGGCCGCTGGCTGATGGTTTCCTTCGGCCGGGACCGCTGCGACGACGCCTGTGCGCAGCGCCTGTACCTGACCCGCCAGGTCAGGCTGACCACCGGCAAGGATCGCGAACGTGTCGAGCGGTTGCTGCTCCTGAGCGGCACCGGCGCACCCGCGGCCGACCTGATCGATGCCCACCCCGGACTCCATACGCTGCGCATCGATGCCGCCAATCCGGCCCGGGGCTGGCCGGCGCAGCCCGGGGCGACGGTGGAGGATCACATCTATCTCGTCGATCCGCTCGGCAACCTGATGATGCGATTTCCGGTCGATGCCGACCCCAACCGGATGAAGAAGGACCTGGGCAAGCTGCTCAAGGCATCACGGGTCGGTTGATGATCGGGGCTTGCCGAAGCATGCGCCGCCGATGACCGGATACCGTCGACTGATCGCCGTCGCGACCGTGCTGACCGCGGTGATGGTGATGCTGGGTGCCTACGTCCGTCTCACCGACGCCGGGCTCGGCTGCCCGGATTGGCCCGGCTGCTATGGTCATCCGACGCCCGCGCACGCCAGCGAACCGATCGCCTCGGCGGTGGCCTCGCAGGGCGGTGAACACGGGCCGGTCTCGATGGGCAAGGCGTGGCGCGAGATGATCCATCGCTACCTCGGCGCGGTGCTCGGCATGCTGGCGATCGCGATCGCGGTGATGGCCGTGCGGCGACGCGACGAACTGCGCCAGTCGCCGCTGCTCGGCGTCTCGCTGCTCGCGGTGGTGATCCTGCAGGGCCTGTTCGGGATGTGGACGGTGACCCTCAAGCTGCAGCCGATCGTGGTGACCGGGCATCTGATCGGCGGACTGCTGACGCTGTCGATGCTGGTCTGGCTGCTGCAGGGCCAGTACCGGAGCGCGCGCTACATCGACGCCGAGGAGATCGCCGCACTCGCCGCTCCGGTGCGTGTCGGGCTCGCCCTGGTGGTCGCCCAGATCATCCTCGGCGGCTGGACGAGCACGAACTACGCGGCGCTGATCTGCCCGGATTTCCCGACCTGCCAGGGCAGCTGGTGGCCCGAGATGGCGTTCGGCCTGGGCTTCGAGCCGCTGCGCGAGCTCGGGCGCAGTGGCAGCGGCGAGATGCTCCCGGCCGCCGCGCTGACGGCGATCCACCTGAGCCATCGCCTCGGCGCGCTGATCGTCTTCGGTTATCTCTGCTGGCTCGGCCTGCGCCTGCTGCGGCTGCCCGAGGTCGCGCGGCTCGGCGGGCTGCTGCTGGCCGCGCTGGTGCTCCAGGTGTCGCTCGGCATCGGCAATGTGCTGCTCGGCCTGCCGCTGCCGGTCGCCGTCGCGCATACGGGGGGTGCGGCGCTGCTGCTCACGCTGTTGCTGGTGCTAAACTTTCGGGCCGCGCGCGCCTCGCTCCAGATATGAGGGCCGGTGTGCGACCGGTGATGCCGGCCCGAAACGATCACGCGCAGGATGACCCGTTCACGATGCAAGTCTCCGATGTCCGCCTTGCCGATCCCCGGGAACGAATCGCCGCCTATGTATCGCTGACGAAGCCGCGCATCGTGCTGCTGGCGGCGTTTTGCGCGCTGATCGGCATGCTGCTCGGCGCCGACGGCTCGGTGCCGATCGAGACGATGGTCAGCGGTCTGGCCGGCATCAGCCTGCTCGCCGGCGCCGGCTTCGCGTTCAACTGCCTGGTCGAGCGCAGTGTCGACGCGCTGATGTCGCGGACCCGTGCGCGTCCGTCGGCCCGCGGCCAGGTGTCCGCCGTCGGCGCGATCGCGTTCGCCGGGGCGCTCGGTGGCATCGGTGCCTGGGTGCTCTACGTCCATGTCAACGCGCTGACGATGTGGCTGACATTGGCCACCTTCGTCGGCTACGCGGTCATCTACACCGTGCTGCTCAAGCCGGCCACGCCGCAGAACATCGTGATCGGCGGTGCCTCGGGTGCGATGCCACCGGTGCTCGGCTGGGCCGCGGTCGCCGACCAGGTGACCGCGCCGGCGCTGGTGCTGTTCCTGATCATCTTCGTCTGGACCCCGCCGCATTTCTGGGCGCTGGCGCTGTACCGGGTCGAGGACTATCGCCGATCCGGGCTGCCGATGCTGCCGGTGACCCACGGCCAGCAGTTCACGCGGCTGCAGATCCTGTTGTACACGCTGCTGCTGGTGGCCACCTCGCTGCTGCCGTACCTGATCCGCATGAGTGGTCCGGTCTACCTGGTGAGTGCGCTGGTCCTGGGCGGCGTATTCCTGTTCTACGCCTGGCAGCTCTACCGTCGCTACTCGGACTCGCTCGCCCGCAAGACCTTCGGCTACTCGATCTTCTATCTCGCGGCATTGTTCGGCGCGTTGCTCGTCGACCACTACGTGTGAGCACCGTAGTGGATCCGGCACCCGGCGCCGGCCCGGTGCGGCTCGTGCGATGGGCCGGCTGGCTGATCGCCGTCTGCGCGCTGCTGCTGGCGACGGCCTGCGGGCGCGACAAACCGAGTTTCGCCAACACCGACATCACCGGCGCGTCGTTCGCGCGCGACTTCGAGCTGACCGACCACCACGGCAAGACCCGGCGGCTGGCCGATTACCGCGACAAGGTCGTCGTGATGTTCTTCGGCTTCACCCAGTGTCCGGACGTCTGCCCGACCACCCTGCAGGAGATGGCCGAGGTGATGAAGGTGCTCGGACCGGACGCCGAGCGGGTGCAGGTGCTGTTCGTGACGATCGATCCGGAACGCGACACCGCGCAGCTGCTCAGTCAGTACGTCCCGGCGTTCGACCCGCGATTCGTCGGCCTGTTCGGCGACACGGCGACCACGGCCAAGACCGCGAAGGACTTCAAGGTCTTCTACCAGAAGGTGCCGGGCAAGACCGAGACAAGCTACACGATGGATCACACCGCCGGCAGCTACGTGTTCGATCCGCAGGGCAAGCCGCGACTGTTCGTCAAACACGGCCGCGGCGCCGGACCGCTTGCCAACGACATCCGCGCGTTGCTGAAAGGCGCCTGATCCGGGGCCCCGGCCCGGGTCCAACGCTGGCGCGTGACGGCGTCCTCGTTCAGCCGAGCAGTTTCTCGATCGCCGGCGCGATGTCGGCCGGGTCGGTGGTCGGCGCGAACCGCTGCACGACCCGACCCTCGCGATCGACCAGGAACTTGGTGAAGTTCCACTTGATCGCCTCGGACCCGAGCAGCCCGCGCGATTCCGACTTCATCCACGCGTACAGCGGATGGGTCTCCGGACCGTTCACGTCGATCTTCGCGAACATCGGGAAACTGACGCCGTAGTTGACCTGGCAGAACTCGGCGATCTCCGATTCGGCTCCGGGCTCCTGCGCACCGAACTGATTGCACGGAAAGCCGAGCACGACCAGTCCGCGTTCCTGGAAGCGCTGATGCAGCGCTTCGAGCCCCGCGTACTGCGGCGTGAAGCCGCAGCGACTGGCCGTGTTGACCACCAGCAGCACCTTGCCGCGGTAGTCGGCAAGTGTGCGCGGCTTGCCGGAGAGAGTGGTGGCCGAGAACTCGTAGGCGGTGGTCATCACGAACCTCGCGGGTGAGGGACGGGTGCCGGTCGGCGCCCGCGGAAAAGAAGACGCCGGCCGAGCATATCGCGCCGGCCGGCGTTCAGGATCAGGATCGGGCAGCCCGACCGCGACTCAGGCGTAGGCCGCCAGAGTCCCCTTCATCTTCTGCAGCGCCTTGGCCTCGATCTGGCGGATCCGCTCGGCCGAGACACCGAACTCGTCGGCCAGTTCGTGCAGCGTGCGGGTGCCACCGTCGTCCTCGTCGCGCAGCCAGCGCGACTCGATGATCCGGCGACTGCGCGGATCCAGCGCCTCGAGCGCCTCGGCGATGCCTTCGGACTGCAGCCGGTCGTACTCGCGCGACTCGAGCACCTGGGTCGGCTCCGAGTTCGGCGCGGCCAGATAGGCGATCGGGGCGAAACTTTCCTCGCCGTCCTCGATCTGGCCCTCGAGCGCCACGTCCTGGCCGCCGAGCCGCTTCTCCATCTCGACGACGTCCTTCTCGCGGACGTTCAGCTGCTGCGCGATGGCTGTCACATCGGCGCTCGACAGCGTCTGCGAACCGGTCTTCATCGAGCGCAGGTTGAAGAACAGCTTGCGCTGCGCCTTGGTGGTGGCCACCTTCACCAGACGCCAGTTCTTCAGGATGAATTCGTGGATCTCGGCCTTGATCCAGTGCAGCGCGAACGACACCAGTCGCACGCCACGCTCGGGGTCGAAGCGCTTGACCGCCTTCATCAGCCCGATGTTGCCTTCCTGGATCAGGTCGGCATGCGGCAACCCGTAGCCCAGATACTGGCGGGCCACCGACACCACCAGCCTCAGGTGGGACATCACCAGTTCGCGTGCGGCGTCGAGATCACCGGTGTCGCGGAAGCGGCGGGCATAATCGGATTCCTGCTCGGCCGTGAGCAGCGGCAGCCGGTTCACCGCCGAAATGTAGGCATCCAGATTCCCGACGGCCGGCAACGCCATTGCCGCGGCGGTTCCGCGAAAAGGCACCAGGGCGGTCGAATTCCGGTCGGACATAAGGCTTGGATCCTTTCGAAGACGCACCACGCGTCGAAGTTGATCTTAGCACTCGTGTGTCGAGAGTGCTAATGGGTCCTGACAATCGGCGCGATAGGCCTGGTCAATCGGACCGAGATCGGCGCAGGCGAAGGTAAATATTTGATTTATAAGGATATGATGATGCTGACCCTGTACACCTATTTTCGCAGTTCGGCTGCTTTCCGGGTCCGTATCGCGCTCAACGTCAAGGGGATCACCTGGCAGCCGACCGCGGTTTCGCTGCCTCAGGGCAAACACCGCGAGGACAACTACCGCGAGATCAATCCCCAGGCGCTGCTGCCGACCCTGGTCGACGGTGACCTGCGCTTGAATCAGTCGCTGGCGATCATCGAATACCTGGACGAAGTCCATCCAGGCCCCAGGCTGCTGCCGGCCGATCCGGCCGGACGCGCCCGGGTCCGGGCGATCGCGCAACTGGTCGCCTGCGAGATCCATCCGCTGAACAACCTGCGGGTGCTCCAGCACCTGAAGCGCGAAATTGGCCTCGATCAGCCTCGGATCGACCAGTGGTACCGGCATTGGTGCCACGAGGGGCTGTCGGCCCTCGAGCGCCAGCTCGGCGACGGCGGCAGCGGCAGGTTCTGCCATGGCGACACACTGACGATGGCCGACTGTTGCCTGGTGCCGCAGATCTTCAACGCCCAGCGCTTCGATACCGACCTGACGCCGTTTCCGGCGACCATGCGGATCTTCGCGGCCTGCATGGCGCTCGAGCCGGTGCAGAGGGCGCAGCCTTCGGCACAAGCCGACGCGGCCTGACCCTCGATCGGCGACTCGCGCTCAAGAGAATCGGAGATCGGCGATCCGCGATCGGCGTTCGACAAACGGCGATCAGCCGACCAGTGCGACGGCGAACTCCCGCGCCGAGAACGCCTGCAGGTCGTCGATGCCTTCACCGACGCCGATGAAGTAGACCGGGATCGGTCGCTCGCGCCGCGAATAGGCGAGCGCTGCGAGGGCCCCCCCTTTGGCGGTGCCGTCGAGCTTGGTGACCACCAGGCCGGTCAGCGCGACCGCATCGTCGAACGACTTGACCTGGGCCAGCATGTTCTGGCCGGTGTTGCCGTCGAGGACGAGCAGCACCTCGTGTGGCGCGTCGGCCCGTGCCTTGGCGACCACGCGCCGGATCTTGCTCAGTTCCTGCATCAGGTGGGCCTGGGTCGGCAGGCGTCCGGCGGTGTCGATGATGACCACGCCGGTGCGGCGTGCGATGCCGGCATTGACCGCATCGAACGCCACCGCGGCCGGGTCCCCGCCGGCCTGGGCGATCACCTGCACGTTGTTGCGGCTTCCCCACTCGGCGAGTTGCTCCCGGGCGGCCGCCCGGAACGTGTCACCGGCGGCCAGCAGCACCGACTTGCCTTCGCGCTGCAGGTGGTGGGCGAGTTTGCCGATCGAGGTCGTCTTGCCGGCGCCGTTGACCCCCGCGATCATCATCACCAGCGGCTCGGCGGCGTCGATGTCGATCGGTTTTTCCAACGGCGTCAGCAGTTCGACCAGCAGCGTGCGCAGCGCCTGGCGCACCTGTTCGCCGTCGGTCAGACGCTGCTGCCTGACCCGGGTGCGCAGCGCGTCGAGCAGGTACTCGGTGGTATCGAAGCCGGCATCACTGGCGAGCAGCGCGGTCTCCAGGTCCTCGAACAATGCCTCGTCGATGGTGACCTTGACGAACAGGCCGGTCAGGTTCGAGCGGGTCTTCGACAGCCCCTGCTTGAGCCGTCCGAACCAGCCGCGACGTTCGGCGCTGACCGCCGCGGCTTCGCCGTCGGCACCGGTGACTTCATCGACCGGCACGGCAATCGACGCGGCGGAAGCCGCCGGCATCGGTCGGCCGGGTGCCGGCACCGGCTGCGGCTTTGCACCGATGACATCAACGCCGGCTTCGATCGACGGCACGGCGGGCGGGACCGGATCCGGCGTCGCGGGTGCCGGTGTCGTGGCGACCGGAGCCGGCTCGGGCGCAGTCGAGAGCACCGGCACGCTCGTCGTGTCCGCTGACGGCTGCGCCGGCTCCTGCGCGGCCGCGGCCTTGTCTTTCTTTCGACGGAGAAAACCGAACATCGTGGGATCGGAGGGGGTGCCGGTCGATCGGGGGGCGCCGGCTTGTCATTCGGACCGGCCGTGGGAGCGTTGATCCAGGGCGCCTGGGGTCGATCCGATCGACTCACGCGGGCGCGGTAGACTCGGACGCTCGTCATGCCCGCTGCTCGTTCGATTCTAGAACCTATCCGAGGACGTAGCGAGCAGGCCCCGGGTTGTGCACGAGGCGCCGGCGACCGAGTGGTACGCTGACCAGGGATGCGCCCTCGGGAGCGCAACAGTTTCGAGACAGGTTCCGACCTCCGCACCGATGACTGATCGCCGACACTTCGCTCCGTCCGCGCCGCGGCCCTCCAGCCTGGTCCGGCGGCTGACCGTCCCCGTCCTCTGGCTGCTCGCCTGCCTGACCGCGCCCGCGGTCCACGCGACCGTCAGCGAGCGGACGCTGGCCAACGGCCTCAAGGTCGTCGTCAAGGAGGACCATCGCGCGCCGACCGTCGTGCACATGGTCTGGTATCGGGCCGGCTCGATCGACGAGGTCAACGGCCTGACCGGTGTCGCCCACGTGCTCGAGCACCTGATGTTCAAGGGCACGAAGACCGTACCGGCCGGCGAGTTCTCGCGACGTGTCGCGCAGTACGGCGGACGCGAGAACGCGTTCACCTCACGCGACTACACCGGGTATTTCCAGCAGATTCCCGCCGCCCGGCTGACCGAGGTGATGACGCTGGAGGCCGACCGGATGTCGGGGCTGGTGCTGACCGCCAGCGACTTCGAGAAGGAAATCAAGGTCGTGATGGAAGAGCGGCGCTGGCGCACCGAGGATCGTGCCCAGTCCCAGGTCTACGAGCAGATGATGGCCAACGCGTTCGTTGCCTCGCCGGTGAGGGCACCGACCGTCGGCTGGATGGCCGACCTGCAGTCGATGACGGTCGACGACGCCCGCAACTGGTACGGCCACTGGTATGCGCCGAACAACGCCACGCTGGTGATCGCCGGTGACGTGTCGCCCGACGAGGTGTTCCGGCTCGCCGAGCAGACGTACGGCAAGGCGGCCCGTCGCGACCTGCCGACGCGCAAGCCGCAGCCCGAGCCCGAGCAGCGCGGCATCAGGCGGGTCGCCGTCAAGGCGCCGGCCGAGAACCCGTACCTGATGATGGGGTTCCACGTGCCGGCACTGCGCGACGTCGAGCGCGACACCGAGCCGTTCGCGCTCGAGGTGCTGTCGGCGATCCTCGATGCCGACGAGAACGGTCGGTTCACGCGCAACCTGGTGCGCAGCACCCGGATCGCCAACCAGGCGGGTGCCGGCTATGACATGACCACACGCGGTCCGGCGCTGTTCGTGCTCGACGGCACGCCGGCCGACGGCAAGGCCAGCGACGAACTCGAGCGCGCGCTGCGCGGCGAGATCGAACGCATCGCCAAGGACGGTGTCGCGGAGGACGAACTGCGCCGGATCAAGACCCAGTACGTAGCCTCGCAGATCTACAAGCGCGATTCGGTGATGGCGCAGGCGATGGAGATCGGTCAACTGGAGACGATCGGCCTGCGCCACGACGACGCCGACCGGATCCTCGCGCGCATCCGCGCGGTCACCGCCGCCGAGGTGCAGGCAGTCGCCCGCAAGTACTTCGGCGACGACGCGCTGACCGTGGTCAACCTGCTGCCGCAGCCGATCGGCGAACGCAAGCCGCCGCCGTCGGGGCTCAAGCACTGAACCGGGCCGAGAGCATGCAACCCATCGATTTCCGACACCACGCGGCACCCGCCCCGGGTCTGCTGTCGTGGCGGGTGATCGGCGCGATCGTCGCCGTCGCCACCTTCATCGTCGCCTCGACAGCCCACGCGGCATTGCCGATCGAGAACTGGCGCACGTCGACCGGTGCCAAGGTGCTGTTCGTGCGCGCCGATGCGATCCCGATGCTCGACCTGAGCATCGACTTCGATGCCGGCTCGCGTTTCGATCCACCCGGGCAGGCCGGCCTCGCCTCGGTGACCAACGCGATGCTCGCGCGCGGCGCCGACGGTCTCGACGAGACCGCGATCGCCGAAGGGTTCGCCAAGGTCGGCGCGCAGCGCGGCGGGGGTGCCGGCGACGATCGCTCGTCGGTGTCGCTGCGCACGCTGACCAGCGAACCCGAGATGGAGCAGGCGCTGACGATGCTCGAGCGGGTGATCGCCAGGCCGACGTTCCCGGCCGCGGTGCTCGCGCGCGAGAAGGATCGGCAGGTGCATGCGTTGCGTGAAGCTGAGACCAAGCCGGAGAACATCGCACAACGGACGTTCGCGAAGCTGCTGTATCCGGCTCATCCGTACGGCGTCGAACCCGACACGAAGTCGGTGGCCGCGATCGGTCGCGACGACGTCGAGCGTTTCTACCAGCGCCTGTTCACCGCGCGGCGCGCGGTGGTGTCGATCATCGGCGCGATCAATCGGGCCGATGCCGAGCGGATCGCCGAGCGGCTGACCGCGCGGCTGCCCGCCGGCGACGCCGAGGCGCCGTTGCTGCCGGTGGTCGCGCCGCTCGCGGCCGGGGAGAGCCGGCGCATCGATCATCCGGCCTCGCAGAGCCACATCCTGATCGGCATGCCCGCGCTCGCGCGCGGTGATCCCGATTATTTCCCGCTGTTCGTCGGCAACTACGTGCTCGGTGGCGGCGGATTCGTCTCGCGCCTGTACAACGAGGTGCGCGAGAAGCGCGGCCTGGCCTACAGCGTCTATTCGTACTTCGCGCCGCAGATGCAGCCCGGTCCGTTCACGATCGGGCTGCAGACGCAGAAGAGCCAGACCGACGTGGCGTTGTCGGTGGTCGGCGAGACGCTGGCGGCATTCGTGCGCGACGGCCCCACCGCCGCCGAACTCGACGGCGCGCGCCAGAACCTGGTCGGCGGTTTCGCGCTGCGGATCGATTCCAATCGCAAGATCCTCGACAACCTGGCGACGATCGGCTTCTACAACCTGCCGCTCGACTATCTGGACCAGTGGACCCGACGGGTCGAGGCGGTGACCGTCGAGCAGGTCCGCGACGCGTTCAGGCGCCGGGTCGATCCGGCGCGGATGGTGACGGTGGTGGTCGGCAACGGCAGCGGCGGCGGCGCGGGTGCCGCACCCGCCGGACGCGCGCCGGCGGCGCGGCCGCCCGACGACGCGGCACCGCCGCGCTGATCCGGGGTCCGGATTCGTCCGCGAACGGCGGTCCGGATCATCGCGCCAGCCCGCTCTCGCCGAGAGTCGACGACACCGATGCCGTCGCGACCACCGAACCGCGTGCGGATCGTCGGCGGGCGCTGGAAGCGCACGGTGGTGCCGGTGGCGGACCTGCCCGGCCTGCGGCCGACGCCGGACCGGGTGCGCGAGACCCTGTTCAACTGGCTCGGCCAGGCGCTCGCGGGGGTCGACGCGCTCGACCTGTTCGCCGGCAGCGGCGCGCTCGGCCTGGAGGCGGCGTCGCGTGGTGCGCGTTCGGTGGTGATCGTCGACAGCCGGGTGGTGCTGACGCAGGCGATCCGGTCGGTGCTGGCGCGGCTCGACCCGAGCGGGGTCGAGGTGCTCACCGCGGACGCGATCGAGGTGCTCGGTCGCCTGCATCTGGCAGGTCGCCGTTTCGGCCTGGTGTTCCTCGACCCGCCGTTCCACGAGGACTGGATCCGGCGGGTGATGCCGGCGGTCGTCGAGGTGCTGGTGCCGGGGGCCAAGGTCTACGTCGAGAGTGAATCCCCGGTTGCGCACGAGCAGGCGGCGGCATGGGGCTTCACCCTGCTGCGGATGGGCCGCGCCGGACAAGTCCACTATCATCTGCTGGAATACAGGTAGGCAACCGAAGGGGGAACCAGCCGATGGCCGTTGCCGTCTATCCCGGGACGTTCGACCCGCTGACCCGCGGTCACGAGGATCTGCTGCGTCGTGCGTCCAAGCTGTTCGACCGGATCATCGTCGGGGTCGCCCACAGCCGTGCGAAGAATCCGATCTTCGGCATCGACGAACGGATCGCGATCGCCCGCGAGGTGCTCGGCCACTATCCGAACGTCGACGTCCAGGGCTTCTCGGGCCTGCTGATGAAGTTCGTTCGCGAACAGAATGCCACCGTCATCATCCGCGGCCTGCGTGCGGTCTCTGACTTCGAGTACGAGTTCCAGATGGCCGGCATGAACCGGCACCTGATGCCCGAGGTCGAGACGATCTTCATGACCCCGACCGACCAGTACCAGTTCATCTCCGGCACCCTGGTGCGCGAGATCGCGCTGCTCGGCGGTGACGTCAGCAAGTTCGTCTTCCCGTCGGTCGAGGCCTGGCTGCGGCGCAAGCTGTCGCAGATGGGCGGTCCGAACCAGTGAGCCCTCGATGGCGCTGATCATCACCGACGAGTGCATCAACTGCGATGTCTGTGAGCCGGAGTGCCCGAACGGTGCGATCTCGATGGGCCCGGAGATCTATCGGATCGATCCGCGGCGCTGCACCGAATGTGTCGGCCATCATCCCGAGCCGCAGTGCCAGCAGGTGTGCCCGGTCGCCTGCATCCCGCTGGATCCGGCCTGGCGAGAGACACGCGAGGAACTGATGGCCAAGTACGACCGGCTGCAGGCCGAACAGCCGCAGGTGCCGTCATGAACCTGATCCTTTGGCGGCATGCCGAGGCCGAGGACACGACCCCCGACCTCGATCGGATCCTGACGCCGCGCGGCCGCAAACAGGCCGCGCAGATGGGGGCTTGGCTCGGCAAGCACCTGCCCGACCCGTGCCTGGTGCTCTCGAGCCCGGCGCGGCGCACGTTGCAGACCGCCGAGGCGCTCGGCCGGCCGATCCGTGCCGACGATCGTCTGGCACCCGAATGCGAGGTCGCCGACCACCTGGAGGCGATCGAATGGCCCGAAGGGCCGAAGGCGACCGCCGGCAACGTGCTGCTGATCGGTCACCAGCCGACACTCGGCCAGCTCGCCTGCCGCCTGATGACCGGCAGCGAGCGCGGCTGGAGCGTGAAGAAGGGCGCGATCTGGTGGTTCGTCGTCCGCGACCGCGGCCACGGGCTGGAGGTCACGTTGCGCACGGTGCTCGGACCGGATCTCGCCTGAAGCCGTCCGCGAGCGCACGCGTGCAGCGCTGCTCGCGTCCGCCCGGCGCGGTCATCGATCCTTCATCGCCGCGTCACACCCCCACAACCGGCGCCGCCGACACTCGGGTCCACCTGTGATGGAGGACACGAGATGGCTGCAGTCGCTGATCACACGCCGGCGGAAGTCTTCCGCGGCATGGTGCTCGCCAGGGCCGGCACTCTCGAGGTGTCGTTGGCGACCGGTCCGGCCGAGATCGAACAGGCGCAACGACTGCGGCACCGGGTGTTCAGCGGCGAATTCGGCGCGCCGCTCGGGTCACACGGCATCGACCACGACATCTTCGACCCGTTCTGCCTGCACCTGGTCGTCCGCGACCTGCGCACCGAAGGGGTTGTCGCGACCTACCGGGTCCTGCTGCCCGAGCAGGCGAGACTGCTCGGCTGCCTGTACACCGAGCGCGAGTTCTGGCTGACGCGGCTGCAACCGATCCGGCCGCGGATCGTTGAACTCGGCCGATCGTGTGTGCACCCGGACTATCGCGGCAGCGCGGCGATCCTGCTGCTGTGGAGCGGGCTCGGCGAGATGCTGTCGCGCACCGACCACCGGTTCCTGATTGGCTGTGCCAGTGTGTCGCTCGATGACGGCGGCGCGTTGGCCGCGGGCCTGTTCCATCGCCTGCGCACCGATCACTATGCACCCGAGGAGTACCGGGTCTGGCCACGCGATCGGCTGCCGATCGAGCAGATCGCCGCCGTTGCCGATCCGGTCGCGCCGCCGCTGCTCAAGGCATACCTGCGCACCGGCGCCCGATTGCTCGGTGAACCCCATCGCGACCGTGAATTCGGCTGCGCGGACTTCCCGCTGCTGCTGGACCTGGCGTTGCTGGCCGGGCGTTATCGTCGCCGCTTCGCTCCCGGGCTCGCGGTCGGCACGACCGATCGACACACCCGCCTGGCAGCCGCCGTCGCCTGAACCGGCCGACGCCTCGGCCCGGCATCGGCCGCCGCGCTCAGATCCGCTGGTAGTTGAACTCCTCGAACACGCCGGCGTCGCGCCAGATCGCCGCCTCGTTCTCGAGGCTTTCGTCGGTGAGCGGGTGTGCCTTGGCCCAGGCGCCGGCCATCTCGACCCGGACCTTGCCGCGCCGGAAGAACAGTGCCGGCGACGGCGGCACGTCGTCGTCGCGGCGTCGATGCAGGATCGTCGCCAGGCGCAGCGAGAGCACCATCAGCCACTCGAGTTCGTCGGCGACCAGCCCCTTCAGCTTGCGCAGGCCCCCGGTCTGGCCCAGCGCCACCCGCGACATCATCGCCTGCTCCGATTGCGAGAAGCCGGGCATGTCCCCGTTGGACACGATGTACGCCGAGTGCTTGTGATAGTCCTCGTGGGAGATTGTCATGCCGATCTCGGCGAGCCGCGTCGCCCAGCGCAACAGGTCACGCCGGTGCGCCAGCAGTTCGGCCGCGCCGCGGGCGCCCTGGTCGAACAGCGCGAGAGCGCTGTCGACGACCCGGTTCGCGTGGGCGACATCGACCGCGTGGCGCGTGACCATCTGCGCGACCGTGATCTCGCGCATGTCGGCGCCCGCGTCGCGACCGAGCAGGTCGTACAACACCCCCTGGCGCAGCGCCGCCGGACAATACCGCATCGAATCGACGCCGAGTTCCTCGAACACCGCGAACATCGCCGCCAGCCCGCCGGCCAGTACCGGTCGCCGATCCGCGCGCAGCCCTTCGAGCCGCAGCTTGTCGATATGGCCCGCGGCCAGCAGCGCGTCCAGGATGCCGCGCAGCCCGTCGCGGTTCAGCTCGTCGACGCCGAAGTTGAGCTGGCACAGTTGCGCCAGCGCCTTCGCCGATCCCGAGGTGCCGACCGCGTACTGCCAGCCCCGGCGCCGATAGGTGGCCGCGATCGGCGCGAACACGTCGCGGGCGTGGAAACAGGCGTGGCGGAACGATTCGGCATCGACCGCGCCGCTCGGGAAGTAGCGCTGGGTCAGCGTCACGCAGCCGGTGCCGGCCGACTCCAGTAGCGCGGGTGTGTAGTCGGCCCCGATGATGCATTCGGTGGATCCGCCGCCGATGTCGACCACCAGCCGGTCGAGACCGTCCTGGGGCAGCGCGTGGGCGGCGCCCAGGTAGATCAGCCGTGCCTCCTCGAGTCCCGAGATGACCTCGATCGGGAATCCCAGCGCCGCCTCGGCGGTGCCCAGGAAATGGCGACCGTTTCGGGCTACTCTCAACGTGTTGGTGGCCACCGCCCGGACCGCCTCGGGTCGGAACGATCGCAGCCGTTCGGCGAAACGCGACAGTGCGCCCAGCGCCCGACGTTGCGAATCGGCGTCCAGCTGGCCCTTGGCATCCAGGCCGGCCGCCAGCCGGACCGGCTCCTTCAGGCTGTCCAGCGGCAGGATCTGTGCGCCGATCCGGTTCGACTCGACACGGCCGATCAGGAGCCGGAAGCTGTTGGATCCCAGATCGACTGCGGCGAGCAGCGACTTGCCCGACATTGGTACCCCGATGAAGTCCGATCAGACCCCCGATTATGACGGTTGCTCCATTCCGGACGGTTTCGTCATCAAGTCGTCATCCGGCGCGGTCACAGTGGCGGCAATGGATACGCCCCTGAAGGCGGGGGTCGTCGCGCCCGTCGCTGCTCGCTTCCTGAATCGTGAAATCGGCATCCTCGCCTTCAACGAGCGGGTGCTGG
>CADEEH010000102.1 GCA_902826305.1 uncultured Burkholderiales bacterium
AGCTGCGCAGCATCGACTTGAAGATCTGCACGTGGCCGGGGCAGTTCATCGGCTTGACCGCGTAGTCCCGGTTCTCCGAGGCGGTCGTGAACATGTGGTCCTTGTAGTTCTCCCAGTGCCCCGACTGCTCCCACAACGACCGGTCGAGGATCTGCGGACAGCGGATCTCCTGGTAGCCGTGGTCCTGGTAGATGCGCCGCATGTACTGCTCGACCTGCTGCCACAACGCCCAGCCCTTCGGATGCCAGAAGACCATGCCCGGCGCGTCGTCCTGCAGGTGGAACAGGTCCAGCTCGCGGCCGAGCTTGCGATGGTCACGGCGCTCGGCCTCCTCGAGCCGATGCAGGTAGGCCTCCTGGTCCTCCTTGCGCGCCCAGGCGGTGCCGTAGATCCGCTGCAGCATCTCGTTGCGCGAATCGCCGCGCCAGTAGGCGCCGGCGAGCTTCATCAGCTTGAAGACCTTCAGCTTGCCGGTCGAAGGCACATGCGGACCGCGGCACAGGTCGATGAAGTCGCCCTGCCGATACAGCCCGATCGGCTCACCATCCGGAATCGAGGCGATCAGCTGCGCCTTGTATTTCTCGCCGATCGACTCGAAGAAACGGACCGCGTCGTCGCGTTGCCAGACCTCGCGCACGACCACGTCGTCGCGCGACGCGAGTTCCCGCATCCGGGCCTCGATCCGCTCCAGGTCCTCGGGTGTGAACGGCCGCTTGTACGAGAAGTCGTAGTAGAAGCCGTCGTCGATCACCGGGCCGATCGTGACCTGCGCCTCCGGGAACAGCTGCTTGACTGCCGCCGCCAGCAGGTGTGCGGTCGAGTGCCGAAGCACCTGCACCGCTTCGGGTGACTTGTCCGTGATGATCGACACCTGCGCGTCCTGCTCGATCGTGGTCGACGTGTCGACCAGCCGGCCGTCGATGCGACCGGCGAGTGCGGCCTTGGCCAGGCCGGGGCCGATCGAGGCCGCGAGTTCGGCGATCGTCAACGGCCGCTCCAAGGTGCGGACCGAGCCATCGGGAAGCGTGATCTTGATCATCGGGACGTCGGTTTCCATGACCTGCGCGCGGCAGGCGGGGGGTCGGCAATCCGCTATGGTATCGGACCCGACGATCCCTCGACGAGTGGACAGGCCGGCACCGCGGGCGCCGCGGGTCGGACCGGCGGGCAGGAACATGGCGCGGACCCCGGATGGGTGGGACACCATCAGCAGCAGGCGCGGCCCCCGGACGAATGGGACACCATCAGCAGGAGGCGGGGACGCGATTCGTGATGCAGATCCCCGTGACGGAACCCGCAGGCGGGTGTCCGGCGGCGATACCGCCCGCACGGGATCAGAGCCAGCGTTTGCGCCGCCGATACGATTTCAGGTTGCGGAAGTTGCGCTCGTCGCCGCCCTGCCCGAGGTAGAACTCGCGCACGTCGTCGTTGCTGCGCAGTTCGTCGGCGCTGCCCTCGAGGACGATCTTGCCGTTCTCCATGATGTAGCCGGCATCGGCGACCGACAGCGCCATGCGCGAGTTCTGTTCGACCAGCAGGATCGAGATGCCCTGCTCGCGATTGATCCGCGCGATGATCTCGAAGACCTCGTGCACCAGCAGCGGCGACAGTCCCATCGACGGTTCGTCGAGCAGGATCAGCTTCGGCCGGGCCATCAGCGCGCGGCCGATCGCGAGCATCTGCTGTTCGCCGCCCGACAGGTACCCGGCCAATCCGGTGCGTTCCTTCAGTCGCGGGAAGTAGCCGTAGACCATCTCGTACTCGTCGGCGCCGGGGTCCCGGGCCCGGCTGTAGCCGCCCATCCGCAGGTTCTCGCGCACCGTCATGTCCTCGATGATCCGCCGCCCCTCCATCACCTGGAACACGCCGCGGCGGACGATCGCGTCCGGCGACCGGCCCTGGATCGGCTCGCCTTCGAAGCGGATCGAGCCGCGGGTCACTTCGCCATCCTCGGTTCCGAGCAGGCCCGAGATCGCCTTGAGCGTCGTGCTCTTGCCGGCGCCGTTGCCGCCGAGCAGCGCGCCCATCCGTCCCTGCGGCACGACCAGGCTGACCCCCTGCAGGACCAGCACCACATCGCTGTAGACCACCTCGATGTTCTGGACGTCGAGGGCGGGTCCAGACGGCGCCGGGTCCTGCGGGGTCGCGGCGATCACTTGGGATCCGTTCCTCGGGCGATCAGCGGCCGAACCATTCGGCTTCGCGACCGAGCTTGATCACGTCGAGCCGCTTCCAGCCCGGCTTGCCACCGGCCATCGTCCCCTGCAACACCGGCACCTCGGCAACGCTGCGATGATCCTTGTCGGTCCAGTTGGCCGGGGCGCAGACACCGGCGAGGCCTTCGGGCACCCAGTCGCCCTTCGCATACATCGCCTTGCGGACATTCTCGCCGGTGATGCCGCCCGACTTGTCGGCGGTGATCAGTGCCTCGCGCAGGTACATCACCGTGCACAGCGCCGCCATGTAGAACGTCGACTTCGGCTCGGCGCCGGCGATCTCGCGCACCCGCGCCATGCCGGGCACATCGCTGCCCCACGGCGCGACATGGATCGGTGCGATCACACCCTCGGCAGCCTCGCCGATCGCACTCATCACCGGTTCGGAGTACGCATAGATGTTGGTCAGGTACTGGGTCTTCACACCGACCGTGGCGCAGCTCTTGAGCAGCGCGATGGTCGCGTTGGCCGCATTGGCCAGGTAGGTGTACTGCGCACCGGTCTCCTTCAGCGACAGACACTGGGCCTTGAAGTCGGCCGGTGCCATCGTGTACTGGATCACCGGCAGCACTTCCATGCCCAGCTTGCCCGCGTACGCCATGCAGGCTTCCTTGGCCGAGTTCGGATACGGATGGTTGTCACCCATGTAGACGAACTTCGCCCTGCCCTCGCCCCCCTTCTTCTTGTGATCGCCGGCCGCCCACTGCACCAGCGCGCGGCAGCCGTCCGAATAACTCGGCCCGTGGAAGAAGTTGTAGGGCGTCGGACGCTCGACCTGCTTGCTGCCGCCGGTCGGGTCGGTCAGGTTGGCCGAGAAGCTGTGCGACAGATAGACGACCTTGTCGGTGTTGACCATCGCCGACAACGCCTCGGTATCGGCAGTGCCGTAGCCGTAGATCACCTGCGGCCGGGTGGTCTCGCTCATCCACTTCTTGTAGGTGGTGACCGCCACCGGCGCCTTGTACGAGTAGTCGAAAGACATCATCTCCAGCGTCTTGCCGTTGATGCCGCCGTGTGTGTTGATCCACTTGACCGCATCGGCCTTGGCGGCGGCGAAGTCCTTGCCGTTTGCCGACGTGGGGCCGGTCAGGTCGTCGAGTGAGCCGATCACGACGGTCTGCGCCTGCGCGGCGCCCATGACGCCGACGGCGGCGGCCGTGGCCAACAGCATCCGGGGGTGGCAATGTTTGCGTTTCATCCGTGTCTCCATGAAGTTGTCGATCGAACCGCTGCCGAACCGCGCCGACCGAGTCGCTTCGACGCGTGAAAGTGGGATGAACCAGGCGCCACGGAGGATCCGGCTCCGCCCGTCCGCTGGCGGCCTCCACCCGCGGGTGGAGGCGTCGAAGTCGCTTCGGGGGCGTCGCTCATCCTGGGCGTCATCAATGCGAGAACGGGTAGAGCTTCCACCAGGCCTTGGTCTGGCGCCACCGATGCGCGAGCCCGTCGGGTTCGAAGACCAGGAACAGGATGATCACCGCGCCGACCGAGATCTCTTTCAGGTAGACCAGTCCCTTGTCGGCACCCGCCGAAATCAGTCCGGTGGCATGGAAGACCGCCTCGACCGCCTCGGGCATCAGCACCATGAAAGCGGCTCCCATCAGCGATCCCATGATCGAACCCATGCCGCCGATGATGATCATGCCGAGCATCTGGACCGACAGTAGGATGTTGATGCTCTCGGTCGACACGAAGCCGATGTAGTGGCCCATCAGCGCGCCGGCGACACCGGCATAGAACGATGCGAGCCCGAAGGCCAGGATCCGGTACCGGGTCAGCGCGATGCCCATGATCTCGGCGGCCAGGTAGTGGTCGCGCACCGCGACCATCGCACGCCCGTCGCGGGTGCGCATCAGGTTCGCGGCGAATGCGAACATCAGCACCAGCACCACCAGCACCAGGTAGAAATACCGGGTGTCGCCGCTGAGCTGCCAGCCGAACAGCACCGGCGGATTCGCGTTCGCGCCGGCCGCGCCACCGGTGAACCAGGTCGCCCGGTTGAAGAAGTCCTCGAGGATGTACTGCGCCGCCAGCGTCGCGATCGCCAGGTACAACCCCTTGATCCGCGCCGCCGGCGCGCCGAACACCAGGCCGACGATCGCGGTGGCGACACCCGCCAGCGGCATCGCGAGCAGAACCGGCACGCCATGGCGGTTGTTGAGCCACGCCGAGCAGAACGCACCGAAGCCGAAGAACGCCGCATGCCCGAGCGAGATCTGCCCGGTGAATCCGGTGACCAGGTTCAACCCGAGCGCGGCGATACCGAAGTAGCCGATCTGTATCAGCAGCGTCAGCCCGTAGGCCTTCAGGACGACCGGCGCGAGGGCCAGCGCGAGCAGGCCGACCGCGCAGGCCGCCGCCGAGCGTGGGCTCGGGAACCAGGTCGTCTCCTGGTCGTAGCGGGTGCGGAAGTCGCCGCAGCGACGGCTGACGCCGGTGCTCATCGCGCCCTCATATCCGTTCGATGTCCCTGGTGCCGAACAAGCCGTACGGGCGCAGCATCAGCACCAGCACCAGCGCGTAGAACGGGGCGACCACGTACAGGTTGCCCCAGTGCAGGTACTCCCCATCGACGAACTGGGCGAGATTCTCCAGCAGGCCGATGATGATGCCGCCGACGATCGCACCGACGATCGAATCCAGCCCGCCGAGGATCACCGCCGGGAACACCTTGATGCCGAACAGCGACAGGCCCGGCGAGATGCCGTTGACGACACCGACGACGACGCCGGCGACACCCGACACCAGCGCCGAGATGGCCCACGACACGATGAAGATGCGCTGGATCGACACACCCAGCGATTGGGCGACCTGCTGATCGAACGCGGTCGCGCGCATCGCGAGCCCCAGTCGCGAATACTTGAAGAACCAGGCGAACGCGACCATGCCGACCACCGCCGCGCAGGTGCCCCAGAGGTAGACGGTCTCGATGTTCAGTCCCGCTAGGTTCACCGTGCCGCCGGCGGCGCCGACCGGAAAACTCTTCGGTTCGGGCCCGAAGATCCACAACGTGATCCCGCGCAACACGACCGACATGCCGATCGTGACCATGATCACCGAGATCACCGGCTCGCCGATCAGCGGCCGGATCACCACCGCCTGGATCAGTGCGCCGAGCAACGCCATCGCCACCATGGTCAACAGGAACCCGGCCCAGAACGGCACGCCGAGTGTGTTCATGAAACCCCAGCAGGTCCAGGCGCCCACCAGCAGGAACTCGCCTTGTGCGAAATTCACCGCCCGAGACGCCTTGAACACGAGCACGAAACACATCGCCACCATGCCGTACAACGTGCCGATGATCAGGCCGTTGATGGCGAACTGGAGCAGCAGCCCGGTCTTCATGCGTTCTCCCCTCGTCCGGACGCCGGTCGTGCCGGTTCCTGCAGCTTCAGGCGTGTCGCGATCCGGCTCTTGCGACCGTCGGCCAGTGTGATCGTCGTGTCGACCTCGACCAGTGCGCGACCTTCGTAGAGTGCATCGATCAGGAAGCCGTAGCGTTCGTTGATCGTGTGGCGCCGGACCTTGCGGGTCCGGGTCAGCTCGCCGTCGTCCGGATCGAGCTCCTTGTAGAGCAGGTAGAAGCGGCGCACCTGCTGCGCCGCCGGCAGCTGGGCATTGATCGTCGCGACCTCCTCGCGCAGCAGCGCGGCCACCTCGTCGCGGGCCGCCAGATCCGAGTAGGTGGTGAACGCGAGCCGGTTCTTCTCGGCCCACTTGGAGACGATCGAATAGCGGATGCAGATCAGTGCGGCGACGAACTCGCGATCCTGGCCGATCGCCACGCACTCGCCGACGTAGGGGCTGAACTTCAGCTTGTTCTCGACGAACTGCGGCGAGAACGCGTCGCCGTTGGCCAGGCGCGCCAGATCGCGGACCCGGTCGACGACGACCAGTTCGCCGTCCTCGCGCAGGATGCCGGCATCGCCGGTGTACAGCCAGCCGTCGCGCAGGTCGGCCCGGGTCGCCTCGTCGTTGCGGTAGTAGCCGACGAACATGCCCGGGTGGCGCACCACCACCTCGCCCAGGCCGTTGCGGTCCGGACTCTCGATGCGCAGGTCGACGTACTGCAGCGGCCTGCCGACGGTCGCATAGTCCGGTGTGCCCGCGTCCTCGTCCCTGCGATGCATCACGTAGACGCCGCACAGTTCGGTCTGGCCGTAGACCTGTCGCAGCGGCACGCCGATGGCGCGGAAGAAGCGGAACACGTCCGGTCCCAGCGGCGCGCCGCCGGTGGTCGCCGACACCAGGCGCGAGAAGCCCATGCGGTCGCGCAACGCGCGTCCGACCACCAGATCCGACAGCCACGAGCGCCGCCCCCGGTCGAGCGCCCGGTAGCCCAGCCGAATGCCGAACTCGTACAGCGCCCGCTTGACCGGCGAAGCATCCATCATCCGCGCCTTGACGTCGGCCGCGGTCGCCTCCCAGGCGCGCGGCGGCCAGAGCATCGCGGTCGGTCCGATCTCGCGCAGGTCCGCGGCCGTGGTCTCCACTTCCTCGCAAAAGTTGAAGCGGAAGCGGGCGATCAGCCACTGGCCGAGTGCGACCTGCTCGCCGATCCACGGCAACGGCAGCACCGAGACATACTCCTCGTCCGGCGTACGCGGGTCGACCGCCAGCATCTGTGTCGCGTGGTCGAGGAATCCGGCCGCGGCCAGCATCGCCGGTTTCGGCTGCGAGGTCGTGCCGGAGGTCGTGCACAAGATGCACACCGCCGTCGGATCGAGCACCTCGAGCATCGCGTCCCAGGCGCGGGGATCGTCCTGCAGCACCCGTTTGCCGAGTTCGACCACCGAGGCCAGCGTACGCAGCCGGGGATCGCCGCCATCCACCCTGTGTTTGCCCATTCCGCGCGGATCTGCGTAGACGATCAGGCGGACACCGGAGCTCCGCTCGCCGAGGTCGAGCAGCTTGTCGACCTGCTCCTCGTCCTCGACGAGGACCGCACGCACCTGGCAGTATTCGACGAGGAAGCCGACCTCGTCGGCCATCGAATCCCGATAGATGCCCAGGCTGAGCGCGCCGCAGGCATGTGCGGCGATCTGGCCGAACACCCAGTGCGGCCTGTTCTGGCCGAGCAGGGCGACGACATCGCCGACACCGACCCCGAGAGCGCGCAACCCGAGCGCCAGTGCACGCGTCTCGTGCAGGCATTGCGCCCAGCTGAACGTACGCCACAGCCCGAGTGTCTTCTCGCGGGCGGCGATCGCCTGCGGCCATCGCGCCGCGTTGTCGGCCAGGCGATGCGGCAGCGTCGACTTCATGCGCCGGCCATTTCCGCGCCCAGGTAGGCGGTCCGCACCTCGGGATCCGCGGCGACCTCGGCGGGCGGTCCCTCGGCGAGCTTCTCGCCGAAGTTCAGCACCATCACCCGGTCCGACATGTCCATCACCACACCCATGTCGTGTTCGATCATCACGATGGTCACGCCCCACTCGCGCGACAGATCGTTGATGTAACGCGCCATGTCCTCCTTTTCCTCGAGGTTCATGCCGGCCATCGGTTCGTCGAGCAGCAGCAGCCGCGGCCGCGCGGCGACGGCGCGCGCCAGTTCCACCCGCTTGCGCAGGCCGTAGGCGAGTGTGCCGGCCTGGCGATTGCGGATGTGCTGGATCTCGAGGAAGTCGATCACCTCCTCGACCGCCGCATGATGCTCGAGTTCCTCGTCGCGGGCACCGGTCAGCCAGTACAGGCCACCGGCGAGGAAGCCCCGATTCATCAGGTGATGGCGCCCGACCTTGATGTTGTCGATCACCGACATGTGCGCGAACAATGCCAGGTTCTGGAACGTGCGTGCGATGCCGAGCTGGGCGCGGACGGCGGGCGGGCGGCCGGAGATCCGCCGGCCGTCGAAATCGATCGTGCCCTGCGTGGGCTGGTAGCGGCCTGACACGCAGTTGAGCAGCGACGTCTTGCCGGCGCCGTTGGGACCGATGATCGAGAACAGTTCCCCAGGCCGGACCGAAAAGCCGACCTTGTTCAGCGCCCGCACACCCTTGAACTCGAGGGTGAGGCCGCTGGCGCTGAGCAACGGAGCCGCCGGGTCGCTGGGCACGTTCATGCGGCCGATGCCGGAAAGGCCGCCCGGTTCAGGCCGGAACCGCCGCGCGGCCCGCCCGGGCGCGCGCGATGATGGTCTTCATGATCTGCGCCGTGCCGTCGCCGATCTGGAAGCCGAGCAGGTCACGCAGCCGCTGTTCCATCGGCCCGCGGTCATAGCCGCCGTGACCGAACGACAGCAGGCACTGGTGCACGGTGTCATAGGCGAGCCTGGGTGCCCACCACTTGCTCATCGCGGCCTCGGTGCCGTGGGGCAGGTTTCGATCCTTCAGCCACAGCGCCTGCAGACTCAGCAGCCGCGCCGCCTCGACCTGGGTGTCGAGATCGGCCAGCGGGTGGGACACGCCCTGGAACGCCGACAGGGGCCTGCCGAACGCCTCGCGCTCGGCGACGTAGGCCCACGTCTCTTCGAGGGCCACCCGGGCGACCGCCAGGCACTGCAGACCGATCAGCGCGCGCGAGAAGTCGAAACCCTGCATCACCTGGACGAAACCCTTGTTCTCCTCGCCGAGCCGGTGATCCGCCGCGATGCGGACGTTTTCGAAGAAGATCGAGCCGCGGCCGATGGCACGCTGGCCGTGGCAGTCGAAGCGGCCGGTGGTGATGCCGGGCGTCTGCATCGGCACCAGCAGTGCGGTCACGCCGTGTGCGCCGGACTCGATGCTGCCGGTACGCCCGAAGACGATGGTGGCATCCGCCTGGTCGGCGGCCGAGATCGATGTCTTCTCGCCGTTGATGACGTAGTGCCCATCCTGGCGCTCGATGCGAAGCCTCAGGTTGGCCGCGTCCGAGCCGCCTCTCGGTTCGGTCAGTGCGATCGCGACCAGTGCCTCGCCGGCCGTCAGCCTGCGCAGCCAGGGGCCCGCGACCTCCGGGCGGCCGTGGTGCGACAGGATCTGCCCGTTCAGCGACGCGAGCAGGTTGATGTAGGAGATCGACAGGTCCGCACGGGCGATCTCCTCGTGGATCACGCCGGCGGCCAGGCTGCCCAGCCCCTGCCCGCCCGCCGACTCGGGGAGCTCCGGTGCGATGAACCCCATCTCGCCCATCCGCCGCATCAGCCCACGGTCGAGCACCCGCGTGTGATCACGCTCCAGGAAACCGGGCGCCACCTCGCCGGTGGCGAAGCGGCGCGTGTGGTCGGCCAGCGCGAGCAGATCCTCGTCGAGGTACGGATTCACGCCCGACCTCCTACTTGGCGAACTTGCGGAACTCGGGCTTGCGCTTGTCCTTGAGCGCGGCCACGCCTTCGCGCGATTCGTCGGTGTCGTAGTACAACTTCAGCGCGAGCATCCCCATGCCGGCGATGCCGGCCTGGTGCGCGGTATCCATGTTGAAGCTGCGCTTGGCGATCGCCAGCGCCGTCGGGCTGCGCTCGCACAGCTCCTCGCCCCAGGCCTGGACCTCCGCGTCCAGTTGCTCGTGCGGTACACACTTGTTGGCCAGTCCCATCGCGACCGCCTCCTGGCCGGAGTAGCGGCGGCACAGGTACCAGATCTCGCGCGCCTTCTTCTCGCCGACGACACGGGCGAGGAACGCGGTGCCGTACCCCGGATCGACCGAACCCATCTTCGGCCCGACCTGGCCGAAGATCGCCTTGTCCGAACAGATCGTCAGGTCACAGATCGTGGCCAGCACGTTGCCGCCGCCGATCGCATACCCCTGCACGCGCGCGATCACCGGCTTGGGCACGTTGCGGATCGTGTCGTGCAACTCCTCCATCGGCAGCCCGATCGTGCCCCGGCCGTCGTAGTTGCCGTCGTGCGCCGACTGATCACCCCCGGTGCAGAAAGCCCGGTCTCCCGCACCGGCGAGCACGATCGCGCCGACGCCGCGGTCGTACCCGGCCTTGTTCAGCGCCTTGATCATCTCGTCGCAGGTGGTGCCGCGAAACGCATTCATCTTCTCCGGGCGGTTGATCGTGATCCAGGCCACACCGTTGCGGACCTCGTACAGGATGTCCTCGAAATTCATCTTCAATCCTCATCCGTTCATCGTCAGGCCACCGGAGACGCTGAGCACCTGGCCGGTCACGTAGGCCGCGTCATCGCTGGCGAAGAACAGCACCGCACCCGGCAGATCGTCCGGCTGCCCGATGCGGCCGAGTGGAATCGAGCGGGTGAAGGCCTCCATCAGCTTCTCGGGATTGCCGGCACCCTGCTTGTACTCGGCGAAGAGTGCGGTGTCGGTCGGGCCCGGGCAGACCACGTTGACCGTGATGCCGTGGCGCGCGTGCTCGCGGGCGATGGTCTTCGAGAACGCGACCAGACCGCCCTTGCAGGCCGCATAGACGGCTTCGCCGGAAGAACCGACCCTGGCGGCGTCCGAGGACACGTTGACGATCCGCCCCCTGCGCCGGGTGGCCATGCCCGGCAGCACGGCGTGATGCATGTGCAGCGCACCGACCAGGTTGATCGCGATCAGCCGCTCCCACTGGGCCGGCTCCGTCCTGGTGAACGGCAGGAAGACATCCCAGCCTGCGTTGTTGACCAGCACGTCGATCGGGCCGAGCTGCGACTCGGCTGCCGCGACCGCGGCGTCGACCGCGGCGCGATCGGTGATGTCGCAGACGAATGCCTGGGCGGTTGCGCCCGAAGCGCGGACCGCGCCGGCAACCGCCTCGGCCGCCTCCAGGTCGCGATCGAAAACCGCGACCTTCGCGCCCTCCGCGCCGAATCGGCGACAGCACGCGCCACCGATTCCGCCGCCGCCGCCCGTGACGACAACCGTCCGATCCGCGAAACGCGGCATGTCTCCCCCTGGTTCGAGTTGTTGTGTGGCGTATGTCGGGACGTACGTTGCAGCGCAACGTTGCAGTGCCCGCGCACACACGTCAATATGTTGACATAGCTTATCGTCGATGCCGCCTGGGCACAAGCCCACGATCCCGCCGGAACAGGAGACCCCCCGCTTGAGCATTCGTCCATCGACCAGGAACGACATGGCCAACCGGCTGTTCTTCCGGCTGTATCAATGCGCAAACATGTTGCACAAAACCGGGACGCGTGCGGTCGAGGCCGAAGGCCTGTCGACACAACGCTGGGCGGTGCTGGGTGCCCTGTCGCGCAGGCACGTGCGCGACGGCATGCACATCGGCGAACTGGCGCGTTACCTGATGGTCAGCCGTCAGAACCTGTCGGGAGTCATCGGCAGGCTGGAACGCGACGGCCATGTCGCCGTCACCGTGGATGATCGGGATCGACGCTCACGCAGGGTCAGTCTCACCCGGAGCGGGCGCCACGTCTGGGAGGTTCTCGCCCGGCCCAAGATCAGCGGCTACTACGAGCAGGCACTCGATGGCTTCTCGATCAACGACATGACCCATGCGCTGCACTACATGCTGCGCCTGGTCGAGAACATGAAACGGCTCGACGATCCCGAGGACGAGGGACACGAGGCCCCGCAGTGACCTGCCGGCCCGCCGCGGACGATCGGCGGCGAAGAATCAGCGATGCCGGTCACCGGCGTGCGGACACTGCGTGTCCGATCATCCGGAATGGTCTGGCGCCCGGCGATCCGACGTATACCGCCCACGCACTGCAGGCCTACGAGGAATTCGGCGGTGCGACCGGGCGGCCGCCCGGCTGAAGGACCGAGCCGCCCGACCGCTTGCCGGGACGTTCAGCGCGTCGACATCGGCATCCGCGACAGATCCGACTTGTCGAGCGCCTTCTTGTCGAGGCTCGGCATCCGTTCCAGGGACTCGCGTGTGGCCTTGACCTGCAGGTTTTTGCCGCCATTGGCAGGCGACAGTTCCGACGGCTTGAAGGCGAACAGCTTGTCGTTCGGGGACCACGAGCGGTCGAACTCGACGAGCGCGTAGCTGGCCTGGCCGGTGGAGAGGTCGACCACCACATCCTCGACCTCGCCGACCTTCTTGCCCGAGGCGTCGACGATGTCCATGCCCAGGTAGGCGTCCGAGGTCACGTGCCCGGAGTCCTTGGCCGCCTTCGGTGCCGGTGGCATGCCGTCCACTCCCTTGGCCACCGTCGCCTTCGCCGGTTCGTTGTCGTCGGCCGCCTTGCTGAACAGCTTCAGGTCCGACAGCATCGCGGCATGTTTCGTGCCGCCGACGCCGGCGATGCCGCCGGTCTGCAGGATCACCTGCTGGATCGCACCGGTCTTCGAATCGACCATCACCTCGTCGATCTCGCCGATCTTCTTGTTGCCGGCGTCGTACAGATCGACACCGTCCAGTTCGGACAGCCGCACCATCTTCAGCGGGTGGTTCGCGTCGGCATCACTGACCACGGTGCGCGCGGGCGCTCCGGTGGACGGCGTCGCGGCACCGGGCGCCGGCCTGCCGGTGGCACCGTCGCTGGGTGTCGATTGCTGCGCATGCGCCGTAGCGGCGAACACCAGGACCATCGCACCCACCAGGGTCGCGGTGGCCAGTCGTTGATACGTATTCATATGAACGCTCCTTGGACGAGGGGGCGAGGCCCCGGTATCACCAGACTCGATCAGGCACGCCGTCGGACAGTGGCGAACGGGCCTCGCACCTCGTGGCGCAAGCCGCATGCCCGGGGTTCCGGGGAATCTCGAGGGTGCCGAGGTGGCCTTGATGCCCGGGCACGGCAGTTGCGTTCCGAGGGCGGCATCCGGGGCGATGTGATGTCGGCCGTCGCACATCCGCCGCGACGTGTTCCGCGAGTCGTGCCCCGTTCACCGTAGGGCGGTTCAACCAGGCGCGCCGATGTCGGACTCGTCACGGTCGCTGCGAGTCCTGACCGTCAATACACACAAGGGATTCGGTCCGCTGAATCGACGTTTCATCCTGCACGAACTGCGCGAAGCGGTCCGGGCCGTCAGCGCCGATGTCGTGTTCCTGCAGGAAGTCCATGGAACCCATGACCGACACGGCGAGCGGATCGCCAACTGGCCCGCGATGTCGCAGTACGAGTTCATGGCCGATCAGCTCTGGCCGCAGTTCGCCTATGGACGCAACGCGATCTATCCCGACGGCGATCACGGCAACGCGATCCTGTCCCGCTTTCCGATCGTCCGTCACCAGAATCTCGATGTCTCGCTGGTCGGACGGGAGCCGCGGGCGCTGCTTCACTGCGCGTTGCGGATTCCCGGCTGGCCGGACGAGGTGCACGCGATCTGTGTGCACCTGGGCCTGCTCGAGTCGCATCGACAGGTGCAGCTTCGGCTGCTCGTCCATCTGCTCCAGGTCGGCATCCCGCGCGAAGAAGCCGTGATCGTGGCCGGCGACTTCAACGACTGGCGTTGCCGCGCGCATCGTGTGCTCGCCGCGGTCGGGCTGCACGAAGTGTTCGTCACGGCCGACGGGCGGGCTGCTCGGACGTTCCCCGCCCGGTTTCCGGTGCTGCAGCTCGACCGCATCTACGTCCGTCGCGCCAGCGGCCACAGCCCGTTCGTGCTGCCGCGTCGCCCCTGGAGCCATCTGTCGGACCACGCGCCGCTGGCCGCGGAGATCCGGCTGTGAACGCGCCGGATCCCTCGGTCCGGTCGGCCGCGGCGGTCGGCGGGCGACGCCCGTTTCCCGGTGCCGGCCGCGTCGTCGAGGCGGTGGCCGCACGCGGCGGCGACTGGATCGCAGGCAACCACGTGAAGTTGCTGGCCAACGGCGAACAGTTCTATCCCAGGGTCTTCGCTGCGATCGAATCGGCACGGCGCGAGGTCCTGATCGAGACGTTCATCCTGTTCGACGACCGTGTCGGGGCGGAACTGAAACGTGTGCTGCTGGCCGCGGCAGCGCGCGGGGTCCGGATCGACCTCACGATCGACGGCTGGGGTTCCGCGTTCCTGCCGCAGGTGTTCTGCGACGAGCTGACGTCGGCGGGCGTGTGCCTGCACGTCTTCGATCCGGGAAAGAAGATCTTCCACTGGCGCCCGAACTTCCTGCGGCGGATGCACCGCAAGATCACCGTCATCGACGATCGGCTGGCGTTCGTCGGCGGCATCAACTTCTCACATGACCACCTCGCCGACTTCGGGCCCGAGGCGAAGGAAGACTGCGCCGTCGAGATCGAAGGACCGATCGTGACCACGATCGGCACGTTCGCCCGTGGTGCGGTCCACCGGGCGCAGCCCGACCGGGGCTGGTTGCGCCGGATCCATGCGCAGGCGCTGTCGAGCGAGCCGGACGGCGCCGGCGCGGCGCAGGTGATGCTCGTCACCCGGGACAACCGCTGGCATCGCAACGACATCGAACTGCACTATCGGACCGCGATCCGTCTCGCGCGCCGCCGGGTCGTGATCGCCAATGCCTATTTCTTCCCCGGCTACCGCCTGCTGCGCGACCTGGTGGCAGCCGCGCGCCGCGGGGTCGAGGTCCGGCTCCTGCTCCAGGGCGAGCCGGACATCGCCATCGCACGCTCGGCGCCGGCGCTTCTGCACAGCTACCTGTTGCGGGCCGGGATCCGGATCCACGAATACGTCGAGCGTCCCTACCACGGCAAGGTCGCGGTGGTCGACGACGAATGGGCCACCATCGGCTCGAGCAACCTCGATCCGCTCAGTCTGTCGTTGAACCTGGAAGCCAACGTGATGATCCGCGACCGCGGATTCAACGCGGCCCTTGCCGAGCGGCTCGAGCAGTTGATCAGCGAACAGTGCCGCGAGGTCCGGGCCGACGAACTGCCGGTCTCGCGCCCCTGGCACGCGCTGCGCAGTGCGATCGTGTTCCACTTCCTGCGTCACTTCCCGCGCTGGGCGCACGGGCTGCCGCGGCATCGACCGCGCGTCCGGTCGCTGCGTGCTTCGGATTCGACGGAGGTGGCTTGAATCCCCCGACAGCCGTCGGTGACGCGTCGGCCGCGGGGTCCGACCCGAGGCAAGCTGAAACGACGACGCGGCACGCCGGCTGGTCACGGATCAAGCGGACGCTGACCGTCGTCTTCTTCGCGGTCGTCGGATGGCTGCTGGTCGACAACGCGCGCGAGATCGAGTGGCGCCAGGTCGGCGAGGCGGTCCACGCGTTGCCGAAGGGCCACCTGGCGATCGCGGTGGCGCTCGCACTCGCCAGCCATGTGCTGTACAGCACCTATGACCTGGTCTCGCGGGCCCAGGTCGGGTTCGAGCTCGCGACCTCGCGTATCGTCGCGACCACGTTCGTCAGCTACGCGTTCAACCTGAACCTCGGCTCGCTGGTCGGCGGACTCGGATTCCGCTACCGGCTGTACTCGCGCCAGGGTGTCGACGACGGCAGCATCACGCGGACGATCGCGTTCAGCATGTGGACCAACTGGTTCGGGTACCTCGCACTCGCCGGTTGTGTGTTCCTGCTCCATCCGTTCGACCCGCCGGCGCACTGGCGCCTGTCCGGCACTTCGCTGCGTGTGCTCGGCGCCCTGCTGCTGTCGCTTGCCATCGGCTACCTGCTCGCCTGCGCGTTCTCGCCGAAACGGGCGTGGTCCCTGCGCGGTCATCACGTCGAGTTGCCGTCGCTGAAGCTGGCGCTGCTGCAGTTGCTGGTCGCCGTCGGCAACTGGCTGCTGATCGGCGCGATCGTCTGGACCCTGCTGCAGTGGCGTGTCGACTTCAGCGCGGCGCTCGCGGTGCTGCTGGTCGCCGCCGTGGCCGGAGTCATCACCCATGTACCCGCCGGCGTCGGTGTGCTCGAGGCGGTGTTCGTGACCCTGCTCGCCGGCCAGTTGCCGAAGAACGAGATCCTCGGCGCGCTGCTGGCCTACCGCGCGATCTACTACCTCGGTCCGTTGGCGGTGGCGACGCTGGTCTACGTGCGCCTGGAACGTGGCGGAGCCGCTCTCCCGAGTGTCCCACGAACTTCAAACCATCACCGCCTCGACCGGCCGGCGCAATGACCGCGGCAGCGTCGGCCCACGGCCGAATCGCACCACGAGGTCGGGGCGCCGACCCGTGAGTCCAAGCGTGGTGGCGAAGGTTGATCGCACTGCAGCCACCTCCACCGGCTGGTTCAGGAAGGCATTGCGGACACCCAGCGCCGTCGCCTGCAGCGCGAAGCGCTCATAGGCGCGACCCACCTCCACCCAATGGGCCTTGTCGGCCGCCTCGGCGACGAACACGGCAATGCCCGCCGAGTTGCGCACCTGGCGCGCGATCTTCTCGTTCTCGCCCTTGGCGGTGAAGAACCTGCCGAAGGCCAGCTCGCCCAGCCAGGCCGGGATGGCGGGGCTGCCCGAGGACACGCTGAACAGGCCATCCCGTGTGCGTACGGCGTCGCTGCCGTTGAAACGTATCCAGGACTTGAGCTCACTGACGAAGGCCGGGTCCGCCAGCTGGGCGGTGTTGCCTTGAACCACGTGTTCCAGCACACGCTCCATCGCGGGACGATCAGTCAACAGCAGCAGGCGCACGCCGTCGGACGTGCCCGCCCGCTCCAGCAGTTTCAGGTCATCACCGGACAGCGGCTGGCCGTCATAGTCGCCACGGGTGCACTGCCGCGACGCGATGGCCCGGAACAGCGGTGACGTTGCCGCGAGGGCAGGCGCGAGTGTCACCCGCACGAGGTCGGCGGCGGCGTCGAAGCCGGCTGCCCCGACGAGGCCGTGCGCCAGTGCTGCCTGCACCAGGTTCTCGGCGGCACAGCCCAGGGTCACGAACATGTGGTGATCGTCGGGGTCTACGGCGGGACATCGCCGCGCCCAATCGGGCCGGATCGTGATGGCCTTGGCCTCGACCGTGAACTTCCAGCATTGTGTGTTGTGGCTCGACGGAGCGAGCGTCGCGCAGTGCACCAGTTCCCGCGTGAGCGCCGCGCCCGCGACGCCGGCCAGAGGGCCGGTACGCCAGGTGTCTGCAGCGACAGCTTCGTACCCCCCGGGGTCGGAGGCCGACGAACACGCCGACAGGATCGGTGCGACGGCGAAGGCGGCAGGCACCGCGGAAACGAACTGCCTTCTCGAAACCTTGACCACTGGGCTCCCTGGCGTGTCTGCTGCCCTGGGCCGCGGTCCCGATCTGTCGGTCGACGTCCCTGGGTGGTACTGCGATGGCAGCCCGGACGAAGCTATCGGGAACTGCCGTTCCCGATCTGTTCGTCGGCGCACCCAGCTCGCTGATGTGTCCACCCGACGACGGCGGGCGGGCGCAGCGGAACCTGCGCGTACACTTCCGTAACCCGAAAGACAAAGGGCTTGGCGAAACCGCCAAGCCCTTGACTCGATCGACCTGCTGTATCTGGTAGGCGCGATTGGACTCGAACCAACGACCCCCACCATGTCAAGGTGGTGCTCTAACCAGCTGAGCTACGCGCCTGCG